>JAFGPY010000417.1 GCA_016935955.1 Planctomycetota bacterium
CTATGCCGCGATCTATGATGCGGCCGTCTTCACGCTGTCCGATGCCGTGACGGAAGTCTACGGGTACCTGATCCCCGAGCCGGCCACAATGGCCCTGTTGGGCCTGGGTCTGATCGGCTTGGTGCTTCGCCGTCATCGCTAGGTCACACGGCAGAAACGAAGCAACTGCAGTTGCAGAGAAATTGAGAGCCGGCCTTCGTCATGAAGGTCGGCTCTCCTGTTGCGCAGGCCACCCGCGAGCAGAACTGTCGGCAAGGACCGGCCGGCGTGGCTCCAATCGCCGAGCACGAAATTCGCATCCACAGGAAGCGTGGAGTTGCAGCCTGGAGATATTTCGGGCCGGAACTCGGCGAAGCCGTCTCCCAAGCCCCAACGATTTGTTCCCGGCAGACCCCCCGGCAGACCGCCGTCACCGCCATATCTTATTGCAAAGCAGGCACTTGCGACCTGCCGTCGGCCGCCGAATGGGGCTGCGCGGCGACACACTTCAGACCTTGCCCAGGAATGCCCGTGGTCTCATACTGGTGTTGCTCAGACCATGCATGGCAAATCCGTTCTGAGCCTAACGCGTTCCGCCTGGCGCCTGACAGCGTCGGTCGTGTGACCGGCGACATCTGACCGAATCAGCGCGCGTGTTGCCACCCGTCAGGCCCAGGCCGGCACGCTTCTCGTGCCGCGGCAAGGCCCCCCAGTCCTTTCTTTGGGCCGCCGTCGGAACATGCGGCACGTGCAGTTCCGGATAGTCGTACGCACGACCAGCCTGAAACGACATCGCAGAGAGGACCTCTTGTCCCGCTGGAGGCGCTTTGACGTCCGCGTCCGAGTTCCGGCAAGGGGCGTGCGCTGAACGTACGCAGGGGCGGTTGCGTCGGGGTGGAATGGGATGAACCGGGCTGGGATGGGACCCGGTGTGTCGCGGCGCGCGTCGCGAGAACCACAGAATCCAGCCGGGCGTCACGTGTATGGGATAGGAGGATGGACGATGAGGCAATGTCATTGGCTAATCATGCTGTTGATGCTCGGTGTTTGCGGACAAACGCTGGGCGGGACGCTGGAATATCAGACGGGGTTCTCCGGTGACGACACGTATGCGACCAGCTCGACGAACGACTACAACTACAGCTACGCGTACGCCGTACCGTCGAACGCCGGCACGTACACATTCCTGCGGTTCCCGATCAGCGTGCCCAAGGGGGCGACGATTACCTCGGCCAAGCTGGTCGTGAACGCCTCGTACACCTCGACCACGGCTGGTGCCTCGCGGATCCGGCTGATCGACGAGGACGACTGCGAGAGCTTCACCACCAGTCCTTTCAGCCTGTCGGTGACCCAGGACTACGTGGACTGGTCGATCGCCGCCAACAGTTGGACGGCCGATCAGTGGTACGACTCGGCGGACATCTCGGACTTGGTCCAGGACTTCATCGACCGGGCCAACTACGACTACGGCTGCGCGATCGGTCTGCGGCTGGAGTACGTGTCGGGATCGTACAAGAAGCTCGCCTCGTGGGACAAGACCGACCACACGCTCGGCCCGAAGCTGCAGATCACCTACACAGGCGGCGAGGCGGTTATCACGATGCACATGGCCGACCCCGAGGTCCGTGTGGCCCAGAAGGTCTACTGCGAACTGGTGAACGTGGGGGCGAGCGACACGCTGCAAGTGCTGCTGGATGAGGAAGAGGTCTACACCAAGGAAGGCCCGCTGGAGGATGAAGAGATATTCGTGGCCGACTACACGGAACTGGAGGCCGACGAGCATACCCTGACGGTCAACATCGTGGACACGTCCGAGACCGTTCGCGGCACGGCCTCGCGGACGTGGACCACGCTGCACAACGGCATTCCCGACGTGGGCATCGACGAGAACAACGCCATCTGCGTCGACGGCGTGCCGTTCTTCCCGGTAACGCCGTGGTTGCTCAACAAGTCGCGGTTCGAGTACCCGATCGCCGGGACGATCAACACGCTGATGGCCGAGGGCTGGTACGCAACACACAACCTGGATTCGTGGAAGGACTACCTCGAGGCCGGGGAGGGCGAGGGCTGGTATGTGGTGGGGCCGATTCGCTGGGATGGCTTCAACGAGACGACCCCGGCCCTGTCGGACACCGACAAGATGGCCGACTACGTCGAAGCGACCCGCAGCGGTTACCCGGCCCTGTTCGCCTGGGCCTGGGACGACGAGCCGGAACTGGGCGGCGAGAACAAGCACTTCGAGACGCGCAACTGGACCGAGCTGACGCACTCGCTGGACACCAACCACCCGACTTACGTCAACTTCACGGGTTACGTCTTCACGAGCATGCCGGGAGGCGTCGACACGATCAAGAAGTACTGCTACCTCTACGACAAAGACCAGTACGGCAAGAACTGCCTGGTGGCCGACATCCTGTCGATCGACTACTACTGCTACGAGTACGCCACGAAGTTCGCCTGGTGCGATCTCGAGGACGCGATGCTGGCCCTGGACCGGCTCCGTGACTGGAACCGCAACCTGGCCCCCGTGATGTCCTATATCGAAAGCACCGACATCCGCGCCCCGGACGATCCGACACTGACCTGGCCCTGGTCGCCCGGCCCGACGCCGGCGGAACTGCACAACCTGATCTGGCTGACGGTGATCCACGGAGCCAAGGGCATCTCCTGGTACCACTACAACACCGAGACCCCGGCTGAAAACATCGCCGTCATGGAGCAGTTCCTGGAAGACATCACGACGTTGACGCCCGTGGTCCTCGGACCCGAGGAAACCGACTACGAGGTGACGACAAACCTGGCCTACGGCGGCCGCGTGGACCACATGGTGCGCCAGTATGGCGACGACCTGTGGATCTTCGCGGGCGAAGTGCTGTCGGCTACGGGCGAGACGGTCACGTTCAACGCGTCGTTCCTTGAGGATGGCGACACGGTGGTCGTCTACGGCGAGGACCGCACCATCGAGGCCGAGGACGGCTACTTCGTCGACGATTTCGGTCCGCTGGCCATTCACATCTACGTGCTCGACACCAATCCGCCAGCCGAGCCCGTGGACGTCCAGTACCAGATTGCCGCCTCGGCCGACGACATGGACTGCAATGCCTGGAACGGCTCCACGACCGGTGAGTATATCCATTGGCCGTACGGCTCCGACGGACGGCGGGCTTTTCTGCGGTGGGAGTTGGACATTCCGGCCGGATCGACGATCAACTCGGCCTACGTCCAGGTCAAGGCCAACCAGGCCTACTCGACGGCGGGCACCGTGCGGTTGCAGGCCATCGACGACGACGATTGCCCGGCCTTCACCAGCAGCCTGCCCTACGCCTGGTCCGTGGACAGTAACTACGTGGACTGGGAGCTTGGCCAGTGGTCGGCCGACACATGGTACGATTCGCCCGACCTGACTGACGTGGTCCAGGCCGTGGTCGACATGCAAGGCTACGGGTCCGGCAACTACTTCGGTCTCAGGGCCGCGTGGGTCTCGGGGTCCTTCCGTCGTGTCTGGACGTACGACCACGCATCGACCGATGCCCCGGTGCTGGTCGTCAACTACACGCCGGGAGGCGAGTGAAGAGCAGTCTGGACGACCTCCGGCAGCACAGGTTCCACCGTCCTTCGGGACGGTGGAACCGTCAGCCGGCTCGGTGGCCTGACCGAAGTCACGGTCTGGTTCGCCGAGGCGATTGACCCGGCCACGGTCGTCCCGGGATGCGTCACCGTCACGGGACAAAGCGGCGGCGACATGGCGTCGCGAATCACGGCCCTGCGGCTGGACGATTCTCGGCGGAAGCTCACGGTCTCGTTGGTCGAGGGATTGCCCGACGCGGATCGTTACACGTTTGCCTTGACCGATCTGCTCCGCACTGCCGGCGGCGACAAGGTCGTCTCGAGCATGACGGTCAAGTTGCTGGCCGGTGACGTAGACTGCTCAGGCGTCGTCACCAGGGCGGACATGCTGGCCGTGCGGCAAGTGGCCGGGCAGCCGCTCAACAGCGGCAACGCGCACCTGGACGTGGACGACTCGGGCGTGGTGACGACGGCCGACATGATGGCCGTTCGATCACGACTTGGCCGCAGTTTGCCCGAGCCGTGAGCCAAGCCAGTGTAGGGGCACGGCCTGCCGTGCCCGGACGGTCCTATGTAGCCCGGCTGCCCTCGGCCGGGAAAGACGAGGCAGGCGGCAAGTGATTCGTCTTACGGTCTTGCACAGCAACAAGGAGCCTGCCCGAGCGATTCGAGCAGGCTCCTTGGTTTTCCGGTTGCGTCCGCGTGCGGCAGAACTGCCCGCGACTCAGCTCTCCAGAATCCGCATGGCGTCTTCCTTCTGGGCGTCCATGACGTAGCTGAGGCCCGAAATCTTGGCGGCCTCTTCGGTCAGGGCGACCACGTCGTTCCGCAGAATCGTGTCGAGGCGAAAGCTGCGGGCTCCGGCCATCAACTGCGTCAGGCCCGTCCGCAGCTTGTCGACGTACGTGAACATGGCGATGGCCCCAAGCGGCATCTTCTTGACCTGGGCTTTGCCGTGACGTTCGACAAGTTTCTCATAGGTGTGGAAGATCTGCTCCGGCGTCGTGCCGTACTGCGACACGGTCGACGGCAGTTCCTTCCAGTTGCGGTCCTTGGTCTTCTTCATGACGGCTTCGATGTTGTCGCCGACGAACCCGGGGATCATCAGCGCCCGGCCCATGCAGACGGCCTTGAAGTACGGCGAGCCCATGGCCAGGACCTTGAAGATGTGGTCCTCGGTCGAGAAGCCGCCGGCCATCGCCAGGTCGGGAATCCATTCGCCGCGGCCGGCCAGCTTCTTGGCGTACTGGTAGGCCAGCGACTGCAGGTAGAACGTCGGAATGCCCCACTCCTCCATCATCCGCCAGGGGCTCATGCCCGTGCCGCCGCCGGCGCCGTCGATCGTCAGCAGGTCGACGCGGGCCTTCGAGCACCACTTGATGGCCATGGCCAACTCGCGCGGGCCGTAGGCCCCGGTCTTCAGGCTGACGCGCTTGACGCCCAGGTTGCGACGCAGGTGCTCGACCATCTGCATGAAGTCCTGCTCGTCGATGAAGCCCAGGCGCGAGTGCCGCTCGAATTCCTTGATGCCGCCGCTCTTGAACGCGTCCTGGACGGCCTTCTCCTCGGGATTCGGCATGACGATGTAGCCGCGACGGCGAAGCTCCAGGGCCCGGTTCAGATCGTGGACCTTGATCTCGCCGCCGATGCACTTGGCGCCCTGGCCCCATTTCAGCTCGATCGTCTCGACGCCCAGCTTCTCGACCACGTACTCGGCCACGCCCAGCCGCGTGTCCTCGACGTTGAGCTGCACGATGATGTCACCGTACTCGTCCTTCCAGTCCTTGTAGAGCTTCAGGCGACGGGCCATTTCGGGAGAGTCGGCGACCTTGCCGTTCTTGTCGAGCTTGAGCTTGGGGTCGACGCCGCAGACGTTCTCGCCGACGACCAGCGAGATGCCGCTCACGGCGGC
>JAFGPY010000418.1 GCA_016935955.1 Planctomycetota bacterium
AACACGTGACCCTTGCCCTGACAGTTTTTCATCCCTGGCTGCTGGCCGCCGGTACGGCCATGGCCTCGATCCCCGTCATCATCCACCTGCTCAATCGCCTGCGCTTCAAGCGCGTCGTCTGGGCGGCCATGGAGTTCCTGCTTGCTGCCCATCGCAAGAACGCCCGCCGCATTCGTATCGAGCAGATCATTCTGCTGGTCATCCGCACGCTGATCATTCTGCTGCTGGCCGCCGCGCTGGCCCGTCCCGTCCTGACCGGGCTGCTCGGCCAGTTCGGCCGCAGCGCCACCCACGCCATCATCGTCATGGACGATTCCTTCAGCATGTCGTCGCAGCATCGCGGCAACGTGGAGGGCGGTTCGATCATGCTCGAAGCCCGCCAGGCGGCCGCGCGGCTGGTCGAGGGCTTCGATCAGCGCGACGGCGTCTCGCTGGTCCTGGCCGGCTCGCAGCCGCATGGGCGGATCACGGCTGCAAGCTACGATCATCCCTACGTTCTCGAACAGATCGAGAGTCTGCGGGCCAGCGATTCGGCCACTGACATGATCGGCGCCCTGGAGGTCGCCAAGAAGATCATCGACGAGAGCGAACTGGAGCAGAAGACCGTTTACGTCTTCACCGACAACACCGCCGTGGCCTGGACCGACGATGCCGCCGGCACGCTGGCCAAGCTCGTGGCCGCCATTGCCGAGAAAGCCACGCTGACGGTCGTCGACTTCGGGCAGCCCGAGTCCTCGAACGTCGTCGTCCGCAGCCTCCGACCGGACAAGTCCGTGGTCACCACGGGCATCGACTCGCTGTTCCGTATCGAGGTCGAGAACTTTTCGGACCAGCCGGCCGCCGACGTCGTGGTCAACATGGCCGTGGACGGGCAGCGGCTGGCGCCGGTGGTTGTCGGCGAAGTGCCGCCGCGAAAGGTCGAAACCCGCAGTTGGTCGTGGAATTTCACTGAGCCGGGGGGCCACACCGTGGCCGCCTCGCTCCGCGAGCAACCCGGCGACGACCTGGCGGTCGACAGCACCCGCCTGCTGGCGGTGGACGTGCGGCCGGCCGTGGACGTGCTGCTGGTCGACGGTGAGCCGCGCGAAGGTGCGTTCCGCGGAGAAGTGGAATACCTCCGCGAGGCCATTGACCCGCGGGGACGCGACGAGAAGCGGGCCACCAGCTATAGCGTGCGGACCCTTCGCGATACCGAGTTCGCGGCCGCCGATACCGACGGCGTGGACTTCATCGCCCTGGCCAACGTGGCGTCGCTGAGCGGCGCGCAGGTCAAGGCCCTGGAGCGTTTCGTCGAGGGCGGCGGATCGGTGATGATCTTCCTCGGCGACCAGGTGCGGATACGCGACTACAACGATGCGCTCTACCTCAACGGCAAAGGGCTGCTGCCGGCCTCGCTCGGCCCGACCCTCGGAACCACCGAGGTCGGCCATCCCGAGCAGTACACGACGTTCGACGTGGGCCACTTCGACCATCCGGCCCTGGCCCGCTTCAAGGCTCAGCAGGGGGCGGCCGGTCTCAGCAGCGTCCAGGTCAACAAGTATTTCCAGCTCAACCTCCCGGTGGACGACGAGGCCGTGCAGGTCATTCTACGGTTCGCCAATGCCGAGAACAGTCCGGCCGTGGTCGAGCGGCGCTACGGTCGCGGCCGCGTGGTCCTCGTGGCTACCAGCGCCGACGCCGAATGGACCGATTTCCCGAAGCTGCCGGCCTATCTGCAACTGATGCAGGAGATGATGAAGTACATGATGCCCGACGTCCTGTGGCGCTATAACCGCCTCGTGGACGCCGAGACGCAACTGCCCGTGTCCGCGGCCGACATCAACACGAGCTTCGTCATGGAGAAACCGCGGCACGAGACGGTTAGCCTCGTGCCGAGCGACATCGGCGGCCAGCGCCGGGCCCTGGTCATCGGCGATCGCGAGCGGGCGGCGCCCGGAGCCGTGCTGGACCAGAGCGGATTGTATGCTATTCGTCCGACTCGCGGCGGCACGGGCAAGGAGTTCCGCCTGGCTGTCAACGTGGATACCGTCGAGAGCGAACTGTCGCATCTGGATCGCGACGGGCTGCTCCGTCGGCTGGGCGGCGTGCCGCTGGTCTATGCCCGCGGCGCCGAGGGGCTCAAGCAGTCGCTCCTGGAGCAGGAAGCGGCCGGCGGCTGGGCGAGGAACCTGTTGTGGGCCATGCTGGGCCTGCTGCTGGTCGAGACGATGTTGGCCTGGCTGTTCAACCGCGGCGCGTAAAGCTGCCTGTGGTGCCCGGACGTCCGCGGCCGGGGAATGGAGCCAAGGGGTGCCATGGCTGCTCCGCAGCCATGCTTGCCGTGAGCGGCGTTTGGCATGCCTGCAGGGCAGGCATGGCACCCGACTGGGAGAATCGAGAGAACGTAGCCCGGCCGCTGTGAGTCGGGGAACCGAGAGACAATGACGCGACTTCTTCAATGGTTCCTGGGAATCGATCGCATCCGCCTCGGCGAGGGCGGACGCGTCGTCTTCGATTTCCTCTCCGCGTGGCCCGGCTGGGCGGTTTTCCTGGCCGTGGTGATCACCGCCGTCTACGTCTGGAGCATCTATCGCCGTGAGAATCCGGCCACGCCGCCCGTGGCCCGCGGCCTGCTGATGTTGCTGCGCTGCTCGCTCATCCTGCTGGCCCTGGGCATGATCTTCGAGCCGGCCCTTCGCCTGGAACGCGACGACCAGATTCGCTCGACCGTGGCCGTCATGGTCGACCGCTCGGCGAGCATGACCGTCGCCGACTGGCAGACCTTCGAGCAGGAGACCAAGCTCGACGTCGAGGTGCCGACGGTCGCCGAAATGCTTCGCCGCGGAGGCGTCGCCCCCGCCCGCGACGGTGAGCCCACGCGGTTCGAGTTGGCCCGTGCGGCCCTGGCCCTGGACGTCTCCGAGCCCGGCGCGGTCGGCAACGCCTTGAAGCGGCTTGCCGCCGAGCAGCGCATCTACCTCTATGTCTTCGACGAGGCGCCGCAACTGGTCAAACGCATCGACAGCGCCGACGACGTCGAGGCGGCGCTGAGCGAACTGGCCGCCGTCACGCCGAACGGCAAGCGGACGATGATCCCGCAGTCGGTCGAGAAGGTGCTCGAACAGTTGTCCGGCCAGACGCTCACCGGACTGGTCCTGGTGACCGACGGCCGCGACACGGTCTCGGCCGACACGCGGAAGATCGAGGAGACCCTCGGCGACGTGCCGCTGGTGTGCGTCGGCCTGGGCAGCGTGACGGCGCCGAACGACGCCGAACTGCTGCGAGCGACCGCCGAGCGACGGGCCTTCGTCAACGAGGAACTGCCGGTGCGCGTGGAGCTGCGCAACACCGGCTACGAGGGCCGCGGCAGCGAACTCGAGTTGACCGTGACGGGCCATCCCGAGATGACCGTGACCAAGGCCGTAACGTTCGGGCCCGAGTCCGTCGCCCAGACGGTCGAGATGCATCTTAAGCCCCAGGAGGCCGGCACGTTCACGTTGCAGGTCACGCTCAAGCCGACCAACGGCGAGAGCGATCGCGAGAACAACGCCAGCCTGCCGATCGAGATCGACGTGCTGGACCGCAAGCTCAAGGTGCTGATCGTCGAGGACCTGCCGCGCTGGGAGTACCAGTACCTGAAGAACGCCCTGTACCGCGACCCGACGGTGCTGACGAGTATCCTGCTGAAGAGCGCCGACGTGCATTTCGCGCCCGAGGGCGACCTGCCGATCGGCGCGTTCCCCGAGTCGCGCGACAAGCTGTTCGAGTACGACGTGATCGTCCTGGGCGACGTCGATTGCCGCACGTTCAGCGCCGAGCAACTCGGCTGGATCGACGAGTTTGTCCGCGTCAAGGGCGGCGGCCTGGTGATGATTGCCGGCAATCGCGGCTACAATCCGAACAGCTACGTCGGGTCGCCCATCGAGGCGCTGCTGCCGGTCGAGACGAGCGACGAGCAGTTGATCGGCCAGGTGGGCAACGAATTTCGTCCCGAGCGGACCATCGAGGGGTCGGTCTCGCCGATCCTGCGTTTCGAGAAGGACATGGACGAGAACCGCAAAACCTGGGAGGACCTCCCCGGGTTCTACTGGTACTACCGCGCCCGCGGCGTCAAGCCCGGAACCCAGGTGCTGCTGGAGCATCCGGACCAGACCAGTCCCTACACCGGCGACAAGTTGCCGATCATGGTCCTGCAGCGCGTCGGGGCCGGGCAGGTCTTCTTCTCGTGCAGCGACGAGACCTGGCGCTGGCGATGGTACACCGGGCGCCGCTACTTCAACAACTTCTGGCTGCAACTGGTCCGCTACCTGGCCTTGCCGCAGCAGCGGGCCGTCATCGAAACCGAGAACCTCCGCTACACGCTCGGCGAAAAGGCCAAGATCCAGCTTCGCGTAACCGATCCCAGCAGCGTGGGGCCACAGGTGCAGCGTGTGGCCGCCACGGTCCGCTGGCAGACGCCCGAACAGGCGCCGGCCGAGCAGCAGGTGGTCCTCGGCCGCACGAGCCCCGCGCTGGCCTTCTTCGAGGGTGAGTTCACGCCCGAGGTGACCGGCAAGTTCGTGATGGCGGCCGAGGTGTCGACCGGCAAGGACACCGTCAGGGCCGAGGGCGATTTCCTGGTGACGCCCAGCCGCGAAGAGTTCCGCCAGCCGACGCGCGATGCCGCGCTGCTGGCCAAGTTGAGCGGCCTGAACGGTCGCGGGCAGGTTCTCGCGCCGCACCAGACCGACCGGCTGCCCGACCTCATCCTGGCCCAGACGCGAACGGTGGACAACGACCTGGTCGACGAGATCTGGGATTCGCCGGGGCTGCTGATCGTATTCGTGCTGCTGATCACGCTGGAGTGGGTGCTCCGCAAGCGGCACCGTATGCTATAATGCTAAGGGATTTCGTGCCGCCGCGATCTTCCGTGAAACAGCTTCCTGCCGGGAGCATCTAAGACGAAGGACCCCGGCAATGGCCGTTACGAGGGCTTAGCCATGACACAGGAACAGCTCCTTCTGTCGCAGTTGCGCGGCCTGCGGCGGAAGATCCGTACGCTCTTCGCCCTGGACGGTCTCGGCCGCCTGCTGGCCCTGGTGCCGCCGGCCGTTCTGGCCGCCATTCTGCTCGACTACCTCATCAAGTTCCCGGCCCTCTTCCGCGCCGCCATGTTGTTGTGCCTGCTCGCCCTGGCCGTCGCCCTCATTGTCCGCCGCCTGTGGCAACCGCTGCGGACGCCGATCAGCGTCCAGGACGTGGCCGTCGAACTGGAAAGCCATTTCGCCAAACTCGACGATCGGCTGGCCAGCACCGTCAACTTCATCGAGAGCCCGGACGGCCGCGCGGGCGAGTCGGTCGAATTGCGGCAGGCGGTCGTCGCCGAGACCCTCAAGACGACCACCGGCATGCCTTTCGCCCGGGCCCTGAATCCGCGGCCGCTGGTCGTCATGTTCCTGCTCGGCATCGTCATTGCCGCAGGCATCGTCTCCCTCGGCGCCTGGCAGGCCGATGCCGCGATGATCGGCATGACGCGGCTCTTCAATCCTCTGACCGATTGCCAGTGGCCCAGGCGGACGCTGCTCGACGTCGGCTCCGAGCGCCGCTTCATCATCCCCATTGGCGAGGATTTCCAGGCCCGTGTCTCCGTGGAGGGCGTCGTGCCCGACCGTCTCTACATCCGCTACCGAGAGGCCGGAACCGACGCCTTCGCCCCGGCCGAGATCATGAAACCCCTGGACCACGTGGCCGACGGCAACGTCTTCGTCCGCACCTTCACGCGCGTCCGCAAGCCGTTCGAGTTCTACATCACCGGCGGCGACGACGACACCCGGCGCGGCGGCCTCGTGCTGGTCGACGCCCGGCCGCGGCCGCGAGTCGAGAATGTCGTCCTGCAGGTCACGCCGCCGCCCTACATCACCGACGGGGAGGCCGTGGTCTTCGAGGGGCAAGGCAGCGCCCGCGCCTTGCAGGGGTCGCAGGTCGTCATGGAAATCCTGACCAACAAACCGATCGCCGACGACGGCGGACGGCCCAAGGCTGACGTCCTGTTCGGCCGCGGCGAGCAGCAGCGAACGCTCCCCCTGACGTTCGTGTCCGACGAACCGCTTCCCGACGGTGCGGCCGGCGACGAGGAGACGGCCCGTCGCATGGCCGCCGAGCGCCGCCTGCTACGGGCCGAGTTCGAGGTCGACCAGACGGAGTTCATCAACTTCCGCATGGTCTGCCTGGACGGTTTCGACAGCGAGCCGGGCGAGACGCTGACCCTTGTGGCCGACCGCGACGAGCCGCCGCGCGTGCGGATCGTCGAACCGACACAGGCCATCATGGACGTGACGTTCCGCAGCGTGGTGCCGATCAAGGCCCACATTCAGGACGATTGCGGCGTGGCCAAGGCCGCTCTCGGCTGGCAGCGAGGCACCTCCGAGGACAAGGGGGCCATGGGCCTGACGGCTGTGCGGCCCGTGGAGAAGGGGACCGACGCCCGCCCGCTGGCCCTGACGGCCGTGAGGCGATGGGACCTCCGTGACATTGAGCCCGAGCTGCAGGTCGGCGACGAGTTGGTTTATCGCTGCGTGGCTGTCGACAACTTCCAGTGGCGCGGGCAGGGGCCGCACACCGCCGAGAGCCAGGAGTACCGTCTCCGCGTGGTGTCGGTCGAGTCGATGGCCGAGGCCATGAGGCGGAAGCTGCTGGCCCTCGGTCTTCGTGTCAGCGACCTCGTTCGCCGGCAGGAAGACCTGCAGGCCGGGACCAAGGACACGCGGTCCGAGAAGCAGGAAACCGAGCCGCTGAGCCAGCGTGGTCGCGAGCAGACCATGGGGCAGGAAGATTCCCAGCGGCAACTGAAACAGCAGGCCGAGGAGATTCGTGACGAGTTCGACGATCTGTTGACGCAGTACCGGCTGAACCGCATTCCGCAGGACGAGGCCTTCGACCATTCGGTCGAGACGCAGCAGGCCCTCGACGACGTGGCCAAGGACCCGATGCCCAAGGCGGCGCAAGCCCTGCGTCAATCGCGCGACGGCGAGGCCACGCCCCAGAAGCAGACCGAGACGCTCGACGAGGCCGTCAACGAGCAGCAGCGGGCCATCGACCGCCTCCGCGACGCCCTCAGCCGGCTGGAGCGGTTCACCGAGGCGGAGGCCATCGCCCAGAAGTTGCGGCAGATTCTGCGGCAACAGGAAAAACTCACCGAGCGGACCGGCGACCTGGCCAACCAGACGCTCGGCAAATCGCAGAGCGAACTGACGGCCGAGGAGCGCGACACCCAGCAGTCCCTGTCGTCGCGACAGGGCGAACTGGCCCGCGAACTCAAGGAAGCCGTCGACCAGATGAAGCAGTCGGCCCAGGACCTCGAACAGTCCAACCAGGCGGTCTCCGATGCCCTGAAGGAAACGGCCAAGGATGCCGAGACCCGCGATCCGGTCCGCAAGATGCGCAACGCCTCGCGGCAGATCGGGCAGAACCAGGCGGCCGTGGCCGGGACAGGTCAGAAGTCGGCCGAAGAGGACATCAAGGCCCTGATCGAGAAACTCGAAAACCGCCGCGAACAGGAACTCCAGAATCGCATCAGTTCGCTGAAGGAACTGCAGAAGGAACTCGGGGAGGTTCGCAAGAAGGAGGAAGGGCACCTCCAGGAGAACAAGGACGCTCAGGCCGGTCAGCCCAACGCGCCGAAGCCCGAGCAGCAGGCCCCCAAGCAGGGGCAGACCGCCCAGCAGACCGGCCAGTTGTCGCAGAAGATGGAGCAGGCCGGCTCGCCTCAGGCCGCCGAGGCCACCCAGGGCGCCCAGCAGAGCATGGGGCAGGCCCAGTCGCAGCTCTCGCAGTCGCAAAGCCAACCGGCCCAGCAGAATCAGGAGAAGTCGCTCGAACAACTCGATCAGGCCAACCGTGAGTTGGAGCAGGACATTCAGGACGCCGAGCAGGCCCTGGCCGAAGAGCAGCTCGAAGCCATCAAGCAGCAGCTCGCCCGCATCAAGGACGGCGAGGTCAAGGTCAACGAATCGACGGTCGACCTGGAGGCCAAGCGTCAAGCCGAGAAGTTCGCCCGCAGCGACGCCGAGCGACTGATCTTCACGCAGGACCATCAGAAGGAACTGCTCACCGAGACGGGCGAGATCGTCAAAGAACTCCAAGAGGCCAACGTCACGGTCTTCACCTTCGTGCTGAAGATCGTCGGCGACCGCATGGACGAGTCGCACCAGCGGCTGCGCAAGGAAGAGACCGACCCCATCACGCAGTCGGCCCAGCAGAAGGCCATCGAGTACCTGGACAAGCTCGTGCGGGCTTTGGAGGAGGAAATCTCCAATCGCCGCCGTCGTGGTGGAGGTGGCGGAGGTGGCGGCGGAGGTGGCCAAGGGCAGGCTCAGCTTGTGCCCACCTTGGCCGAACTGAAGATGCT
>JAFGPY010000419.1 GCA_016935955.1 Planctomycetota bacterium
AGCCGCCGCACGGCTTCTTGCGGGGAAACGACGACTGGTCGACCAGCCGGACGCTGCACCCGGCCTGGGCCAGCAGCCGCGCACACGTAGCGCCGGCGGGTCCGGCTCCTACGATGATGACGTCGGCGTCATAATCCGGCATTGTGCCTGAGGCAGACTACTTGTCGGCCTTCTCCCATTGCTGCCAAAGGGCGTCCTCGGCCTGTCCGTACTTGTCGAGACTGGCCCGGACGCGGTCGAGCATATCGAGGATCATCTTCTGGTCCACCGGCACGCCTTCGTCCTTCAGCCGCGTCAGCGATTCGAGGTTCGCGGTCGTGCTTCGCAGGTCGCCTGCGGCCACGGCATAGTTGCGTGAGGCATCGAAGATGTTCAGTGTGTCGGCCTCGCGCTCGTCCGGCCTGTGCAGCAGCCGCCACGGCGCGCGGCGGATTTCGATGCTTGCGGCCCTGAGCTGCTCGCTCGTTTGCCGCATGTTGCTGAACGTGTCGCTGAGGTTCATGCGGTTGGCCGCCACCAGGGCCCGCACGTCGCCGCTGGTCGCCACGAGGTTGTCGCCCACGGAGGCCAGCTTGGTCTTCATGTCGCCGGTCAGGGCCTGGATGTTGCTGACGCTCTCGTCGATCTTGACGCGGTTCTCCTTGATCATCGCCTGCAGGTCGCCGGTGACGGTTTTGATGCTGGTCATGCTGTCCTTGAGCTTGTCGCGGTTCTCGGTCAAGATGCCGTCGACCTTCTCCGTGATGGTGTCCAGGCGATCGGCGCTCTTCTGGATGGAGGCCACGAGCGGCGGAATCTTGGTCTTCAGGTCGGACGACAACTGATTGACGTTGGCAATAATCTCGGTGATCTGCTTCTTCTGCTCCTCGCCGATGCCGATGGCCTCGACGGCGCTGCCCAGGGCGGTGCCGCTGCGGCCGTCGATCGGGCCGGTCAGGGCCTTGCCCTCACCGACGCTCTGAATGTTGATGGACGCCCCTTCGCCGATCAGCTTGGTCTCCACGGAGATGAGCGCGTCCTGATAGAGCTGCACGTACTCGGGAACCTCGATTGTGAGTTCATAGTGCGAGAAGCGTTTGGTCTTGGTCTTCTCGTCCTCGGCCCACTGCGGCATGACGTCGGTCACTTGTCCGATGGGCGAGCCGGCCAGGAGGACGGCGCTGCCGGGCTTGACGCCGGGGATCTGCTCGAAGCGGACCTGGTAGATGTTGGTCTTGGCGCCGATCTCGTTGAGCTTGCCGACCAGGACCATGACTCCGATCAGGGCGGCGAAGGCCACCAGGATAAAGATGCCGGCCATAAGATCGTTGCGTTTGGAACGAGCCATGAGGGCCTCCAGAATTCTCGGGCCGCGGCGCGGTGCGCCGTTGCCGCCGGGTGTTCAGCCAACCGTCAGACCTGCCCCAGCAGGTCCGCGGCATAGTCCTTGCTCGACTGCCTCAAGGGGATCGGCCCGTCGGCCAGCCCCTCGATAAACTGCTTGACTCGCGCGTCGGTGCTGTTGCGAATCTCGTCGGGCGGCCCGAGGGCGATCAGGTCGCCGCGATAGAGCACCGCCATGCGATCGGCGATGCGGAACGCGCTGCCCATGTCGTGCGTGACGACAACACTGGTCACGCCGAGCTTCTTCGAGAGGTCGCGGATCAACTCGTCGGTGACGGCCGTGGCGATCGGATCGAGACCGGCCGTGGGCTCGTCGTAGAACAGAATCTCCGGGTCCAGGGCGATAGCCCGGGCCAGGCCGACGCGTTTTTTCATGCCACCGGACAGTTGCGACGGCATCAGGTGCTCAAAGTCGCGCAGGCCGACCAGCTCGAGCTTCATCTTGATCATGATGCGGATGACGTGCTCGTCGAGGTCGGTGTGCTCGCGCATCGGCAAAGCGATGTTGTCGGCGACGGTCATGGAGTTGAACAGGGCGCCGCTCTGGAAGAGGATGCCGAACCGGAGCCGCACCTGGTTGGCCTCGGTTTCGGACATGGTTGTCCAACTCTTGCCGAAGACGCACACCTCGCCGCCGTCCGGATGATAGTCGCCGATCATCATTCGCAGCGTAGTGCTCTTGCCACAACCGCTGGAGCCCATGATGACCATGGTCTCGCCGCGCATGATGGGCAGGGTCACGGCATTGATGACCGTGCGCCCGTCGAAGCGCTTGGTGGCGCTGCGCAGCTCGATGATGGGTTCCGGACTCTTATCGCTCATTTGCTCGGCCAATAATAGTAGAAGAAAACGGTCAGGATCATGTTACAGGCGATAATGGCCACGATCGACTTGACGACGCTCTGGGTGGTGGCCCGCCCGACGCCCTGGGCGCCGCCACTGACGCGGAGACCTTCATAGCAGGAGATCAGGCTGACCAGCACGGCGAAGAAGACCGCCTTGACCAGGCCCGACAGAATATCGCGATAGAGCAGCGACTCCAGGGCCCGGTCGTAGTATTCCAGCACCGTCCCGTCGAGGAAGAACGTGTAGACCACCAGTCCGCCGGTCCATGCCACCAGGTCGGCGACGATCGTCAGGCAGACGAGCATGACGATGCAGGCTAGGACGCGCGGCACGACCAGGAATCGCACGGGGTTGAGGGCCATGGTCTGAAGGGCCAGAATCTCCTCGCTGACGACCATCGTGCCCAACTCGGCGGCAATGGCGGCGCCGGCGAAGCCCGACAGGACGATGGCGCTGAAGATCGGGGCCAGCTGCGGGAAGATGGCCTTGACGACGATCGTGGCGATCTGGTTGAGCATGCCGTAGTCGCGGAGGACGGGGGCCATTTCAAACGGCAGGATCATGCCGATGAAGAAGTGCACCAGGGCGATGATCGGTATGGCCTGGATGCCGACGCGGACCATCTGAAAGGTCAGGGCGCCCCAGCTGATCCGCGGCCGCCCGACCAGGGCCCGCAGCGACCAGCGCACGGTGTCCCAGGCCAAGTAACCGAGGCCGCCGACATAGCAGAAGCCGTCGTTACCGAAACTGCCGAGACGTTCGACCGCTGTGCGCAGACCGTTGCTCACGCCGCGAGGGCCTCCTCAACCGTGGCAAAAATGGCAAACACACTGTCCAGTCGGCTGATCTCGAAGACGCTCCGCGTCTGCTGCCTGAGGGCTGCAAGGCGGAGCTTGCCACCGTAGCGACTGACGCCCTGCAAGCACTCAACCAGCGTGGCGACGCCCGACGAGTCGATGTACGGCACATCGGCCATATCGACGACGATCAGGGCTGCTTTGGTCGCGACCAGATCCTTGAGCTGCTTGCGCAGAATGGGACTGACGTTCAGGTCGACGTCGCCCTCAAGATGAACCAGGGCCGCCGGCTTCCTGTCCTCAACCGTAATCTTGAGCCGGTTCGGCTCCCCCGCCCTGCCTACTCGTGTCATGATCACCTCAGTCCGTTGCCGCAGGAATCGCCTTGCGGAGGCG
>JAFGPY010000420.1 GCA_016935955.1 Planctomycetota bacterium
CCAGATGGGCGTGGTGCACCACAGCCGCTACCTGAGCTACTTCGAGATGGGCCGCGTGGAGCTGATGCGGGCCATCGGCTTGCCGCACGTCGAGCAGGAAGACCGTGGCGAGCCGCACTCGATTCGCAGTGTGGACGTGCGTTACGTGGCGCCGGCCCGCTACGACGATGTGCTGGAACTGACGACCTCGGTGCCGCAGGCCCGCGGGGCGCAGGTGGTTTTCGAGGGTCGCTTGTGGCGCGTCGCGCCCGAGCCGCGGACGCTGGTTGCCGAAGCGACGCAGATCGGCGCCGCCGTGACGCCCGAAGGCAAGGTCCGCCGCCTGACGCCGCGCGAGTTGGCGGCCTTCAACGGCCCGGCGCGGGATGATCTGTAGACCTTCAGCCGACCAGGGTCGCTCACGAGCGACCCCGCGACGACCTACGCAGCATCGCTCTCTCGTCGCGCGACGGCAGGATGGACGTGCCATGAAACCAGCGGTCGTTATTGTCGGTGCGGGTGCGGCCGGGCTGTTTGCCGCCGCGCACCTGGGCGGGCTCGGCCGCCGCGTGATCGTCCTGGAGCGCGGCGAGAGTCCGGCCCGCAAGGTGCTGGCCAGCGGCGGCGGACGGTGCAACTTCACCAACGATCGTTCGCCCGAACAGATGCTTGCCGCCCTGTCGGCGCGATCCCGACGATTCCTCAAACCGGCCTTCCATGAATTGCCGAGTGGCACTCTTCGCGACTGGTTCGCCGCGCGCGGCCTGCCCAGTGTGGTCGAGGACCGCGGCTGCGTGTTCCCGCGCAGCGGCCGTTCGCGCGACGTCGTCCGCGCGATGCTCTCGGCGGCTGAGGAGTCCGGGGCGGAGGTTCAAACCGGGACGACGTGCCGCGAAATCCAAGCGGGCGACGATCGGATTGTCGGCGTGCGAACCGATGCCGGCGACATTCCCGTCGCGGCCGTGCTGGTGGCCTGCGGGGGTCCGGCCTCGCCGCAGACCGGCGGCACGGCGTCGGGCCTGGACCTATTGCGGCACGTGGGACACACGATCGTTGATCCGCGACCGGGTCTGGCGCCGCTGGTGACCGACACCGAATGGATACGCCCGTTGCAGGGCGTCACGTTGCCGCATGCACGACTCCGGTGTGGAAAGCATACGGTGGACGGTCCGCTCCTGTTCGCCCATTTCGGACTGACTGGACCGGCGGCCCTGGACATGAGCCTGTCGCTGGACGTTCTTCCGGCCGAGGTCGTGTTGTCACTGGTAGCGGACCGGACACCCGAGGAGATCGAGTCGCAGTTGTTGGTGCCGCCCGGCCGGCGCGGTTCGGTTCGCCTGGTGTCGCGGCTGGCCGAATGGGTGCCGCGGCGCGTCGCCACCGAAGTTGTGCGATCGCGAGGCCTCGATGCCGAGATAACGTTGAACCGATTGCCGCAGGAAGCCAGGCGGTCGCTGGTTCGCCGCCTGACGGGCGAACCGATTCGCGTGACGGGATTCGGCGGCTGGTCGCAGGCCATGGTCACGGTAGGCGGCTGCGCGTTGGAGGAGATCGAGCCGCGAACGATGCGCAGCCGCAAGGTCGCTGGGCTACACGTGGCAGGCGAGGTGCTTGACGTGGCCGGTCCCACGGGCGGCTGGAACCTGCACGCGGCCATGGCGACGGGACTGCTGGCGGCGCGGGCCATCGGATCGGACCTTACGACGAAGGATAAACAGTAGGGTGAGATCGCCGCGGCAGGATGATCGCGCGGTCGGCAACGTGGACGGCCGCTCAGGTCTCGCCGTACGATGCGTCGGCCGCGGTCGGTTCGGACGGCTCGTCCTTACCGATGAATTCGCCGCCGATCACGAAGGCGTTCAGCCCGGCCCGGCGACAGCGAAGCACATGAACAACCAGCCGCTTCGATCCGCCGTCGCGCGTGGGCATGATTAGCGTCACCTGGTCGGCTTCCTGGAGTTCGTGATTGCAGAGAAAGCAGGCCCCACCCCGCGACAGATCCACGGCCAGCACGGGAAACTTATCGCCGACGTCCAGCGGCAGACCGCCGTCGCGGTGGGTCAACGAGCCTTGGCCCTGGGCTCCATAGAGAATGCGCGGCGACGCGCGACGCTCTTTGGCGTCGGGCCATTCACCCCCGGCAATCCTGTCGCGCTTGACGCGATCCAGGACGCGGCGTAACGCCTTGATGTCGTCAATGACCACGTGAAGATACCTCCCCCCGACAGTCCCTACCCTAAAGAACGAACATCCGGGTCCGGATTCTTTAGGAAAATCTTGAGGCCCCGCCTCCTGTCACCGTGTTACGTTTTGCCCCGCGCTGCCGCCGGCGGTGTGCAGTCCGTGTCACGATTGGTCACCGCGGTCTGTGTATCGACCGGAAGGCCTGCCGGACGGGCGTTTGCGCCCATGCTCGGATCGTGTCACGCCGTGCGACATAGGTGCCCGTGAGCCGTCCGGCGTGGTGACAGGACCGCGGTTTTCAGCGTGAGAACCTGTCACGCCACATCCGCTACAGAGCCTCCGGAAAAATCAGATTCTCCTGAAAATCGTTGCCGCCCGCATCGCAAGCGGGTTTGCCGCCGCGCGACACGCCGTGTCGTGGCGGCGAAAGGCCGCTTGCTCAACGTGTGCGCTCTGGGACGAATCGCCTTAGGGTGGAGGGACCCCACAACCGTGGCGGCGTCCCGCAAACGAAGGCAACTGGTACCGACGACAGGGGAACGACTATGGATTTCGACTTCAGCCGGTTCGTCAACCCGCCGCTCGACGAGGCCTACGTGTGCTACCTGCTCGAGGACGAGATGCCCGACCGGTCGCTGGTCTTCCAGCGGTTGTGGAGTTACTACCGCAACGACCTGCACGGTCTGGCCGGCGGCGAACTCAACTCGGTGGACGCCGACTGGGCCGAGGTGGCTCGGCCGTACACCCAGGACCAGGAGTTTGGACTCCCGGCCCGCATCACGGGGTTCAGCCACCTGGGCTATGGCGGCGCGGCCGCCAGCGGCGAACAGTTGCGGCGCAAGGAAGTCGTCATCGAAAACGACATCGGCTGGCGGGTCGACACGGGAGTGCACTTCCTGTTCGGTCAGGCGCCCCGGGTGGAGAGCCTGTGCGGCGACGCGGATCGGGCACGGGAGATCGAGCGCGTGCTCGGGCGCGTCTACGAGGCCAGCGGCGGCGTGTCGCTGTGGCAGGAGGCGGCGTTGCTGGGCAGCGTCTTCGGCTTCGTCGACCTGGTGGTTCGCGCGCGGCCGGGATTGCTGCGGCGCGATGACCGTTGGCTGCTGGTCGGACACCGGGGCGAGCAGGTCGAGATCGATCCCCTGACCGCACTGCGGATCGAGCCGGTCGAAGCCACGCGGGCCGTGCCCGTGCTCAACGAGGACGACTACCGCCGCATCGACGCCTACGTGCTGCACTATACGAAGCTGCTGAACCGCGTATCCGGCGGGTCGGCGGTGGAACCCGTCGGGGGCCAAGGCGCCTGCACGGCGACCGAGGTGCTCGGGGCCGACTGGTGGCAGTACTACGAGGACGGCGAACTAGCTGCCGAAGGGCCGAACGTCCTCGGCCGCGTGCCGGTCGTGCACATTCAGAACCTGGCCGTGCCGGGTCGCTACGAAGGAGCCGGCGAGGTCGAGCCGCTGATCCCGTTGCAGGACGAGTTGAACACGCGACTCAGCGACCGGGCCAGCCGCGTGACCTTCCAGAGCTTCAAGATGTACCTGGGCCGCGGCATCGAGAACTTCGAGAACCGCCCGGTGGCCCCGGGCCGCATGTGGGCCACCGACAATCCCGACGCCTCGATCGAGGCCTTTGGCGGCGACGCCGAGTCGCCCAGCGAAGACGCCCACATCGCCCAACTGCGCGAAGCGCTCGACAAGACCAGCGGCGTGACGCCGCTTGCGGCCGGGCTGCTGCGCGATCGGCTGGGCAACCTGACCAGCGCCTCGGCCCTGCGGGTCACGCTGATGGGCACGCTGGCCCGTCTCGAGCGCAAGCACGTGACCTACGGCGAGGGCCTGGTGCGGCTGAACGGCATGGTGCTGGAGTTGCTGGACCGTCTGGGCATCTTCGCGACCGGCGCCGACGAGCGGCGGACGCGAATCGACTGGCCGAACCCGCTGCCGGACAGCCGGAGCGAGCAACTGGCCGACGCGAAACAGAAGCTGGAGCTTGGAGTGCCGCAGGAGACGATCCTGCGGGAACTGGGATACGCCCAATAACAGGAGGAGCGAGATGACGGTCCCTGTGGATCACGAGTCGCCCCAGGAGGGGCAAGCCGGGCGCGAGCCCAAGTTGGTCGACGTACGCGAGAGCATCCGTTACCGGCGTCGGGCGCAGGAAGCCGAGCAGCGCACCGCCGACCTGGAAGCCGAACTCGAACACCTGCGCGGCGAGCGCGAGGGTCGCCTGGAGTCGCTTGAGGCTGAGTTGCAGCAGGCCCGCACGCAATACGAGCAGGCCGAGCACAAGCTGACGCAACTCGCCAACGAGCGGCAGATCGAGCGCGAGCTGATCCGCCTCGGGGCCCGCGATCCCGAGACCGCGTTGCTGGTGGTTCGCGAGCGGCTGGCTGCCGCGGGAGACCAGGCGGTCGACGTGCCGCAACTGGTGGCCCAGGTGCTGCAGGAGAAACCGTTCCTGAAGTCGGACCACGGCGAACCCGTGCCGGCCCTGGGTCGGCCGAGCGGCGGCGTCCGCCCGTCGGCGAACGCCGAGCGCGGACGGACGCAGAAGCTGGCCTCCGAGGCCCGCGACACCGGCCGCCGCGGCGACTTGATGCGGTACATGCGAGCCCGACGCAGCGGCGCGGTCTGACCGCCGGCGAGAGGCCTCGCTGCGACCGGGCGAATCAGACGGTCGCAATGAACCGGAGTTGACAGTCTCCACCATCCAACGAGAACACACAGAAAGGAACCATCACCATGGCATTCACCGGAAAAGCCACCTACGACGGCGGCGCCACGTTGCCCGAACTGGTCGAGGACGTCGCCGATCTGGTCGGGATCATCAGTCCCTACGAAACCCCCCTGCTGGACGCCTTGGGCGACCCGCAGCGTGCGGCCCTGAGCACACACCACGAGTGGCTCGAGGACACCCTGCTGCCCAACCGCGACGTCCTGTCGGCCACGCCCGGCAACCCGCTGGTCGACATGACGATCTCCGTGGACACCGCCGGGATCTTCCGCGTCGGCGACCAGATCAAGGTGGACACGGAAGTCATGCTCGTCACCGACGTGGACACCGGAGTCGGCTCGCTGGACGTCGCCCGCGGTTACGGCGGCACCACGGCCGTGAGCCTCGCCGCCGGCGACGTGATCGAGATCCTCGGCAACGCCGCCCTGGAAGGGGCCGACGCCGACGACGCGCGGTTCACCGTGCGGCAGCGGTGCGGCAACTGGACGCAGATCTTCACCAAGACCGTCCTGGTCAGCGGCAGCGACCTGGCCGTGCGGCACCACGCGGTGGCCGACGAGCTGGACTACCAGAAGCAGGAGCGGCTCCGCGAGTTGCTCCGCGACCTGGAGAACACGGTGCTCAACGGCATCGCCCCGAGTGCGACAGAGCAGGGCAGCGGCACGGTCCGCCGCACGATGAACGGCATCTTCGCCTCGCTGTCGAGCAACTGCTTCGTGCCGGGCGAGGACGGGTTCCCGGCCGGGCCGGGCCTGGACGAGGCCATGCTCAACACCGCCCTGCGGCTGATCTGGGAGAACTCGGCCGGCAACGTCGACACGATCGTCGTCAACGGGTACCAGAAGCGGATCATCTCGA
>JAFGPY010000421.1 GCA_016935955.1 Planctomycetota bacterium
CATGATCGCCAAGACACTCGCTCACAGCCTGCTCGGCCTGGTTCTACCGGCCAGTTGCACCTGTTGCGGCGAGCCGGCCGACCGCACCCACGACGGCCTGACGGTCTGCCCCGCTTGCCGCAAGGCCCTCGCCGCCACGGCCGCCCAACCTTTCTGCCCCCGATGCGGACGCACTGTCGGCCCCTATGCCTCGTGCGGCCAATGCTCGCGCAAGTCGCCCCCGTTCCAGGCGGCCGTGAGGGCGGGAACATACGACAGTCCGCTGGGCGACATGATCCGGGCCTTGAAATACCGCGATGGCGTCTACACCTTGCCGTTGCTGGCCGACCTGCTGCTGGCGCGGCTCCACCAGGCGGGACTCGCGGAGCGCATCGATCTGGCCACGGCCGTGCCGCTGCACTGGTGGCGGTGCTATCGCCGCGGCTTCAACCAAGCCGCCCTGCTGGCCCGGACGGTGGTTCGCCGCGGTCGGCTGCGGCTGCCTTTGCGGCGGTTGCTGGTGCGGACCCGCGATACTCCGCCGCAGGTCGGCCTCAGCGCGACCGCTCGCCGCGAAAACGTCCGCGGGGCGTTCCGCGTCCGCGACCCCGCCATGGTCAAGGACCGCCGCATTCTCCTGCTCGACGACGTGATGACCACCGGGGCCACGGTTGGCGAATGCGCCCGGGCGTTGCGGCGGGCCGGGGCCCGCGAGGTCGTCGTGGCTGTGGCGGCCATCGCGGGATCGGGGCCCATGGTTGTGGCGTCCGGACCCGCGGTCGGCTAAAATACGTACTGTCAGCCGCGGCAGCGCGTTGCGGAAAGGCAGTCCGGCCGCCCTCGGCCGGGGCAACGGTGCCGAAGGCTGGAGTCTGAGGTTTGCTTTCATGCCCGAGGGCGGGCATGCTGCACAGGTCCCGACGTCTCCAAGGGACCGATACAAGGAAGGAAGAGCCGCCGTGTCACAAGATGCCCAGCCCGAAGTCCCGAACGAGACGCCCGCTCCGCCCAAGAAGGGCCGCCTGAGCCTGAAGCGGGCGTTTCTGACCGGTCTTGCGGCCCTGCTGCCGACGGCCCTGTCGGTTGTCATCCTGGTCTGGATCATCCGCTTCGTGCACACGTACGTCGCCGGACCGATCAACGGCCTGATCATCCGCATCGTCGCGATCTTCCTGTCGGGCGACGGGACCAGTGCACACAAACTCTTCCACGGCGACAACCGGCTGCACGTCGACTTCGCGTTCTCCGGCTACGTGGTGGCATTCGCCGCCATTTTCCTGGTCGGCTTCGCCCTGCTGACCATCTTTGGCCGCAAGCTCTACCGGACTATCGACGGCATTCTGTCGCGGATCCCGGTGCTGAAGATGATCTACCCGCACCTGAAGCAGCTTACGGAGTTCATCTTCGACGACGACAAGGCGTCGTCCTTTCGCCAGGTGGTGATGATCGAGTATCCGCGATCCGGGCTGTGGAGCATGGGCTTCGTGACCGGTCCGGCGATGGAGGCCCTCCGCAAGGCTAAGGGCTATGACCTGGTGTCGGTCTTCATTCCCAGCAGCCCGACGCCGTTCACGGGCTACGTGGTGGCCGTCCGCAAGCACGAGATCGTGGAGATTCCGATCACGGTGGATCAAGCTCTGCGTTTTTCGATCTCCGGCGGCGTCCTGGTGCCTCCCGACCAGCGCGCCGAGGGAAGCGGGTCTGTCGTCCCCGGGCCGCAGCCCCCTGACAGGATGTCTTGAGGCGTCGCGGCAACAGAGCATTGACACGCGTGGGGGGGCTTCTTATACTCACGGCGGATTGAAGGACCCGCCAGAAGCCGCCGGGAGGGTATTGTCGGCGGCCTCCATGACGATTGGTCACGAGGAAGACTGTCTCTACTTCGGCAAGAATAGGAATTGACGATGCAGATAGTGGTTACCGGGCGTCACATGTCGGTTACCGACGCGATGAAGGCCTATGCCCAGGAAAAGGCCGAACGTGTGATGCGGTTCTTCAACCGCATCCAGGAGATCCGCGTGGTGCTGGATTTCGACGGCGGGCGACCGACGGTCGAGTTCATCGCCGACGTGGAGCACTCCGACGACTTCATCGCCCGTGAGACCCAGGACGACATGTATGCCGCCATCGACGCCGCGGTCGACAAGCTCGAGCGTCAGCTTCGCAAACACAAGGAACGCATCAATCAGCAGCGCCACAAGGGCAAGACCGGCGAGCAGGAGACGGCCGAGTAGCCACGGCCGCCGCACGGCATCGCCTCGGAATCGACAGGGACGTTTTGCTGGGCAAGAGAGACGGGGCCGGTCGGCAACCGGCACGCCTCGACGGAGATGTGTAATGAAGTTCCAGGAGTTTGTGTGCCGCAAGGCTCTGATCGCGGACCTGCAGGGCAAGACCACCCCGGAGGTTCTCACGGAAATGGTCGAGGCCCTGGCTGCGGCCGGAAGCCTGTCAAAGAGCAAGAAAAGCGATGTGCTGAACGCCTTGCTGCAGCGTGAGAAGAAGGCCACCACCGGATTCGGCAACGGGGTGGCCATTCCACACGTTAAGCACGACGGTGTCAAAGACCTCGTCGGCATGGTGGCCCGCAGCGCCGAGGGTGTGGACTTTGCCGCCCTGGACGGCGATCCGGTCTACACGTTCTTCATGCTGGTCAGCCCGCCCGACAAGCCGGCCGAACACCTGAAGGCCATGGAGAACATCTTCCGCAATGCCCAGAAGGAGCATTGGCGGCGATTCCTGCGGCAGGCCGAGACGGCCGACGCCATCTGGGAGTTGCTCGTCGAGGCCGACGAGGAAGCGATTGTCTGAACGCCTCACCAAGGGGTCACCGTGGCAACGAACCGCGAACGGTCGCCGGGGCTGATTGATGCTGAAGCGAGAAATCACCATTGTGAATCGCCAGGGTATGCACGCCCGCCCCGCCATGCAGATCGTCGAGACCTCGAACCGGTTCGCCAGTCGGATCAAGATTCACAAGGGCAACACGTGCGTCGACGCCAAGAGCATCATGGAGGTGCTGACGCTCGAGGCCGTCCAGGGAACGCTTCTGGTCTTCGAGGCCGACGGCGATGATGCCGCCGAGGCCCTGGAGGCTCTGGCCAAACTGGTGGCCGACAAGTTCTACGAAGATTAGCGGAGCGACGGTCCGTGCGGCCTCGCGCCGCGGACCCAGGACCGCTTAATGGAAGTCCTTAAAGGCATACCTGTCAGTCCGGGCGTCGTCCAGGCGCCGGCCATTGTCCTCGACAGCGAGGAAATGGTCATCCCCCAAAGGCAAATCAGGGAAGACGAAGTTGACGGTGAACTCGGGCGGCTCAAGGCGGCCATCGAGAAGTCCAGCGCCGAACTGAACGACCTGAGCCGCCAGGTCTCTGAGACCGTCGGCGAACAGCTCGGCGCCATCTTCCAGGTGCACCACGCCATGCTCAACAGCGCCCAGCTTCAGGGCGAGTTCGAGGAGGCGATTCGCGCGCGGCACGTTTGCCCGGAGTACGCCGTCAGCATGGTCCTGCACGGCTACGCCCGCAAGTTCCGCGACATGAAGGACGAGTACCTGGCCGAACGTGTCCAGGATGTCTACGACATCGAGCGGCGGCTGTTGCGGCACCTGATCGGCGCCAAGCGCGAGCAGCTCAGGACCCTCGACCGGCCGCACATCCTCGTCGCCCACGACCTCACGCCCAGCCAGACGGCGGCCCTGGACCGCACCATGGTCCTGGCCTTCGCCACGGACGTCGGCGGACGGACGAGCCATACGGCCATCGTCGCCCGGGCCATGGGCATCCCGGCCGTCGTCGGCCTGCAGACCGTCTCCACCGACAGCAACGGCGGCGACGACATCATCATCGACGGCAACCGCGGTCTAGTCATCATCGACCCGGACGAAGAGACCGTCCAGCGCTACAAGACCTACATGCAGCAGGCCCAGCAGCTCGAAAGCGACCTGACCCTGTTGCGCGACTTGCCGGCGGTCACCAAGGACGGGCACGAGGTCACGCTCTACGGCAACATCGAGTTCCCCCAGGAGGTGGAGTCGTGCCTGCACCGCGGGGCCACGGGCATCGGCCTCTATCGCACCGAGTTCCTCTACCTGGACCGCGAAGAGGACCCGACCGAGGAAGACCACTGGGAGGCCTACGCGGCGGCCATCGAGATGCTCGACGGGCGGCCGATCACCATCCGCACCTGCGACCTGGGCGCCGACAAGTTCACCCACGTCTCGGGCGAGGGCGACGAGCGGAATCCGTTCCTCGGCCTGCGGTCGATCCGCTACAGTCTGCAACACGTCGACCTGTTCAAGACGCAGTTGCGGGCCATCCTGCGGGCCAGCACCCTGGGCCCCGTGCGCATCCTGTTTCCCCTGGTGACCAACCTCCGCGAGTTGCGGCACGCCAAGATGCTCCTGAACGACGTCCGCGAGGACCTCGAAGAGGAAGGCATTCCCTTCGACCGCGACGTGAAGGTCGGCATCATGGTCGAGGTGCCGTCGGTGGCCATCCTGCCCCGGCAGTTCGCCAAGGAGTGCGACTTCTTCAGCATCGGCACCAACGACCTCGTGCAGTACACCCTGGCCGTCGACCGCCTGAACGAGCGCGTTGCCGGCATGTTCACGCCGGCCCACCCGGCCATCATCTCGCTGATCAACAACGTGATCCAGGCCGCCAAGGCCGAGGGCATCGAAGTCAGCGTCTGCGGCGAGATGGGGGGCGACCCCGTGTTCACGCTGCTGCTGGTGGGTCTGGGCATCGACACGATCAGCACGGCGGCCACGAGCATCCCGGAGATCAAGAAGATGGTCCGCTCGACGTCCATGCGCCAGGCCCGCCGCGTGGCCAAGAAGGTGCTGACCCTGGAGAGCGACCGCGAGATCGCGACGTACCTGAACGAAGTGGCCCGCAAGATTATTCCGGAGGCCTTTGCCGAGGAATGACGTTACAATGGTTCCTTGCGGCCGTCGGGCGGTGGCCGCAACCGCCGACACCGAAGAAGAAAGGTATCAGGCCGTCGCACCGTAGCGTGCGGGGCGAGACCTGAACGAATATGTTTAGACAACGGATTCGCGTTCAATACTGTGTAGGAGGAGACAAGAGGTTTCTGTCGCATCACGACATGATGCGGCTATGGCACCGGGCGCTGCGTCGCAGCGGACTGCCGCTACGGATGACCGAAGGGTTTCACGTGCGGCCGCGAATGTCATTTGCCCTGGCCCGCGGAGTCGGGATTGCCTCGGAGTCGGAGTGGCTCGAGTTCGAGCTGGCCGACTGGGTCAACCCCGATACCGTGGCCCACGATCTGGCCAGGCAACTGCCCCGCGACCTCACCATCCGAGCGCTGGCCACTGTGGCTCCCAGCCAACGGGCCCTGGCCGTCAGGGCGAGCTACCGGATCGATCTGGGCGACCGCCCGGACGATCTGCCGCAGCGCGTTGCCGCCCTTCTGGGGCGCGACCGCATCGGCGTCCAGCGCGGCGATCAGGACCGGCGCCGCGAGCTGGACATCCGGCCGCTGCTGGTCGATCTCGAGTGCCGCGGCGAGGCCCTGCACCTGGTGGCCGAATGCCGCCCGGAAGGGACGATTCGCCCCGACGAGGTACTCGCCGAACTGGGCCTGACGCCCGAGCAGTGTGCCCTTGCCGTCGTGACTCGCACCGATCTGGCTCTAGGCGACTGAACCTCATCCTCTCCTGCGCGCGAATCCACAGCATTCGGCCCCGGCCGCACAGAAACCGGCCGCTGACCTGCGATCCTTCACAGGGACCTCAATGGCAACGTCGCACGAACACACTATGTGCGTTGCCTTCGCGACCCCGACAACTCGATCGCAGCGTGCGGCCACGCGACAGCCGGGCGCCGTCAGGAAAGGAACACCACTGAGATGAGCAAAGAGATGTTCATTAACGCCATTGACAGCGAGGAATGCCGTATCGCCGTCATGGAGGAAAACGAACTGCAGGAGTTGTACATCGAGCGGTCGTCGCTCGGTCACCACGTGGGCAACGTGTACAAGGGACGGGTCACCAACATTGAGCCGAGCATTCAGGCGGCCTTCGTCGACTACGGGCAGCCGAAGAACGGCTTTCTGCACGTCAGCGACGTGTCGCCGAGCTACCACCCCGAGAGCGTCAAGGCCCGCGGACAGATGCGGCCGCCGATCGAGCGGATCCTGAAGCGCGGCCAGGAGGTCATCGTCCAGGTGACCAAGGAAGGCCTGGGCACCAAGGGCCCGACGATGAGCACGTACCTGAGCATCGCCGGGCGGTACCTGGTGCTGATGCCGGGCCTGAGCCGCGTCGGCGTGAGCCGCAAGATCGAGGACGACGACAGCCGGCACAAGCTGCGCGACGTGTTGGCCACGCTCGACCGGCCGAAGAACATGGGCCTGATCGCCCGCACCGCCGGACTCAACCAGCCCAAGCGCGAGCTGCAGCGCGACCTGATCTACCTGAAGCGGGTCTGGAAACTGATCTCCGACCGGATCGAGACGTTGAAGTGTCCGGCCGAGATTTTCCGCGAGTCGGACCTGGTGGTCCGGACGATGCGCGACATCTTCACGACCGACATCGAGCGCGTCTACATCGACGATGCAGACGTGGCCCGCAGGGCGCGGGACTTCCTGAAGATGACCATGCCGCGCTACGCCGACCGCATCACGCTCTACGACGATCGCATCCCGCTGTTCCACCGCTTCGGCCTCGAAGAGGAGATCGCCAAGGTCTACGACCGGACGGTGCCCCTGCCCTGCGGCGGGTACCTCGTTCTCGACCAGGCGGAGGCCCTGGTGGCCATCGACGTGAACTCCGGCAAGTTCCGCGCCGAGAAGAACGCCGAGGAGTCGGCCTACAAGCTGAACCTCGAAGCGGCCAAGGAGATCGCCCGCCAGTTGCGACTCCGCGACATGGGCGGCGTGATCGTCATGGACTTCGTCGATATGCGGTCCGAGAAACATCGCCGCGGCGTCGAGGACCTGCTCCGCAAGGAGTTGAAGAAGGACCGCGCCCGGCAGAAAATACTCAAGACGAGCAAGTTCGGCCTGATCGAGATGACCCGCCAGCGCATGCGGCCGAGCATCGAACGCTCCACGTTCATGGAATGCCCGCACTGCCGCGGCTCCGGACTCATCAAGACCGCCGAGTCGATGAGCCTGGAGGTCATGCGGCAACTGGCCCTGGCCATCAGCCAGGACAACGTCCACCAGGTCGAGGTCACGGTGCATCCGACCGTCGGCCACTACATCCACAACCGCAAGCGACGCGCCCTGGTGAAGCTCGAGGAACGGACCGGCAAGAAGATCATGGTCATCTCCGACGCCAACGGCGGGCAGGAGATGGTCGAGTTCCACTGCCAGGACAACCGCGGCATTCCGGTCAAGTTCGATCCGCAGGAGGCCGCGAAGCAGCAGCGCCTGAAGGTCCAGCAGCAGAAATCCACGCCAAGCCAGCCCGCCGCAGCGCCGCAGACCGCGGCCAAGGAACCGGCGGCAGCCGCTGGAGCCCAGGCCGAGACGAAAGCGTCCGCCGCCCCGGCGGCCGAGGGCGAGGCGGCCACCGCCGAGGGGACCGCCCCCAAGAAGTCTCGCAGCCGCGGCGGCCGGCGACGACGGTCGAAGGCCAAGAAAAGCGCCACGGGTGAGGCGGCCGCAACGGAAGGCGCCGCGGCGACTCCGGCACAGACGCCGTCGCCCGAGGCCACACCGGCTGAAGTACCGTCGGCCGAAGCGGCTCCTGCCGCCCAGGAAGGCGGCCAAGCCGCGGGCGAGGCGGCCAAGGCGAAGCCCAAACGGCGGCGGCGACGCAGGTCGGCCAAGAAGGAACCACAGCAGGGCGACGGTCAGGCCGGCGGCGACAAGACGACCGGTCCGACGGAGCAAACGGGAAGCTGATGGCGGCGAGCGGACGGCTTGCCGATATTGTGTATTTACCGTACGGGATGAGGGGCTCGCGTGAGGCCGGAGGTCGACGGCGAGTCCATGGAGCAGCGAAGAGTTTACGGGCAGGGAGAGCGTAGCGTTGGCAAGTATTCTTGAGTCGGAATCGCGGTTGCGGAAGATCGTCGACAGCCAGGGGCAGCAGCACGTGTTCCGTTTCTGGGACCAGCTCAGCGGCCCGCAGCGCGAGCAACTGCTGAGCGAACTGGATGCCCTGGACTTCGAGGAAGTGTCGCGGCTGATTCAGCAGCACATCAAGGGCAATGAGGCCGAGCACGCGGTGTCGCACCCGGAGCCGAGCCCGTACATTCGCCAGCCGCAGACCGACGCCGAGCGGCAGCGGCACCGCGAGGCCTACGAATGCGGCGTGCAGGCCGTGCGCGAGGGCCGCGCGGCGGCGTTCCTCGTGGCCGGCGGTCAGGGCACGCGGTTGGGCTACGACGGACCGAAGGGCTGCTTCCCGATCGGCCCGATCAGCAATAAGACGCTGTTCCAGCTCTTCGCCGAGAAGATTCTGGCGACGTGCCGCCGTTACGACGCGGTGGTGCCGTGGTACATCATGACCAGCCGCGACAACGACGAGATCACGCGCCGCTTCTTCGAGGAGCACGACTACTTCGGCCTATCGCGCGACAACATCGTCTTCTTCCGGCAGGGCATGATGCCGGCGGTGGATCAGGACGGGCGGCTGCTGATGGACAGTCCGTACTCGTTGGCCCTGACGCCCGACGGTCACGGCGGCGCGATCCGAGCCCTGAAGCGCAGCGGCGCCCTGGACGACATGACCCGCCGCGGCGTGGCCTACATCTCGCATTTCCAGGTGGACAACGTACTGGTGCAGCCGATCGATCCGGTGTTCATCGGCTTCCACGTCCAGACGGGCAGCCAGATGTCGAGCCGCATGGTCAAGAAGCGGTCGCCCGACGAACGGGTGGGCAACTTCTGCCTGGTCGACGGCCGGCTGCACGTCATCGAGTACAGCGACATGCCGGCCGATCTGGCCGAGCGGCGACGGCCGGACGGCAGCCTCTATTTCGAGGCCGGCAACGTGGCCATTCACATTTACGACGTGGACTTCGTCAGCCAGCTCAACCAGCACGGCTACGAGTTGCCGTTCCACCGGGCGTGGAAGAAGGTGCCGTTTGTCAACGACCTCAGCCACCGCATTCGTCCTCGGCAGCCGAACGCCAACAAGTTCGAGATGTTCGTTTTCGACGCCCTTCCTGCGGCCAAGAAGACGATGATCCTCGAAGGGGCGCGCGAGAGCGTCTTCAGCCCGGTCAAGAACGCCCGCGGCGAGGACTCGATCGACACGGCCCAGGGCGACATGATGGCCGAAGTGGCACGCTGGCTGAAGGCCGCAGGCATGGACGTGGCGACCGACAGCAAAGGGTTGCCCCCGCTGAAGCTGGAGGTGTCGCCGCTGTTCGCCCTGGACGAGGAGGGATTCGTCGACCGGGCCCGCGAGCGCAACGTCCAGGCTGTCACCGAGAACACCTATTTCGAGTAGAGGCTTTAGAGCAGTTCACGTTTGCTTGTGGTCATGGCCGATAGAGTAGGCATGAAGACCTACTCTATGGATTTGCGGCAACGGGTGCTGG
>JAFGPY010000422.1 GCA_016935955.1 Planctomycetota bacterium
CAGACCAGCGAGATTCTCTCGCTCTGCGACATCACCGTCCTGTCGGGCGACGACAGCCTGACGCTGCCCCTGATGTCCATCGGAGCCAAGGGCGTGATCAGCGTCGTGGCCAACATCGTGCCCAAGGACGTTCACGACCTGGCGGCTGCAACCCTGAAGGGCGACTTTGCGGCCGCACTGAAGATGCACCGTAAGCTCTTCCCGCTCTGCCGGGCGATGTTCTTCGAGACCAACCCGATCCCGGTCAAGACGGCGTGCGGCATTCTGAAGATTTGTTCGCCGGACCTGCGTTTGCCGCTGTGCGAGATGGGCAGCGACGCCCGCAAGCGGATGGAACAGGCCATGAAGGAATACGGCCTGATCTGATGCCCCGGTGGTGCGACAAGGAGGCCTTCGTCGGCAGCTGCGTGACAACTCAAAGGCATAACAAAGGCGGTCAACCCAAGGCACGGAGGGTTGGCCGCCGCTTTTCTTGTAAGCTTCGAGAGGTGGTTGGGCCGCCCGAAGACGCCGGGGCTGCCTACTCCAGGTTGGCGTGCCGCTGCTGCATGTCCTCTTCCGACCGCCCGAGTTGCGTTCCGATCTCAAACGCGATGGCATCCGAGAGGATCAGCAGGCTCTGTTCGAACAGCGTGCCCGCGTACTGAACCGACGGCAGACCGACGTCGGGCGCCTTCTTGTGTGGCGCGTCGAGTACCAGGACGATGTCAGCCGTCTTGGCAATCGGCGAGTCCGGGTCAGCCGTCACGGCAATGACCTGGGCCCCGACCTTCTTGGCGGCGCGGCTCACCAGGACCACGACCTGCGTCTGGCCGCTGGCGCTGCAGACCACCAGGCAATCGTTGGGCCGAATGGCGGGCGTCGTCGTCTCGCCGACCACATAGGTATGCAAGCCCAGGTGCATGAGCCGCATGGCGAAGCAGCGGGCCATCAATCCCGACCGCCCGCCGCCGGCCACGTAGACGCGCTCGGCCCTCATCAACTGTTCGACGACGCGGTCGACCGTCGCGCGGTCTATGCCACGGAGCACGCTTTGAATCTCGTCGAAAATCTGATGGACATGCTGCTGGAATCTCATAGCGATGACACCGCTCCTTGTTCCCCCACGACCTCGTCCAATGCCCTGAGCATCCGATGCGGCGTCGTGCGACGCCGGTAATTGTGCCGGACCTCGCGGAACCGCACGATGCCCTGCCCGTCAATGATGAAGACGGACGGATGCGGAATGCCGCTCTTGACGCCCAGCAACCGGTTCCGCACACCATAGGCATCTATCGCCGAACTGTCCGGGTCGCTCAGCAGGACGAATCCCAGCCCCAACTCGTCGGCCAGTCGACGGACGAGCGACCGCTCGTCGATCGATACGGCCACCAGAGACGCCCCCCGCTTCCGGATCCGCTCCAGGTTGCCCTGCAGCTTTGCCAGTTGCCTGCGACAGAACGGACACCAATGGCCGCGATAGAACACGAGCACAACAGGCCCTTGCCGCAACAGGTCATGCAACGCCACCTGCCGACCGTCCGCGGCGACAAGCGAAAAGTTCGGAGCCTGTTGTCCGACGTCGGCCATAGTCGCTCCCGATCACCGCCACGAGATTATCATGTTGCACGTCCACTGTCGAGAGAGCAGGTCATGCAACGGCAATCGCCGCAGTCCCCCTCAAACCGTGAACCGCGCCGCACATCACGCCAATCGCGACGGCTCACGTCCCAAGGCTCGGTACACGGCGGCAAGCACGTCGCGACGGGCCTCGGCCAGGGGCGTTCGCAAACGGCACCCCGCCGCCCGCGCGTGCCCGCCGCCGCCGAATTGACCGGCCACTCGAGCCACGTCCACCTGCCGCTTCGACCGCAGACTCACGCGAACGGTGCCATCGGCTTCCTCGACGAACAGCAGGCCCACGATCACTCCGGCGGTTCGCTGACACTCGTCGATGATGTTCTCGGTATCGGCTGCAACCGCCCCGGTGCGGGCGAACATCTCGGGCGTCAACCAGAACCACGCCACGTCGCCCTCGTCACAGATCGTCAGCGTGGTCAGCGCCTCACGGATCAGGGCCATCTTGGCCGGAGACTCGCTCTGGTACAGCTCTTCGTAGATGGGCGAAGGCTCAGCCCCAAGCTCCATGAGCCGCGCGGCCATCCGCAGAACCTCGGGCGTGACGTTCGGAAACCGCATCCATCCCGTGTCGCTGACCAGCGAAATGAACAAGGCCTTGGCCATGGTCGGTGTGACGGTCGCGCCCTGACTTTCCAGCAGCCGCATGACAATCTGTCCGGTTGCCGCCGCCGTTTCGTCGATCAGTTCCTGCTGCTTCAACTCGTCACGGGTCACGTGGTGATCGATCACGAGCAAGCGCCCTTCGTGCCGTTCGATCAGGTCGCGCAGGCCGTCAAGCTGGCCCCACGTGCAGGTATCGGCCACGAGCACCAGGTCCCACTGCCCCTCAACGGCTTCAACCGTGGCCGTCTGCCCCAAGACCTCGAAGCGATCGAAGCCCGGGACGCAGCGGTATTTCAGGCCGGGCGCACTGGGCAGGACGACGCGAACGGTCTTGCCTTCTCGGCACAGGTGCTCGGCCAGGGCCGCAAGAGCCCCCATGCCGTCACCGTCCGGTTTGACATGGGTGGTCATCAGGACGCGTTGTGCGTCGCAGATCATTCGCCAGGCGCGATCATAGGGCATGGTCGTCTCCTCGCTAACCGCACGCCGCACGCAGTTTCACCGGCGGCGCAAAGTCGGGGCCCGGCGTTCGGCGGCCGGGCCCTCGCGTAAATCAGTCGGATCGCAATCAGGCACCGGGCTTGATGCACTCGACCGGGCAGACTTCGGCGCAAGCGCCGCACTCTGTGCACTTCTCCGCGTCGATGACGTACTTGTCGTCGCCCTGGCTGATGGCTTCCACCGGGCACTCCGGCTCGCACGTTCCACAACTGACACAATCGTCGCCGATCACGTATGCCACGAAAGTCTCCTTTCCAATTCGGGTTTGCACTTCTTGACGTAATAACGGTTGCTTATCCTACGTTGACCACTTGCTTGACGGCGGGAACGACTTCCTTGAGCTTCCGTTCGACGCCCATCTGCAGGGTCATCTTGGCTCCCGGACAGCCGGCGCAGGCGCCACGCAGACGCACCTTGACGATGCCGTCCTCGCCCACGTCGACCAGTTCGATGTCGCCGCCGTCGGCCTGGAGATAAGGACGAATTTCATCAATGACGGCTTGCACTTGCTCTCTCATCGCAATCTCCCGTTTTGCGTCGTTCCGCGGTCGGCACAAGAGGCCGCCGATTCCCCTCAATCCGCGGTATTATACGGGCCGGCCGTTAAAAGTCCACCCTTAGTCGGGCTCGATTCGCGGAGGACTTGTCCGCCTACGGGGAACGCCCCAACAAGGCCCGCACGGCCCGACAATCGTCGGCAATCTGGTTGCCAAGAGCCCGGCCGTCCCTGAAGGCACGTTGCTCACGCAGGCGAGCGACAAACTGCAGTCGGACCTCCTGGTCGTAGGCCTGTCCCTGGAAATCGAGCAGGTACGCTTCAACCACCGACCGTTCCACGTCATGAAACGTCGGCGCGCGGCCCACACTGATCGCGGCGGCAAACGTCCCTGCGGGCAACGTCGCCCAGCCCACGTAGACACCGTCCCCCGGTACCAGGAAATCGCCGCCCGCCACGTTGATCGTCGGGTACCCAAGACCACTGCCACGTCCGTGACCGTGGGCCACGACACCGTCGAACTCGAACGGTCGCCCGAGCATCTTCAGGGCGTCGCCCACGCGACCCGCGGCGACCGCCTCGCGAATGCGCGTGCTGCTGACCGGGGCATCTCCGAACAACATGGCGTCCACAACCTGCACGGCGAAACCATGCTCAGGCCCCATACGCCGGAGCATGGCCTCGTCGCCCCTCTGGCGATGGCCGAAACGGAAGCCGGGGCCCTCGACGATCACGGCTGCCCCGACACCGTCTACCATGATGCGCCGCACGAACGTCTCGGCGTCGAGCTGCAGAATCTCGCGGCCGTCCTCGGGACAGACGACGACGTCGATGCCGAGACTCTCAAACAGGTCGAGCTTCTGCTGGAAACCCAGCAATCGCGGCGGCGCCTTGTCAGGATGGAGAATGGCGGCAGGGTGCGGCTCAAACGTGAAGGCGACAGCTGATGTCGTTGTGGCTCGGGCAGCCCGGACAACTTCGCCCAGAATCCTTTGGTGCCCGAGATGAACGCCGTCGAAGTTCCCCACGGTCAGGGCCGCACCGGCGTATTGCTTGTGAAGGGAATCGCAGTCTCGAATCAGTTCCATGGGCGAATTCTTTGACGGGCATCAGGGCCTATGGCTTCGCTCGAAAAGAACACGGGCCGCAACGGCGCGACGCCGCTGCGGCCCGCGCATCGGCGGCACTCAGAGAATAGCCCACGCTTCGTTCATCGTCCGCTTGGCGTTGGCCAGGACGATCTCGCTACTCTCGTTCGGCAGTGGTTTGACCTCAAACGAGAGGACCGGCTGCTTGCCTTCGCCGAGGAAGCCGATCTCGAAGAGCATCCGCAGCCACGCGGCGAGTTCCTTGACGCCGTTCGGGCTGCCGGGATAGCCGAACCGCGGGTGCTGATCGCCCCAGGCCGGGCTGTTCTTGTCAGCCGTGAAGCAGTTGCCCACGTGGGCATGCACTAGGTAATCCTTCACCGGCTTGAGGGCCTCGGCCGGCCCCTCGCCCAACAGCGGCGCGTGCGACAGGTCGACCATCAGGCCGAAGTTCTCGCGATCGACCTGCTGGGCGAGCTTGGCGGCATCCTTGCTCTTGCCGATCAGGGCGCACTTGTCCACGTCAGTGTCGAACGTCTCAAGCGTGATGCCGAGGTTCATCTTGGCGGCCGCATCGCACAGTTGCTGCAAGCTCTTGACGCAGGCCTTCCAGGCATCGTCGAACTTGGCCCCTTCCTCGAGCCGGCCGGCCAGAAAAGCCATCCGCGTCGAGCCCATTTCCTGGCAGAATTCGAGTTCCTTGGTCAACGTGCCGACGGCCTCCTCGCGTTTGGCCCCGTCGACGCTGTTGATGTTCAAGCGGCCGCCCAGGACCACCGGCTGCGCGGCGTGGCAGACCGTCAAACCCGACTGGTCGAGCATGGCCTTGGCCTGCTGGCGGACATTCTGATCCAGAATCTTCATCAACTCGATGGCCGTAAAGTACTCGTCCTTGCACGAGGCCTCGACGCTTTCGAGGACGACCTTGTTGTCCTGCTTCATTGCGGCCGGATAGGCCATGAAATGGACGAACCCCATTTTCAGGTACTTGTACATGGACTCTTGCATGGCGGTGGTTCCTCTCCTCTCGACAACTGGCCCGGATGACAATAAGGGTGATGCCCAACAGGTCGCTCAGTGTACCACGGCCGCCATTTCCCTGCAACCGTTGTCCGCCCGGCTTTTCCCGGCAAACGGCAGGAAGCCTTGCCCCAACAGCAGCGGTCCGCTATAACATTGGCTATGCCACGTCAGCTCACAAAACGTCGCGACAAACGGGACAGTCGGCCGAACGACGTGCAGCCGACCGCACTTCCGCCAACCGGCCCAGGCCAGACTGTCGACAAACGGCTCTGGTGGGTTGCTCTGCTGCTGGCGATAGTGGTCTTGGGCGTCTACAGCAGGTCTCTCAAAAGCGAGTTCCTGAACTGGGACGACAACAAGTACGTCTACGACAACGTGTACATCCAGCACGGGCTGACGGCGGAGAGCGTCCGCTGGGCCTTTTCGCCCAACTGGTACGCCAGCAACTACCACCCCCTGACCTGGCTCAGCCACGCCCTGGACATCAGTCTGTTCGGCCTCGACCATCCCTGGGGTCATCACCTGACCAGCCTGCTGCTGCACGCCCTCAACACGGCACTGCTGGTGATCGTCCTTCAACGGCTGACGGGGCAACTCTGGCCGAGCGTCATTGTGGCTGCCCTGTTCGGCCTGCATCCGGTCCACGTCGAAAGCGTGGCCTGGGTCTCCGAGCGAAAGGACGTTCTCAGCACACTGTTCATGATGCTCTGCCTCTGGGCCTACGTCGCCTGGGTACGGCGGCCCTGCTGGTGGCGCTACGGGTTGATCGCCCTGACGCTCGTGCTGTCGCTGCTGGCCAAACCCATGGCCGTCACGTTGCCCGCAGTCATGCTGCTGCTGGACTTCTGGCCCCTGAAGCGGCTGAGTTGGGCGGCCGTCCTGGAGAAGCTGCCGCTGGCAGTGATCGTCGCAGGATCGTGCATCCTGACCTTCCTGGCCCAGGACTATGGCGGCGCGACGCGAGCCCTGGAGACGTTAGGCGTGGCCACGCGAACCACCCACGCCGTGTACGCCTATGCCATGTATCTGGTCAAGACCTTCCTGCCCTGGCCGGACACGCTGGTGCCCTACTATCCCCTGCCCGACCGCGGAGGCACGGAGATCAAGTCCTCCGTGCTCATTCTCGCCGTGCTCGTCCTGACGGCACTGACGGCCCTGGCGCTGCTCCTCTGGCGGCGACGCCCGCAAGTAACCGTGGGCTGGCTGATCTACGTGGGCATGCTCGTGCCGGTAATCGGATTGGTGCAGGTGGGCACGCAGATCATGGCCGACCGTTACCTCTACGTTCCGGCCCTGGGCCTGTTCATCGCCGTGGTCTGGCTCGTCGCCGACGCCGTAGCAGGACGGCCGCGCCTTGCCGCCGTGGCCGCCGGGATTGCCGTCGTCGTGCTTGCGGCCCTTGGCTGGCAGACATGGCGGCAACAGTACTTCTGGAGCAATCGCGAGGTGTTCTGGTCCCACATCGTCGATCGCTATCCCGAGAGCAGCAAGGCCCTGAACCAGCTTGCCCGCGTCTATACCGACCTTGGCAGGAACGATCAAGCCATAGAGTACTACCGTCGAGCCGTCGAGGCCGCCTGGAAACAGACCAAGCCCGGGCAGCCGCAGACCGAAAATGTCATGGCTCGCACCAACCTCGGGAATCGTTACCTGGAAATGGGCGACCTCGACGAGGCCAAAAAGCATTACGAGGTCGCGCTGGCGAGGAATCCCAAGTATGCCTTGGCGCACAATGGCATGGGGGCCGTCCTCATCCAACAGGGCAAGCTTGCCGAGGGTCTGAGCCATTTCCGACGGGCCGCCGAGTTGAAGCCCGACGATGCCCCGTGTCACAGGAACCTTGCCGCGGCGTTGCTCGACTCGCCGGGGCCCGAGGCCAACGTGGACGAAGCCATCGAGCACCTGCGCACCGCCCTTACCCTTCAACCCCGAAACGCGGGCCTCTACCGGCTGATGGCCGAGGCCATGGCCAGGAAGGGCAACACGGCCGAAGCCAACCGCTACATGCAGTTGTACCGCCAACAGGCCAGCCGGCAAGGCCGCTAGAACGTCCAACGCGAGAATCGCTGCTAATTCCAGGAGAATGAATGAAAGAGATTTGACATCGGGGTATACGTCGTGTATATATGGTCGGTGAGGGTATTGGATTGAGGCAGGGATATTGCGGGGACGTGTCGGCCAAAAGGCCGGGCGGCCCCTTTTTGTTGTTGTGAAGTACCGGTCCGATCACGAAAGATCGGGCCTGAATTGCCGTGAGGGCGCTGAACGGACAGCGGGCTCGGACACCCTGTTGCGGGGGATCCGACCCGCTTTTTTTGTTAGATCGCCGCGAGAAAGGGGTGAGAACCGACAGTGAGAGGTAGCCAGGTATTCAACGACATGATTCTCGGTTGCTGCGCTCAGGGGGTGACGGTGCGAACGCGGCAGCGGTTGCGGTGGGGCAGCCTCTTCGGGCGGCAGCGGGCCGCCGACGTGAACCGACAGTGACATTGCTACGGCTGGCGAGGATATGAATTCGGGGACTCCCAGTCGACCTATGACGCCGGAGCAAGTCCGGCAAGGAAAGGACAGCACATGATCCGCATAGCAACTTCGATCGTGGCTTGCATGAGTATGGTGTTGGCGGCAGGAGTCGTCTACGCCGATAGCGGCACGGCGTATGTGGCTACGGCCAACGGCAGCAACGCCTTCACGATCAACAACAACGGCCAGCAACTCTACTATCACGTGCAGCCGGACACGGATTACGGTTGGTACGATGTGAATGGCGATCCAGTGACCTACACTTACAACAACTCCACGGCCATCCGCGATGGCATGAAGACCTTCGCTGCGACAAACGTGGCCTTCGGTGCAACCATTGGTTCGCTCCAGTTGAGCTTCCAGTACGCCTCCGACGACCTCGTCGACGGCAACGGCTGCGTCTACAGGAACTACCCCGGGATCAACGTCCACATCACCGACGGCAACGGCAACTACGCCATCTGGTCGGCGACGAGCGGCGGCACCGGCTTCAGTTGGGGCACTCCCGTTGATGGCCGCACCGGCTGGGAGTACTTCACCATGGACTGCACGTCGTTCGCCGACGACTCGGTCTTCGGCAAGATCAACGAGAGCACCAATACGAGCGTCCTGCTGAATGGAAACTTGAACGCGACCACGGTTCAGTGGAGCGACATCAAGAACTGGACGATCGCGGGCTTCTACACCGAGCAGTTCGCCCCGAGCGGAGACTGGGACGACTGGGGACAGAACCTCTGGAGCGACATCAGCGAAGCGGGCGACGTCGTCCCCGAGAACCAGTACGGCGTCAGCCTTTTCTGGGGCGACACCGTCGGCAGCATGTACGGCGACGGCACCAACACCGACATCGGCGCCCTGGCCGAGAGGCCCTACGGCAAAGACGTGAAGATGATCGACAACCTGGTCGTCACCGCGGGCGGCACGAGCTACGACATCACCTTCGAAGCCGACGTGATTCCCGAACCCGCCTCGATGGCTCTACTGGGCCTCGGCCTGGCCGGCTTGGTTGCGCGGCGGCGGAAGTAGTCTCAACGGATACTGAAGCGGCACGCCGTTTCCGCACGGCATCGCCGCTCAAAAAGATAGTGCCCTGCAGGCCACAGACGCCTGCAGGGCACTCTTTTTCCACACAATTCTGGAGGCGGCAGTGGGATTCGAACCCACGATAACGGATTTGCAATCCGTCGCCTTGGTCCTCTTGGCTATGCCGCCCCTCAAATCAGAAAGCATTCACGTCGCTTCAAGTCTAGCAGGCTCGGCGACTGAGTCAAGGTGGCCAGGACGCCGCGTGCGGACGTCAGGCTCGACCGCGGCGGACAACCATCTCATCGTCGGCGGCCAGGTAGGCACTGTCGGCCTGCACCCGGAGCCCCTTCGGCGCGGTGAGGACGAGTCTGCGACCGCCGCCCGGACGAGTACTCATCTCCACGCGCACAGTGTCGCTGCGTCCGATCAACGGCAACTCGACCTTCATCCACTTCAGGTCGCCGGGCATCGGTTGCCACACGAGGCCGGCAAACCCCGGCCCGAGCGGTCGCACGCCTGAAACGTGCGAGCCCAGGTGGGCCATCGGTCCGATGGCGAACGGGTGCACAAGGCTGTTGCCGCTTCGCGGCGTCTTGAGCGACATGCCGCGGGCCCACGACTCGAAGGCGCTCCAGGCCTCGGGATGCCGCAGCATCGAGCCGTAATAGTCGCGCCACGAAGCGAACGCCTCGCGCCACAGGCCGCGCTCGAGCAGGGCTTCGGACATGAAGAACTTGGTGTATGGACTCTCGCCTCGCGACCACAGTTCCATGTTCTCGCGTGTCGGCGATTTCCACAGCCGCCCAAGCATCCGCCGCTCCTGCTCGGCGGTCGGGATATCGGTCAGCAACATCCAGTAGTTGGTCGGGGCCGAGAACGTGCCGCCGGGCTTGCCGTCGCGAATGCCGTCGGCGAACAGCCCTTCGCGCTCGACCCAGAACAGTTGCCGCACCTTCTCTCGCAGGTCCTCTGCCCGCGTCCGCCAGCTGTCGGCCAGCGCCGACTCGCCGAGCAGGTCGGCCAGCCGCGCACCGTAATCCAGGGCCATGACGTACGCGCACTGGAGCACGCCGATCGTGTCGCCGCAGCGCGGGTAGGGTCGCATGGTGTAGTCGATGTAGAGAATGTTGCGGACCGGATCGCCCTGGCGGGCCAGGCCGCGGCGGTCGGCCAGCGACTCGGTGTAGCTCATCAGGTTCTTCACGCCGCCGAACGTGTCGCGGACCACTTCCAGATCGCCGGTGAAGCGGTAGTGATACCAGGCCCAGGGGGCGAGCAGGTGGCAGTACTCAACCAGCTTGTCGCCGTAGCCCGACGGCACCATGGGCCGGGACCAGCGGTCAGGCTTCTGGTCCTCAGCGAACTCGCGGAGGGCCTTAGCCGACAGCCGCAGGTCGCCCCAGAGGTAGGCGATCTCGAAGATCCGCAGGTACATGTCGCCGCCCCATTGGGCCTTCTCGCGCGTCGGGCAATCCTCGCCCACATCGAACGTGGCCGCATCGACCGTGGCCGCCCCGACCTGCCACATCCGGGTCAGCACCCAGTCGTCGCACTTGAAGCGACCGAGTCTGGCCACGGGATAGTGCTGCGAACGAAGCTCCAGCCGACGAATCTCCACCGGAGCGGACGATTGCCGCACGCAGACACACAGGTACCGCCCCGCGCGGCGGTCCAGCGACAACCAGCGGTTCCAGCGGCCGTCGAGCACCAGACGGTCGGTCTGCCACAGACCGTTGTAGAGCACCCGCAGCCGGCCGTCGGCCGTCTGGGCCTCGCCGATGCTCACGTCGACGATGGCGCCCTTGGGCCCGCGAAGTTCCAGGTCGATGAATCCCGCCCCGTCGGCCGGGAGTTGGAACTCCACGAAGCCGTGCTCGGGCAGCTTCATGCCTCCCCTGCCCTTCGCTCCGGCCAGGAGCGACGCGACACCCGACGGCCGTCCGCGCGCCACCGTCTGACGGTCCCAGTCAGCAAGATGTGACGGTTCAAGCCACGGCCGCATGTCGCCGGGCACGGTCGTCACCGCGCGGCCGCTCTCGACGGCGGCCTGCTCATCGCTCAGCAACACCCACGTGTCGGGCGTCGAGATATCCTTCGCGGCCGAACACACAGTCGCCACCGGCACGTTGGCCTTCCGATCGAGAAAGGTCCCCTCGAATCCGTAGACCATCTTGGGCTTCCACATCCAGACGGTCAGACGGTTCCAGCCGCGCTTCAGCCGCACGCCGGCCTCGCCGCCGGCATAGGCCTTGCGCGATCCGCCCGGCTCGTGGCGATGACCGTTGCCGCAGACCATGCCGTCGTACTTGTCGAGGTCGTACTCCAGATGGTTGGTGAAACCGCTGTCCGGCCGGCCCTGCTCCCAGACGAGGTCCCCGTTGAGCCGCACGCGGGCCCAGTTGTCGCACCCGAAATTCACTGTCACGGCCTGTGCCCGCCGCGAATAGAGCCACGTTCCGAAGACGGCCTCGCGCCCCGCCGGCACGCTGTGGCATCGGTCGAAGGCCAGGCCCCATACGCCATTCAGCGGCCCGACCGTTCCCGATCGGCGCACCTTCACCGGCTTCCACGGCTCGAACCGCAGTAACGGAATCGGCCGTTCGATGAGACGGCGGTAGTGGCGATCGTCGACCTTTGTCGCCTTCGCCCACGACGAATCGTCGAAGCCCGCCTCGTTCCAGCGTGACAACTCCGACGCAAAGTCGATCTTCTCATTGAAACCCACGGCGAAGAACCGCCGCGGAGCAGGTTTGGCGAATTGCGGCGCGACGGTCACCCGCCACGACGTGTCGCTGCGCACGGTCGTTCTGCGACCGGCCTTGTCGCAGCAAGCCACGTCCACCCACAGACCGCCGGGCACCAGCGACTGGCCGTGCTGCGGCATCATTGTGTTGTGGGCCAGCACGGCGATGCAGTTGACGCCCTTGCGGAACTTCGTCGCCGCCTGGTCGTAGCGGTCCACATAGGCCGTCGGAATCTCACTCCGCGCCGGACCGTCGCCCACCAGGCGACCGTTGACGTACAACCGATACTGGTCGCTCGCGGCAATGCTCAAAATCGCCTGCGACGGTACGGCCGCCAATTTGAATTCGCGACGGAACAGCAGGTGGCAGTTGATTGCCTTGCGGTGTCCGGCCATCCAGATCCACGACGCACGCGACCTGACCACGCCGGTCGCCGGCTGCGCGCCAATCGACTTCCCCATGAGGTGCTCTCCCGTCAATCGCTAGTTGGACTCTGCCTCGTACGCCCCGACGTCGATTCTTTTGCCCTGCGGCCGCTTGCGACCGGCGAAGTCGTCCTTGACGTCCACGGCGGTCCCGGCATCAATGGCAGGGCTACCCGGCTTCAGCCGCCAGTCCCCCTTGTCGGGGTCGACGAAAATCTTCTTCAGGTCGGGCTCGAAGAACTCTCCTTCACGAAACTGTTTGTCCTCGCGGTCCGGCCCGAGACGAGTATAGAGATTGTGGCTGAAGTCCGCATCCTTGGGAAATGGCGGCGTGCCGCACAGACCGTCGATAATATTGTTCTTTACGACCAGCCCCTCGAACCTGCGGCTGTTGGTGAACAGTCCCGCCTGCCACGAAACCTCATGATTCGAGCGGATCATCGTGTTGTTGAGGATCTGGATGTTCTTCTGCGGCTGGCCCGGCCAGAGGCCGACCACGGTCGTGTTCCCATTTCCGTCGAACACGTTGTTGCGAATGGTAAGGTTCTCGGCCTGTTGGAAGGTCAGGCAGACGTTGCCGTTGAAGACACGGTTGCGCTCGATAATGATGTTCTTGCAGTTCAGGTAGAAGGTCAATCCATTGGCGTGCATGCCAAGGTGGTCGAGCACCGTGTTGCCCGAGACCGTGCCGCCGTCCACCGTGTAGTAGTCCAAGCCGGTTGAGGTGTTCTTAGTCAGCGTGCAATTGCGGGCATCGGCGTTCTTACAGTTGCGCAGAACGATGCCCTTGGTATGCCCCGGGTTGTCGTGAACGTTGCAGCCCTCTACGAGGACGTTGTCCACGAGATTGGTCGTGATGGCCGTGCCGAGCCGCACCATTGTCACGTCGCAATCCCGAATCGTCACGTTCCTGGCCGGACCGCGTGCGCTGATGCCTACCGGCCCACTGTGGTTGCCCTGACGCTGCACGCGAAATCCCTGCACCACGACGTGGCTCGCACCACTCACCTCGATGCCGGCGCCGCGCTGGGAGTAGACGATGCCCACCGGCCCCTTGTCGTCGGTTTTCTCAGGCAGCAGGAAGACCTTCCAGACATTCGGATCGTCGGTCGGCGCCACGCTGTATTCTCCCGGCACGTCCATCAGCCGCACCGAATTGTAGAGACTGTACCGCGTCTGCTTGTAGGTGCCGCCGCTGAAGTACTCGATACGCAGAGTGTGGGTCTTCGGATCGAATCCGCTGACCTTGCGATAAAAAACCGAGTTGTTGCCGCCGTGAATGCCGGCCCACATGCCGTCGTAGTAGTGCGGATCCTGTTGCGTCAACACCGCCTCGTCCTGGATGGCCGTGCAGACGTCCTGGCCAAGAACGTCCTTGCCGTCGGCCGTGTAGGCGGCCACTCGACCGATCTTCGTCCAGCCGCTCGTCACGCCGTCGCCCGCCGAGAGCAACTTGTAGGTCAGCTTGCGGACCGTGACCGGCTTCGGGAGATCGAACTTCTGAATCTGCTTGGATCCCGGATCAAGTGTCACCTTGAGCAGTTCCCTGCCGTCGCCGTAGAAGGCCACGTCCTTGATCGCGGCATAATTGGGCTGCGGCTTGATGCCCAGAGCCGTCACGGTCACCGGTTCGTTCATCTCGACCGTGAAGGCGCCGCCGTTGATCGGCTGGATCACGGCTGCATCCCCGGTCAGCACGCCGATCAGGGGCGTCGAGGGGTTGCCCTGGGTGCCCTTCTCGAAGTAGACCTTGCCGGGGAAAGTGTTGCCCATCCTGCGGTCCACGAGGTAGTACTCGCTGATGGCCTCCTGGAAGAACGGGTCGCTCGGGTTGGGGGCCTGAGAAATGGGCAGCGGCTTCTCGTCGTCGCAGAGGTTCAACAGGTCCCAGCCCCGGGGCTTGGGAACCAAGGCGTGGTATATCCTGCTCCAGTTGGGATTGCCCGCCACCTCATCGGCCGACTTGCAGCGGGTCCAGTTCTCGACGGGAACCGCGCCCTCCACAATGGCCCGGCCCTTGCCGAACGTCCCGTCGGTGTTGCCGTCATAGACGATCGGGTTGCCCGGTTGCCCCGACGCGGTGCAGGTGATTGTGCCGCAATAGGCCACGCCGCCCTTGAAGACGATCTTGTCGCCGGGAGCAAGCTTGACGACCTTGGCCGCCCCACCGGCCGCGCTGTCGGCCGGACTGTGCTTGAAGGCCGCTTCAGGCGATGTGCCGGCGTTGTCGTCGGAGCCGTCTTCATAGTCCACGTAATAGACCGTCGCCTGGGCCGCACCGCAGGCCACGGCCAGGGCCACAATCAGCACCGTCGCACACGTCCTGAACAAAGTCATCACAACCTCCCTTTTTCGGGTACACATTCGCTGCATGTGTGACGAGCCGTCGCTCCCGGCACGCCAACGGCCGCACGATGGCGGCAGTTCATACAGAGAAACAGCATGCAATACAGGACGGGCCTCAAAAACGGGAGCCAGGGAGGAAGAAAACAGGTTGCCTCTTCAACGGAGAATCATGGTGTACAGGGCATCGGCAGCCAATTTCACGGTGAGCACCATTCCCACGGAAGTCTTCTCGGGTTGCAGTACCTCGCTACGTCGTGCGAACCCACTTTCGTCCAGCGTCACAACTCTGCACGACTGACCGGCGCCGCTCCGCAGAGAGACTGTGGCGTCGATCAACTTCACGTTTTGCGGCCAGCCGCCCAGGTCCGCAATGCGACCGTTCTCGGAGGCAAAGCCGTAGGGCTGATCTTCGGTCATCGCCTGCACAAGAATTCGTTTTGACTGCGCGAGCGGCTCGCCGTCCATGGCGATCACCCAGACGGCACCATACTCGTTGCCCGAGACGATCCGCACTCGTCCCTCGGCCAGTTTCGCCTCGCCCGCCCCGGCGAGAAACCCGGCCACGGCAACGGCTCGCGGCGTGTCGACGGTGACGGCCGTGCCGATGCGCCAGTCCAGTTGCCCGGTGCAACTGCGCACGCGGCCGGTCGACCGATCGACGAGCGACTCCAATCTCTGGCGTCCGCGCGTCAACGGCTTGTCGCCGAAGCGTCTGGCGATGCGGCCCACGTAGAACAGCAACGGGTCGAATGCCGCCTTCCCGGCCGACGAGCGTGCGTCCACCGGAATGTCGGCTGCACGCAGGGCGTCCAGGGCCTGAGCAGCCGCAACGCCGCTCTCGGTCATCGCGTAGAGATCGTCGAGCCGCAACGTCTGGCTCACGACCTCCTCGGCTTCGGCCACGTCGCCGCGACGGTAGGCCAGCGCAGCCGCGGGGAACGAACCGTAGATCGTCGGCACGCCGACCGGGAACTTGCCCATGCCGGTATCGCACAGCGAGTTCTCGCCGACGGCGAACCAGTAGAAACCGTCCACGCCCTGCAGCGCCCCGTAGGCGGCCACCAGCACGGTGGCGTCGGCCCGGTAACGGTTCGGACTCGGCCAGCCAATCTCGGAGACCGTGTGCGGCAAGTCGCCGGTCTGAACCACCTGGAACGGCAGCGAGGCGGGGTTCGCCACGGCCGCCAGGTCCTTCCACGTGTGGCCGACGCGGACGCTGTAGGAGGCCCCGTCGCCCTTGTGCTCGCCGCCGAAGTAGCCGTGCCGATCGATGATGTCGCCGGCGGTGTAGGTGTA
>JAFGPY010000423.1 GCA_016935955.1 Planctomycetota bacterium
GCCAATACCATCTTGCTCTGCGATTCTCCTTTGGGGCCAAGGACATGTCCTGCCATCTCAATGGCTTCCGATGGGTCGGACTAGTACTACTCACCCCTTGGACTCTCTGGAATCATATGTGGATAACCGGTGCAATCCTCGTCGTGGTTTTCTTCATCACCGGTTCTATCTCCGTGAGACTCGATCCCTTCTTCTTTCTTGGAAACGCGGTCAGCAAGGGACAGATGCACTTCGCATATGAACTTTCGCTGCTTCATCAGGTCTCAGAGAAGTTGAATGCGAGGGCGCAACAGGATATAGTCTCCCAGCAGAGCCTACCCACGTCGGCTGGTGGCCGTGACGAACACTCGGAGAGTGAGTGACTACGCAATCCTTTTGGCACTGGCTGAGTTCGCTTTGATGTATGGCGGTCCGTGGACTACTGAATGCCTAGGCTGCCTTGCGCTTCACCTCACGGCTCCGCCAAAGGTCCGCTCGGCTCGCCGGCAGACGGCGTGTCGTGGCCCGGCTCTTCCAGGTCAAACAGCAGCGATTGCTTGAAGGCCCCGTGGGTCAGTTGCAGGCGGTGCCGCGCAGTGCCAAACCCTTCCGGCGGCCGGGCGTCGGGAGTGGTCAGCACACAGATACGATCGGTCACACCGTCGGCCGTCACGCGGAACGCGACGGCATTGCCGGGCCGGCCTTCGGGACGAATGGCCACGGGCCGCTCGTCCCCTGCGGCTCGCGGCACCAAGGCGGCCACGAAGTAGAATCGCCCCGACGTCTTGTGCCGGGCCTCGATGCGCGGATGCTCACCCATGGCATACGTCTTGAAGGGCGAGACCTCCAGGGTCGCGTCGGCCGGCGCAATGACGGCGAACTGGCCCGTCGCGCCGCCGGATGCCGTGAGGGCCGCCACGCGGCCGGAGACATCCACCTTGTTGCCCGCGGCCGTGTGCAGGAAGTGGCGGTATTCGTGTGCCGCCGGGGCATCGCCGGAAGGGCTGGGATCGCTGGGATGGGCGTGATCGATCTCGTCGATCACGATAACGTACCGCGCCCGTCCGTCGCGTTTCCCGACGGCCAGGTAGCGGCGGAACGTCGCCATCTGCATCGCCTCGCTGCCATCGCCCACCACAAGACCCCAGTCCTTGTCGTCGACAAACGCGAGCATTCGCCCTCGCGGGCTCGTCGCGTTTCGGCCGTCGATCTGAAACAGGTTGTGCGCCGCCGAGCTGACGGTCTCCGTCAAGGCCGGCTCGCCGGAGGCCAATTCCCAGCCCGGTCCACTGTCGATGGCCCAGCCCACACCGTAGGCGTTCAGGGTGAACTGGTTGACATCCAGGTGCCAGCACCCCATGTGCACGCGCGGCAGGCATCGGAAGGCGACAACCACGTCGCCCTGCGGATCGTTCCATCCGCTGCGGAAAAAAGTCAGACCGCACGAGGGGAATTGCTTGCCGAGCGGCAGGACCTGCGACGGCGCCTGGACTGTAGGATTGGCCGGGTATGTCAGGAGTGTCATCACGTCGCCCGCACAGAAGTCGGGTTGCATGAGGCCAAACGACCGTTTTCCCTGGTTGCCGTGTGTGGCCTCGTAGAGCCATGCGTACAAGCCGTTTTCCGGACATGCGGCGAACATCAGGGCCATGGCGTCTTCGCCGCCCAGACTGCCCGAGGATTCGCCGGCGGGCAACACGGCCGGGCCGGGCAACAACTCGTAGGCGGCCCACGACGGCACGCTGCACAGGGCCATCCCGTCGGCCAAGTCCACGTGGTCCATGTCGCGACGGACGATCGTGTACGGCAGAGCGGCGTGCAGGGCGTAGGTGGTCAGCTCAAAGCCCTCCAGTCCTGCCCCGTCGCTGCCCAAGGCATCGCGATAGTAGCCGCGAAGGCAGTCGTCGGCTGTGGCCTGCCACGAGTTGCTCTGCAGGTAGTTGACCTCACCGCGCAGCCCAAGGGCCATCAGTCCCAGCCCGCCGCCGGCCAGGGCAACCACGTGGTGACCGGCCATGCCTTCCTGGTGGGCCAGCTTGCCGTAAGCGCTGCCGTCGGCCGCCATCGTCGACTCAAGCTCCATGGCCAGAGCTGCAAGCTGCCGTTGAATGGTCCGCTGTTCGGCCGCCGTCATGAACTCGTATGTCCAATCGTAGGCCAGGGCCAGCCCCACGGCAAGGTCACCCGCTCCGGCAACGCCGCGGCCATGGTACGGGAAACCCTGTTCGCCCAGGGCGGTCATGAGCACGACCGCTTTGCGACTGTACTTGCGGTCGCCCGTCAGCAGTCCCGCCAGGGCCAGCCGCTCAAGGATGTGCGGCATCTGGTCGCGTCCGCGAAAGGCGGCCTTGCCGACGTCGGCCGGATCGATGTTCAGGTGCCCGTCGGCTCGGGCAAGCAGCGTGTCGTAGATGTGATTGTAGGGAGCCGTCTCTCGGCGGGCACGAAGCCCAGCCAAGTCGGTCGGCTTGATGAGCAGCCGCGGGTGCCGTCCGTGCCAGGCCTGGGCCTCTTCGAGCGTCAAGCCTCGCGAGACCGCCTTGGGTGGCGCAGAAGATGAAGGCGGCGAGGCATCCTGGCCGCGCGCCGCCGCGACAGGAATCAGGGCCGTTGCCAAAAGAAGCACGATGGCCGGAGTTCGCAAGTTGCCGTCCTTTCGAGCGTGCCGCGTCTATAGACATAATCGCATCATGCGGCCGCACGTTCTACAAAAAACGGCCGACGGCAATTCGCGAAACCGGAAACGCGGAGCGGTGTTTTCTGCTTGCGCCGGCCTTCAGGGGACATTTGCACCTGACGTCGATGGCCGCTTGTCCGGAGACACGCATGTCCAAGTCCAATCGGAGTCTTCCCGACCCGCTGGTGATGCTGGACGGATCGCCGGTGCGAACGCCGGACGACTGGTTCGCCAAGCGGCGACCGGAGTTGATGCGATTATTCGAGCAGACCATGTACGGGGCAGCGCCCCCGCCACCGAGCCCACTCGTGGCGAGGACGCTGTGCGAGGTGCCCGACTATCTCGACGGCAAAGCGACGCTCCGTGAGGTGGACATTCGGCTGGGTGCCGAGGGCGCGCCGACCATGCGGCTGCTGGTGGCGACGCCGAACAACGTCGAGGGCAAGACGCCGTGTTTCGTCGGGCCGAACTTCTGCGGCAACCACACGCTGGTAACGTGCGACCGGGTGGCCCTGCCCCGCGGTTACGTGCCCGACTGGTGTCCGGGCCAGACAGCCAATCGGGCCACCGACGCCGGGCGGGGTCGACGAATCGGACGGTTCCAGATCGCCTACGCCGTCAGCCGCGGTTACGCCGTGGCATCGTACTACCACGGCGACGTGGATCCCGACCGACCGGACTTCAGTGACGGCATCCACCCGCACTACTACAAGACGGGCCAGAACCGCCCGGGACCGCACGAATGGGGTACGATCGCCGCCTGGGCGTGGGGCCTGAGCCGCGCGGTCGACTACCTGGTGACCGATCCGCGAATCGACGCGTCGCGAATTGCCGCCGTGGGCCATAGCCGCAACGGCAAGACCGCCCTGCTGGCAGCAGCCTTCGACGAGCGGATCGCCCTGGTGGTGCCACACCAGAGCGGTTGCGGTGGCGCGGCCCCGAGCCGCGGCACGGCCGGCGAGTCTATCCGCCAGATCAACACCACGTTCCCGCACTGGTTCAACGATGTCTTCAAGCAATTCAACGATTGCCCCGAGCAATTGCCGTTCGATCAGCATTGCCTGCTGGCGATGGTCGCACCGCGGCCATGCCTGCTGTCGAACGCCGAGCAGGACCAGTGGGCGAATCCGGCAGGTCAGTTCGATGTGTTACGCGCCGCCGACAAGGTCTACCGGTTCCTGGGCGTCGAAGGTCTGGAGGCGGCCGCGATGCCGCCGCTGGGTCGACTGGTCGACAGCCGCCTGGGCTACTGGATTCGTCCGGGGCGTCACTCGATGGGCAAGCAGGACTGGAAGGTCTTCCTCCGCTACGCCGACAGACACTTCGGCATCAAACGGCGAAAGAGGCGTTGAGGCCTTTCGCGTCGGGGCTACTGAGTCCGCCCGCGTGCCGCTACTTTCCGAAGATCATCTCGTCGACCTGCCGCTTGGCGGCTGCATCGACCTTGTCGAGCACGCCGAGCAGGGCCATCCATTCGTCCGGTTTAACACCGTCGAACAGGTAGCGGTAGCGGATAGCGCTCTGCTGCTTGACGGTATCGAGGTAGTCGGCCCCCTTGTCGGTCAGGACCAGGGGCTTCTCGCGGGCATCCCCGCTACTGGAGACCTTCTCGTCAGTCACCAGGTCGTCCGCGACCAGTTGCCGCACCATGTCGCTGACTGAACTGGCCGACATGCCAAAGATGATGCCCAAGTCCTTGCGGGTGATGGGTGGAAAGCCTTGGATGAGTTCCATGGTGAACATCTGCCTTGAACTGTACTCATCGCGGCTCGGGCGATGAATCTTCACCCACTCCAACAACATTCTCGCCTTCAGCCCGATCCCGTAAACCTTTGTCACAACTTGTGATACGATCTCGTCGGCCACCTCTCGCATCCCTTCGGAATTATTTCGTAAATAGTTCAGACAAAGATTCGTTATTATTAGCAGTAGAAGGCCGCAGTTCTGATTGTAGTCTGCACTGCAGTACAACGCAAGAGAATCCGGCCTATTTCGGCCGGGCACGCCCCGGATGGTGCGACGAAAACGGCAAGGGTGGACACCGGCGAAAGAAAAGGAGACATCGACGACACCCCAGACGACAGACCGTACGGCAAACAGCAGACACGCCACCTGAGAAGTCGGACGAAAGGAGTCTCCCATGAAACGCCTCGGAGTGAACAGCTTTCTGGCCTGTATGTCTGTGGTCCTGGGAGTGGGCGGGGCCCTGCTGACCATTCACGGCTGTGAGGATCGCCGCGAGGCATACGACCCGCTACTGGTGGCTGAGCCGACGGATGTGGTGGTCGAAACCTACCCGGCCTACACCCAAGCACCCGGCGATCCGCCCGACCTGATCTACGAGACCGTTCCCACCGCCGAGGAGCCCGTCTACGCAGCGACCGAGGTACCGGCCCCGGCCCCCGAACCGACACCCACACTGACCTCGTCACTGGCAATGCCCTTGACGTCCACGGCGACCGCGGAGGCAGAGGGCGACGTGTTGACGCGCGGCCCTTTGCATGAAGCCTTCGGCGAACCGATCACCAATGATCCGCAGGCGGGGATTGTCATTCACAAGACCCCGCCCACGCCGGTCGAGGAATTGCCGCCGGAAATGAAGCCCGAGGGCAGCAACGTCGTCTGGATTCCCGGCTACTGGTGGTGGGACGATGATCTCGACAACTTCATCTGGATCACCGGCCTGTGGCGGTCGACGCCGCCGGAGTGCGAGTGGGTGCCGGGGTACTGGACGCCCGTGGCCGGAGGATACCAGTGGGTGAGCGGCTTCTGGAAGCGCAAGAGCGTCGGGATCGTGCAGTACCTGCCCTCGCCGCCCGAGAGTCTGGAGTCGGGACCGAGTTCGAAGGCCCCGGGCTCGGACTACATCTGGGTGCCGGGATACTGGCGGCGTATCGACGCCCAGTACGTCTGGCAGGCCGGCGGATGGATGGATGCCCGACCCGACTGGATCTGGGTGCCCGCCCACTACCTGTGGACGCCGCGCGGCTACGTGTTCGTCCACGGCTACTGGGACCATCCGTTCGAACGCCGCGGCGTACTCTTTGCCCCGGTCTACTTCCGGCCGACCGTGTTCGTGCGGCCTGTGATTCTCTACCAACCGACGATAGTGATCGAGACTCGCGTGCTGACGATCTACCTGTTCTCGCGGCCGCGCTACCACCACTACTACTTCGGCAACTACTTCGAGATCCGTTTCACCAACATGGGCATCGTGCCGTGGTTCTCGCGCCATGATCGCGACCGCTGGTATGACCCGCACCTGGCCCATTGCCGCTGGAACTGGAATCGTCGCGACCCGCACTGGGAGGACCGGCTGAGAAGGGACTACGACTACCGCTACAGCCACGTTGATGCCCGGCCGCCGATCACGCTGGTGGCCCAGAAGACGGCCCAGCAGCAACCGCAGCCGGCTCGCAAGGCCATTGCCACGCCGGTGATTGCTACGCGGCTGAGCGCCGCTGCGACCGCGAAGACGCGGGATAGTCATGTGACGCTCACCAAGCTGAGCCGCACGCAACGCGAGACTGCGGCCGCACAGGGACAAGCCGCACGACAGGAGGCCCAACAACGGCAGAAGTTGGAGGCTACGGCCGTGCCGACCGTCTCCACAACGACCAGGTCCGCGCGAGTCGAGCCGGCAACCGAGAAACCAACCGGCGGCCTCGTCACTCCGCAGAAGATCCAACGGACAACGCCGACGGTGCAGCCCGCCCAACCGCGGACAACGACCGTGCAGCCGACGAAGATCACCAAGCCGCAGCCGACTGTCAGGCCGACCACACCCGTGACGCGACCGCAGACGACCACCACAACGACAACGACTCCGGCGAAGACACGCCCGACAACCCCCGCGCCGGCGACAACGCAACTGCGACCGACCACGACACAGCCGTCGCAGGCCAACAAAGTGCGGCCGACAGCGACCGTACCGACACAGACGACAAAACCGCAGACGACCGCTGTACCGTCCACGCCCGTAACGCGGCCACAGACGAACGCCACGACGACAACGACTCCGCCGGCGACGCGAGCGACGCCCACCAAGCCGGCAACGACAACGCGAGTGCGCCCAACGACGACACCACAGACAAACAAGGTACAACCGACAGCGACTCTGCCGGCAAAATCCACCAAGACTCAGCCGACTGTCGTGCGACAGGCGCCTGTGACTCGAACGCAACCCACGGCGACGGCCCCAGCGCCGGCAGCGCAGCCGGCTACGAGGCCTGCAGTGACGCCGAGGTCGCAACCGAATACCGCACAGATACCGCAAGCTAACAAGGTGCAGCCGTCCGCAGTTCGGGCACGGCCATCGGTCTCAACCACGCCCAGCACCGTAGCGCAACCAACCAGCCGCACGCAGCCGACCGTGACTCAATCGGCTCCGTCACCTGCTGCCACACCAGCACCGACGGTTCGCGAGCGGCCAGCACCCGCACCTGCACCCGTGGTGAACAAGGTGCAACCGACGCCCGCACCGACTCCGATAGTGGGGCCGAACGTTGCCCGACAGCCCAAGGCGGTTGCGGATCAGACCGAGGAAGAGAAGAAGAACCGAGCCCGCAGGTAATGTTGTAACCATGCCGTGTCAGCCCACCGCGCTGCGACGAGAGAATCGGTTGCAGCGCGGCGGCGTGTTTCAGGATCTTGCTTAGGGGGCAAAGAAGAAGCCGCCTGAAGGCGGCTTCGCTTGAACTCTTGACGCTCGGCGGCGCGCCACGGACCGCTACTGGCCGGGGCCCTCGGGTTCTCCGTTGGACTGTTCCGTCGCCCTCCTCATCTGCTCAAACATCTTCTTCGTCATCTCCCTGGACCTCTCCATCTGGATCTTCATCTGGTTCAGCGCCTCCATCTGGCCGCCGTCGAAGATCGGCGTCAGGTCATCCAGAGCGGCAGTCATCTCCGTCATTCCATCCAGAGTCTCCTGGAACAACGCGTTGTACTCCGATGCCAGAGTCTGCTGAATCTGTTCGTCGGTGAACCGGCCGCTCTCTCTCATTTCCGTGGCCTTTTGATTCAGCGCCTCCGCTCGTTCCTGCGGCCCGACCATCATGCTGAGCATGATGCCGCAAAGCCGTTCCCTGATCTCCGCAGCCTGTTCTCGCTGGGCTTCAGTGAGCTTGAGCCCGTCGAGCATCTTGTTGACGCTCGTTTCCGCCATCAGCACCATGGCCTGCGTCATCCGGGCCTTGTCCTCGGCGGCCCGCTTCGCCGCTTTCTCCTCGTCACTCAACAACTCCTCGCTTGGGGCCTCATCGACGCCGGGCTCGGGGGCCGCGGCGTCCTGAGTATCCGCGGAATCAATCGTCGGCGAGGCATCAGCTACAGCAGCAGTCTTCCCCTCCGCCTCGGGCGCAGCAGGCGCGGTCTCTGTACCTGCAGATTTGACGCTGGCGACAGCAACATCCTGCACGTCACCGCCGACTGCCGAGGTCGTGTCCGTTGCAGATGTCTCCGCCACGCCTGGAGCCGTCCGACTGCTCAGCTTTACCAGGACCACTCCCTCAATCACTGCCGCCAATGTCGCCACGACGGCAATTATCGTCACGATTCGTAACCGTGTTTCCATACCCTTCTCTCCCGCCAAACAGCGAAGCGGCGTCACGGCGCTAAACGGATGCAAGAACGGAAGAACAACCGCCAGAAGCAGAACCGCCCGATACTTCCCGCGCTCGATTCTCTCAAGAAATGGTCGGGGTGACAGGATTTGAACCTGCGACCTCCTGGTCCCAAACCAGCCATAATCTCTCTCGACACACTACCTCAGCAGACCTAAATCCCCTTCAACTGTCCCACTTACAGACACACCCAACTCGCTATACTCCTGCACCCATCCTCACCATTCTACGCCCTTCTCTCCACGCCTTGTCCCCACTGTGTCACCGCCGGCATCTACCCCTCGCCCTACGCTTTCCTACTCGTCTTCTACAGCCCACGATCCTCAACATCACTTACTCCATCAACACACGCCTCACGGCCCTCCCGCTTCTCCGCCTATTCAAGCAAGAGACTTTCCAAGTACTCTCTTGCACGCGGATAACCGTCACTTCCAAAGAACAGCGTCAGGCTGAGAGACCACCCGTGATTTCCGATACTCCAACATTCCACCAGCCACCCACCGGTCCTTGGGGGCGTAAAATGCTTTCTGTAAATTGATCGTCCTGGGGCGGCGCAGCGGAGGCGAGCGCCAGCGAGCCGAAGCGAAGCCGCCCC
>JAFGPY010000424.1 GCA_016935955.1 Planctomycetota bacterium
GCCGCCCTGGCGACCGACAGCGGCGAGGTCTACCCGGTGAACATCGCCCACGGCGGCGCGGTGCCGGGCTTCGATCCCGAGACGGTGCTGGAACTGTATTGCCATGTGGGCCGCAACGGCTTCAAGCCCGAAGGCAACGTGCCTCTCTTCCCGGCCGCGATCGTCGCGCAACAGACTCACGTGGCGGCGTTCCAGCGGATGGTCGTCACGGCCATTCTCGAGAAGAACCGCGAGGGGCTTCTTGCGGCCCTGTGCGTGCATCCGTTCACCAAGTCGATGGCCCGCGCCACCGAGCTGTTCGAGGCCATGTGGAGCGAGGAACGCGACACGCTCGGCGCGTACTGGGCCGACGTGAAATAGGCCACGGAGCCGCGCGTTGCGCCCGCGCTTGCCGCGGATCTTGTCTGCCGTCTTCCTGCGCTGAATTTCGCCGAAAAACATCCGCTCGCGGGGCTCCCTTGTTCGTACTAACTGCCGCATGGACATGAGCTTGCGTTGTCGCGGGCGACAGGGTACATTGGTGGGTGGATGGGGAACTGTGGTGAAAGGGAAGCCATGAACGACGGCTGCCGACGGCGCTGGTTGGCAACGACACTTCCGTTATTTGCGGCCGCAGCGGTCGCGGGCCTTTTCGTGGCCGCATCGGCGGCAAGAGCCCAGGACGTCGCGCCCTACCAATTCCAGGATTCCGACAGTTTCGACGAGGACGAGGATTCGTCCGCCGACGAGAAGACGGCAACCGACGACCCGGTCCGCAAACAGGCCATCGAGATGCTCGTCCAGCATTACCTGGCGATGTACAGCGAGCACCTGCAGAGCAAGGACTGGATCGTCCGGGCCATGGCGGTCATCGGCCTGAGCCCGATCGACGATCCGCGGATCAGCGAGAAGCTGGTGGCCGTGATGCAGGAGGACAAGACGCCGCTGGTCCAGGTCTACGCCTGGGAGGCGCTGTTCGCGCGGCACAAGTCGCTGAGCGACGAGCAGAAGAAGGCTTGGAAAGAGTGCGCCAAAGAGCTGGCCGCCAAGGGCCACCTGCGCGGCGACCTGCGCGTCGGGCTCATCCAGATCATGCAGGAGGAAGGGCCGACCGACGAGAACGTGAAGCTGTTCGGCTTCTTCTTCGACAACACCAATGCCATGGACCCGTCGGACAATCCGACGCTAATCGCCATGCGGCGGTGCCTGGCCCGATGGAAAGACCCGAGAATCATCCAGAAGATGATCGAGGCCATGGGCGACATCAACTCGTGCTGGCGGGCCGAGACGCTGCTGCAGAACCTCAACAGCGGCGTGCCCTCGTCGCGGTCGCTGATGCAGCTCGACTCGCAGACCATCTGGGAACGCACGCGGACCGCCTGGGTGGAATGGTTCAAGGCGACCAATCTGACCAACCTGAAAGGCTTCACCGGCCCGTTCTACGGCGAAGACTCCGTGCTGCTGGCCAAGCCGAAACGCATCAAGAACCCGGCCGACCCCGAGTGGCGGAAGGACCTGGAGTTGCGGCCGTTGCGGCTAAAAGACCTGGACGTGGCCTTCGTGGTCGACAGCACGGGATCGATGACCGACGTCATCCGCTGGATTCAGCGCGACGTGGTCAAGATGATGAAGGCCTTCGGTCGCATCAGCCGCGAGCCAAGGATTGGTATCGTCTTCTATCGCGACCACGGCGACGAGTACCTGACGCGCGTCGCGCCGCTGACGGGCGACGGCGAATCCCTGGTGCGGGCCATTGCCTCCATCGAGGCCAAAGGTGGCGACGACATCCCCGAGGCCGTCTACGAGGCCATCGGTACGGCCGTGAAGAAGCTGAAGTGGACCTCCAACAACCGCGTGGTCATTACCGTGGGCGACGCGCCGCCGCACGACGAGACCAAGGACAAACTCGTCAAGCTGATCAAGGAGGCGGCCGAGAAGGGTTACCGGTTCCACTTCATCAAGGCCCGCACGGAGTGGGGCAGCGGGGCCGTGGCCATGTTCGACGAGTTGGCCGAGTGGGGCCAGGGCTCGTCGGTCTGGGTGAGTTTCCAGGGCGACCCCGGCGCGCCGCAGACCGTCGAGATCGATGACCAGGAGGTCGAGATCCGGGCCAGCCGCGACTACCTGGCCCGCGTGGCGTCGGCCGATTACGGCGAGGCGGCCGACCGGCAGGTGGTGGCCAACGTGCTGCGGTCGGTGCTCAATGCCGACTACCACGACCGCGTCGATCCCTTCGTCGCGATTCTGCTGGAGTACGTGGACGAACCGGTGTCCGAGAAACGGCGGCACTTCGGTCCGGCCCCCGCCCCGAGGACGCACACCGATGGTCCGCACCGCGTGCAACCTGGCCCGCCGCCCAACCCGCAACAATGACCGGGTGCCACGTAGGGTTTTGCATGAAGAAGGCCAGGGGGTGCCATGCTTCTGCTTGCAGAAGCATGCCAAACGCTAGGTTCTGTCTGGAAACCGTGGCATGGGCATCTTGCCCATGCGTTCCACGGGCGTCTCGCCCGTGGCCGGCGGCCCAAACCCAGGGGCAAGATGCCCCTGGGACGCACGGGCGGGACGCCCGTGCCACGGGACGAAGCCGTTTTCAGACAAAGCCTGGTGTTGTCCGACTCGATCCGCCCCTTGATGCCTTCAGGGGGGTGCCACACCTTGACCCGAAGGGCAAGGTGTGCCGCCACTGAGAAACCGCACACTCTGGCGCCGGCTGCGCCGTCGCTCCAAAGTGTGGCGCCCGGCGAGAAGACTATGGGGGCCTCGCCTCTCGCGGCACGCCCAGACGGCTGCGCCGCGACTGGGCGTGGCACCCGGCCTGCATGGTGTGACACGCTCCATGCTTTCGGGCCCAGGCCCGCTTGCGGGCCTTCTCCCGCGGCCCTGTTGGGCCGCGGCCTAGCCCCGGGCTTCTAGCCCGGGGGATCGCCGAGACCCTCACTCTCTCTTCTCATCTCCAGCCCGCTTCAGCGGGCGGCTGCGCTTCTCGGGCGTCCCCCACGACGACGGCGGACCGATGGGAACCGTTGTCTCCCATGCCCCACGCCGCACATTGAACCGGACGATGAGTTTGCCGACGCCGACGGCCAGAAACTGGGCCAGAGCAAGCATAATCGGCATGCCGAGGCCGTAGCAGGCCAAGGCTTCCCTGAGACGAGGAGTCGCCCGGTCGTCAACGAGGGACGCCAGCACAACGCAGGCCACCACCAGGTTCATGACCAAGCATGGCACCAGCCACAGCAGGCTCAACAAGATTCTCGCCGCGCCCAACCCTGCTCGGCCGCGCACGCAGGCAACGTAGGCCGTCCACGCGACGAAGAGCAGCACAAGCACAAGGGAGAAGAATCCCGCGATGCTCTCCCGCAAGTCCCAATCCATCGGGTGGTAGGCCAGGAAAGGCGCGAGCAGCCAGACTGTGGCCATGTAGATGACCACCATGGGCAATCCCACGGACAGCACCGGCCTCTGGCCCACCTTTTTTGCCAGACTCATGCGGCTATCCCGCCACGACGTTCGCCAGGCAACCCAGGCCGCTGATCTCGCACTCCAC
>JAFGPY010000425.1 GCA_016935955.1 Planctomycetota bacterium
ACGAAGCGCTACACGCGCGCTCTGACGGGTCGTTAACCTGCCGCAGGTCGTTGAGTCGACCTGCGGTTTTCTTTTTGGATTGAGGAGATTCGGATATGCCACGTGCAACGAACAGTGTTGCCCGCCATAGTCGCAAGAAACGTTTGATGAAGCGCGCCAAGGGCATGGTCCTGGCCCGCTCGAAACAGCTGAAGGTGGTCAAGGAGACGGTGCGCCGCGCCGACGCCTACGCCTGGCGCGACCGCCGGGCTCGCAAGCGCGACTTCCGCGGTCTGTGGATCACGCGCATCAGCGCCGCCTGCCGGCAGCGCGGTGTCAGCTACAGCCGCTTCATCGCCGGGCTCGTCAAGGCCCAGATCGAGGTCAACCGCAAGATGTTGTCAGAAGTCGCCATTCACGATCCGGCGGCGTTTGACGCTCTGGTCGAAGAGTCCGGGAAAGCCCTGGTGGCCTGAAGCGGAATGGTTTCCGCGTGAGGAAGGGTGACGGTGATTGCTGAAGTCCAGCAAGTTCGCGAGCGGTTCCAGCAGGCTCTGGCGGCGGCCGCCGACGCGCAGGCCGTGGAGCAGGTGCGCATCGAGTTTCTCGGTCGCTCCGGTGGCTGCATCGGCGAGTTGATGAACCGCCTCGCGGAATTGCCCAAGGACCAGAAACCCGCCTTCGGCAAGGCCGTCAACGAACTGAAGACCGTCGCCCAGGCCGAACTCAACGCCGCCAAGGCTCGCCTGGCGACCGAGGGCGAGAAGGTGCGGCCACGGGCCGACGTGACGTTACCCGGTCGTCGGCCGCGGCTCGGGCGGTTGCATCCCATCACCCGGGCCCGCAACCAGATGGTCGAGATCTTCGCCCGCCTCGGTTTCACCGTGGCCGAGGGGCCGGAGATGGAGGACGAGTGGCACAACTTCATTGCCCTGAACATTCCCGAGGAGCATCCGGCCCGCGATCCGTTGGACAACTACTATATCCGCGACAACCTGCTGTTGCGGACGCAGACATCGACCGTGCAGATTCGCGTCATGGAGACCACGCCGCCGCCCGTGCGGATGATCATGCCCGGGCGCGTCTATCGGCCCGATACGGTCGACGCCGGCCACTCCAACATGTTCCACCAACTCGAAGGCCTGTGGGTGGAGGAGGGCGTGACGTTTGCCCACCTGAAGACGATGCTCGACATGTTCGTGCACGTCTTCTTCGGGCCTGAGACGCGGACGCGGTTCCGCCCGTCGTTCTTCCCGTTCACCGAACCCAGCGCCGAGGTGGATGTCTCGTGCCTGCTGTGCGGCGGCAAGGGTTGTCCGGCCTGCAAGCGGACCGGCTGGATGGAGATCCTCGGTTGCGGCATGGTCGATCCGGCCGTGCTGACGGCCGTGGGCTACGATCCGGACAAGGTCACGGGCTTCGCCTTCGGCTTCGGCATCGAGCGGCCGGCCATGCTCAAGTACGGCATCACCGACATCCGCCTGCTGTACCAGAACGACATGCGGTTCCTCGAGCAATTCTGAGAGTCTCTGCCGCCGCTTGGGATGGTTTAACCTATTGTCCGCCCGTCCGGTCGGCCGGGGCAGGGCTCAGGTAGCCCGGCTACCCTTGGCCGGGAACGATGAGAACGCACGCCGATGTCGACCAGGAGGCTTACAATGTGCAAGCGAACCGTCGTGACCATCCTGTTCAGCGTTGGGCTCGTTACGTGGACGACGACTGCGTGCCGCGCCGACGTACGCCTGCCAACGGTCTTCGCCGACGACATGGTCCTGCAGCGCGACATGCCGATCCATGTCTGGGGCTGGGCCGATCCGGGCGAGGCTGTCACCGTTGGCCTAGCCGGCAAGACGGCCGAGGCCAAAGCCGACCAGCACGGCGCGTGGGACGTGACCCTTCCGGCCGCCAAGGCCGGCGGCCCGGTGGAGATAACGATCAAGGGCCGCAATTCCCTGAAGCTGAAGAACATCCTGGTCGGCGACGTCTGGTTCTGCTCGGGCCAGTCGAACATGTACTGGCCGGTCAAGAACTCGGCCAACGCGCAGGAGGAGATTGCCAAGGCCGACTGGCCGCAGATTCGCCTGTTCGAGGTGGCCAAGGACGCGGCCGTCAAACCGCGGCAGGACGTGTACGGCTTGTGGCGCGTGTGCAGTCCTTCGACCGTTGGCAGCTTTTCGGCCGCAGCCTATTACTTCGCCCGTCACCTGCACAAGGAACTCAAGGTGCCGATCGGCCTGATTCACAGCTCTTGGGCCGCATCGAGCGCCCATCCGTGGACCAGCGCCGAAGGTCTGGCAGCCGATCCGAAGGTCAAGACGTTCGCCGAGAACGTGATGAAGTCGACCGCTACCAGCCTCGAGAAGTTCGCCCAGGAGTTCGATTCCAAGTGGGCCGAGTGGGACAAGGCGGCCGCGGAGGCCCGGAGCCAAGGCAAGCAGCCGCCCGCGCGGCCCGAGGTCTCGTTCAAGAACGAAGTGCGGGCCGTGCCGTCGGCGCTCTACAACGGCATGGTCGCGCCGCTGACGCAGATGCCCATCAAGGGCGTCATCTGGTACCAGGGCGAAAACGACGCGCATCGCGGCATGTTCTACCAGGCGATCTTCGAGTCGCTGATCCGCGACTGGCGAAAACAGTGGAAGCAGGAGAAGATGCCGTTCCTGTTCGTCCAGCTGGCCAACTACCAGGCCCGCCAGGCGGAGCCCAGCGAGAGCAAGTGGGCCGAGTTGCGAGCGGCGCAGGCTGCGGCCACAAGGCTTCCCGCCACAGGCATGGCCTGCATCATCGACATCGGCGAGGCGGAGAACATTCACCCGTCGAACAAGCAGGACGTTGGCCTGCGACTGGCCTTGGCGGCGCTTCGCGTGGCCTACGACAAGGACGTAGTCTACAGTGGGCCGGTGTTGCACCAGTGGCAGGCCAAGGGTAACTCGGCGGCGATGCGATTCGACCATATCGGCGGCGGTCTCATGGTCCGCGGCGAGAAGCTGAAAGGTTTCGCCGTGGCCGGTCCCGACAAGAAGTTCTTCTGGGCCGAGGCGACGGTCAAGAGGGACCAGGTGATTGTCACAAGCGACAAGGTTTCGGACATCAAGGCCGTGCGCTACGCCTGGGCCGACAATCCCGAGTGCAACCTGTACAACAAGGAAGGGCTGCCGGCCGTGCCGTTCAAAACCGACGACTGGTGAGTCGCAGGCCGTCCTTTGGGCTTTCAATTGTCTGTGGCTGCGGCTACACTGGGCGCCGACAGTTCGGGCTCCTGTTGCGAGGCTGCTTGTGCGCATACCACTGACTGACTACGCGAGACGCGAGATCGCCCTGTTCGGCGGCATGGGCCTCATCGTGACCGCCGTGACGGTGCACGTCTGCGGCGCCTACTGGTACTTGGCCGCCATTCCCCTGGCCGTGACCGTCTGGGTCTTCTCGTTCTTCCGCGATCCCGAGCGTCGCGTGCCCGAGGGCGAACGGCTGCTGGTGTCGCCGGCCGACGGCCGTATTACGGCCATCGAGACCCTTGACGCTCCCGAGGAACTCGGCGTCCAGGGACAGGTCCTGCGGATATCGATCTTCCTGTCGGTCTTTAACTGCCACCTGAACCGCTCGCCGTGCGCCGCCCGTGTCGAGCGGATCGTCTACAAGCACGGCCGTTACCTGAATGCTCTGCGGTCCGCAAGCGCCGAACACAACGAGCAGAACATCCTGGTGCTGCGTCCCACGGCGGTTGAAGGACCGATTCTCGTACGTCAGGTGGCCGGAGCCATCGCCCGGCGCATCGTCTGTCAAGCGGCCGAAGGCGACTCATTGGCAGCGGGCCAGCGGTTTGGTATGATCAAGTTCGGCAGTCGCACCGACTTGGTCGTGCCGCTTGCGATGCCGGTAGACGTCGCCGTCCGGGTGGGCGACTGCGTCAAGGCCGGCCTGACCGTTCTGGGGCAGTTCACATGAAGATGCCGAACATCGCCGTTCTGCCGTCCCTGGTCACTCTGGGCAACGCCGTGTGCGGGTTCGCCGCCATGGCCGTGATTGCCCGGGCCGCGCCGCTGATGATCGACGGCGAACTCCACGGGGCAACGGTCAACGCCTACGCCCTGGCCGGTTACCTGATCTTCCTGGCCATGGTCTTCGACGCTCTGGACGGCCGCGTGGCTCGTTTCGCACGGGCCACGAGCGACTTCGGCGGCCAGCTCGACAGCCTGTCGGATGCCGTTTCGTTCGGCGCCGCTCCCGCCTTGCTGGCCTATCGTCTGGTGGCCGACGTCATCCCCGCCCAGAACATGGTCCGTCTGGCGATGATTCTGGCGGCCGCCTACACTGGTTGCACGCTGTTGCGGCTGGCGAGGTTCAACGTCGAGAACGTGCACGACGAGGAGGCCCACATGGCCTTCCGCGGTCTTCCCAGTCCGGCCGCGGCCGGAGCCCTGGCCGGTCTGGTCGCGCTGCTGATGTCGCTCTGTCAGGACGTGGAGACGATGCCGACCGTGGCACGCTACTTGGTCTGGTGTCTTCCGGCGGTCGCGCTGGTCCTCGGCCTGCTGATGGTCTCGACGGTTCGCTACACGCACTTGGTCAACCAACTCATTCGTGGTCGCAGACCCCTGTGGCATCTGCTGATCATGCTGTTGCTGGTGCTGCTGGTCGTCTATCAGAAGGAACGCGTGCTGGCTATCTTCTTTGTCGCCTACGCCGTATCGGGACCGGTCCTGCTGGCTTACCGCAAAGTGGCTCATGCCTTCCGCAGCAGGGCCACCGCATCGTCTGCCCGCCGCGAAGACCATCGCGAAGTCTGATATTTGGGTGGGTCCGGTCGCATTTCCGGACGAGATCCTCGTTGTGTTGCCGCTGTTGCCGCCGGTCGTTCATCCGCTGTCCATACCTCTTCGCTGTCGTGCCCTCGACCTTGACTTGCGTTGTCTCGGGCCATATAGTAACTGCTTTCGATCTCGAGTTGCCTTCTTGACCGATACCGACGAGGTGCGTGTGATGACCACTTGGCTTGATGCATGCCGCGACAGGGTTCTGATCATCGACGGCGCCATGGGTACGCAATTGCAGGCCCGCGGCATGGGCAGCGTCGATTGCCCGGAGCAGTGGGCCCGCGAGCATCCGGTCGAGCTGGCGGCTATTCACGGCGACTATGTGAAGGCGGGGGCCGACATCATCCTGACCTGCACGTTCGGCGCCTCGTCGCTCAAGCTGACGCGCGCAGGCCTGGCCTCCGACACCGAGGCCATGAACTGGGCCCTGGCCCGCGTGGCCCGCGATGCGGCTCCCGAGGCCGTGATCCTGGGCGACATCGGTCCCTGCGACGAGATGATCGCGCCACTCGGGGAGAAGACGGCCGACGAGATTCGCAGCTCGTTCGCCCGACAGGTTGTCGGCTTGGCTGACGTCGTTGACGGTTTCATGATCGAGACGATGAGCGACGTGGACGAGGCCGTGCTGGCTCTCAAAGCCGCACGCAAGGCGGCCCCGGGCAAGCCGGTCCTCGTCAGCATGACGTTCAAGAAGGACTTCAACGGCGAGACGTTCCACACGATCATGGGCGTCGATCCCGAGCAGGCCGCCAAGCGGCTGACCGACGCCGGGGCCGACGCCGTGGGCTGCAACTGCGGCTACGGTATCGACGACATGGTCGGCATCGTGGAGCGGATGGCCGCAGCCACGAAGCTGCCGATTGTGGCCGAGCCGAACGCCGGGCTGCCGCGGCTCGTTGGCGGCGAGACGGTCTTTGACCAGAAGCCGGCCGACATGGCTGCGAAGGTCGGTCGGCTGGTGTCCGCGGGGGCCCGCATCGTGGGCGGCTGCTGCGGCACGACGCCGGACCATATCGCCGCCATGAAGGCGGTCATCGAAGCTCTGTAGGCGACGCCTGTGACCGGACATGATGAGAGTGCGTAAGGGATTCAGTGGATGAGCAAGAAGCAGACGGACTATTGCCGCGACTGTGACAAGATGTGTTGCAAGTATTTCACTGTGCCGACGGGCAAACCCGAGGACGAGCATGACGTCGATGCCCTTGTGTGGTATATCCTGCACGAAGGGGTGAGCGTCTTCATCGACGGTGAGGGCGACTGGTACGTGAACATCAGCAGCCCGTGCCGCAAGCTCGGTCCCGACGGGTTGTGCACCATCTACAAGAAGCGTCCGCTGATCTGTCGCGAACACAACGACGAAGTCTGCGAGAAGAACGACGACGGGTACGATTTCAAGGAGCACTTCTTCACGGCCAAGGAGCTGAAGGCCTATGCCAAGGCTTATCTGGCGAAGAAGAGGAAGAAGGCCGCGAAGAAGGGTAAGAAGGGCAAAGGTGGGAAGGGCAAGAAGAAGTAGCGGCGCGAGGGGAGACGAATCATGAAACCTCGATGGATTCTGACGGTGGCGCTTCTGGCGGTGACCTGTGCGGCAACCGGATGCGCGGAATTGCTGATGGACCGGGCCAAGCTCTTCGGCGACACGTACACCCGCGATCGGTCGGGGTTCAGCGATCACGGGCCGCAGTGGGCCTACGAGGGCGAGGCTGTGACGTTTGATTTTGCGCCGGACCCGGACATCACGGACTACGCCGTGTTCTCCTGGCCCGGCGGCACGAACGAGTACATCGACAAGCGCGACACCTTCGAGACCGACAGGTTCTACCGGACGGTGCACCGCTTCGAGGCCGGTCGCGAGCCGCGACAGTACGTGGTCAGCGCCGAGGCTTACGCCATCTACCAGCAGAACGACTGGTACTACGACCGGGACACCGGCGAATGGGTCTACCACCTGACCCACAACGATGTCCGGGACACGCGTGTCGGGTCGGCTTCGTTGAAGGTGGTCTGCTATCGCGTCGAGATCGCGATGACGTTCAAGCCGGGTGCCCGGCAGGTCAAGAATGCCGTATTGTTGCTGCTCAAGGACGACGGCTCGCGCGTTGAGCGGCGGATGAAGGTCGACCAGGAACAGCCCGGCTTCGAACTCGTCGGCCCCGACGCCAAGGGCGTTTACACGGTGCGCTACGTGCCCACCTGGAACGAGGTCAATCGCACTGGCACGACCGAGATCGAGCTGCGGCTGACCTACGCCGACGGATCGCAGGACGTGATCAGCCAGACCATCGACACGCCGTGACCGTGGGCATGCGGTGACGGGAACGGCGTGCGGCAGCGATCGGACAACCGCGTCCGGCAGTGTGAGACAGAGGCAAACAGCCATGGCCAAGATCAGCGCCCCCAAGGGCACCCGGGACTTCTATCCTGACGACATGCGCCGCCGTCGCTACCTGGAGGACACCTGGCGGCGCGTCAGCCTGCGGGCCGGGTTCGAGGAAGTGGACGGACCGATCTTCGAGTCGCTCGACCTCTACATTCAGAAGGCTGGCGAGGAAATCGTCACACAGCTCTACAACTTCGAGGATAAGGGCGGCCGCCCGATCGCCATTCGCCCCGAGTTCACGCAGTCGCTGGCCCGCATGGTCGTGGCCCGCCAGGCCGCACTGCCCAAGCCGATCAAGTGGTTCAACATCTCGCGATGCTGCCGCTACGAG
>JAFGPY010000426.1 GCA_016935955.1 Planctomycetota bacterium
AAGGAGGGAGCCCTGGCGCAAGCATATTCCGTCGTCAATATGATGGCGGCCGTGACGCAGCGAACAAATTAAGATGCGATTGCCCTGGTTGGGCCGAGGGCGCAGAGAAAACCCCGAGACCGCGGCGAAAGGTCTCGGGGTTTGGCAATCACCGTTGATCGGCGGCTACTTCTTGCCGGCGTAGAAAGCCTTCATGTCGTCAAGGCTCATTGGCTTGTAGTCCTTGGCGTGACCGGCTGTGCCGAAGGCCTTCATACGTTCGGCAATCAGCTTGGCCAAGGCGTCGCGGGACGGACCCAGATATTTCCGCGGGTCGAATTCCTTGGGTTTCTCGAGGAAGACCTTGCGGATGGCGGCGGTGACGACCAGGCGGCCGTCGGTATCGACGTTGATCTTGCTGATGCCGCGTGTGATGGCTTCCTGGATGGCCTTGACCGGGACGCCCATGGTCTTTTCGAGCTTGCCGCCGTACTTGTTGACCTCGTCGACCAATTCCTTCGGTACGCTGCTGGAACCATGCATCACGAGACGCACGTTCGGAACGCGCTTGTGGATCTCGTCCACCAGGTCCATGGCCAGCTTGGGCTCTTCCTTGAACTTGTAGGCCCCGTGGCTCGTACCGATGGCAATGGCCAGGGCGTCGACGCCGGTCTTGGCGACGAATTCCTGGCACTGGTCGGGATCGGTCAGGTGGATGGCCGTGGCCTGGGTGTCGTCCTCGATGCCGCCCAGGGTGCCCAGTTCGCCCTCGACGCTGACGCCGCGGGCGTGGGCGTAGTCGACCACTTCCTTGGTCACGCGAACGTTGTCGTCAAAGGTGCGCGGCGGATGGGCGCCATTGGCATCCTTGGTCGCATAGTCGATCGATCCGTCGATCATCACGCTGGAGAATCCCAGGGCGATGGCCTCCTTGACGGTCTTCAGGTCCGGACCGTGGTCCAGATGCATGGCCACGGGAATCTCGGGATTCTCCTCGGCCGCGGCCTGCATCAGGTGCTTCAGATAGATCATGTTGGAGTACTTCAGGGCCCCGTGGCTGGCCTGGATGATGACCGGGCTCTGTGTCTCCTTGGCAGCGGCCATGATGGCCTGAATCTGCTCCATGTTGTTGACGTTGTAGGCCCCGACTCCGTACTTTCCCTTGGCGGCCTCGTCGAGAATCTGTCGCATGGGCGTCAGCGGCATAACCTCTCCCTTTCCTAGTCTGATGGGTCAGTGCTTGGTGCTGCGGACTCCCGGCCTTCCCGGGAGCTACGCCGGCCACCGACCGCACGCGAGTCGTCGGCCCCGGCCATTGAGCCGGTAGTATAAGGCGGGTCCGGTCGGGCTGCAAGATCGGAATCTTGGGGATCACTCAGACGCGGGGCAGGTAAATGCAATCGGGTTCCTCGCCCATCCAGTCGCCCGTGGCGGCAAAGGCCCGTGCCCGGCATCCGCCGCACGCGACCGCATAGCCGCACTGTCCGCACTTGCCGCCCAACTGGCCGCGGTCCCGCAGGCGAACGAAGACGTCGCTGGTGGTCCAGATCCGCGACAGCGGGCTGACGCGGACGTTGCCGCAGGAGACCGGCAGGTAGCCACACGGAAACACCTGCCCCCGATGGCTGACAAAGCACACGCCTGTCCCGGCCAGGCAACCGCCGCCAGCCGACGGCCTGCCGCCCTGAAGGGCCTCCGCCGCGGACCTGTCCTTGGGCCGCAACTGCTCAACCACGCGGGCGTATTGGGGTGCACAGGTGGCCTTGGTCTCCAGGGACGAGGCGATGCTGCGATAGTAGAACTGTCGTAGCAGGTGCTCGTAGCCACCGGGTGAAAGGCGGTCCTGCTCACCGAGCACAATGCCACAACCTACGGGCACGACGATGAAGATGTGCAGGGCAGCCACACCCTCGGCCTGGGCCAAGTCGAACATCTGATCCAACTCAGCGGCATTACGCCGTGCGACACTCATGTTGATCTGCACGGCCGCCCCAGCGTCACGGAGCAACCGCAGGCCGCGCATCGCCGCGTCGAACGCGCCCGACGCGCCGCGAATGGCGTCGTGCGTGGCCGCCCGGGCGCCGTCCAGGCTCACGCTGACACGGTTGAACCCGGCGTCGACGACCCGGCGGGCCACGGCTTCCGTCACGAGCGTACCGTTGGTGGCCAAGGCCGCGACGAGCCCCCTGCCCCGGGCCGCGCGGGCCAGGTCAAAGACATCGTCGCGGAGCAGCGGCTCGCCGCCGGAGAAAACCAGGATCAGCCCCGGCCAATGGTCGCCCAGGTCGTCGATCATCAGCCGCGCCTCGTCGGTGCCCAGTTCGTCGTTGCTCTTGTCGCGGCCGTCGTCGAGACGACGGCAATGGACGCATTGCAGATTGCAGCGCGAGGTGGATTCCCAGAACACCAGGCGCAACGGCGGCGCGGGGCAATCGGCATGTGCGGGCTCAGCGCTCATCGCGTCCTCCGTTGCCGTTCAGCACAAACCTCTCCAGGGCCGTGGCCATGCCGTCCTCGTCGCGATCGGTCGTGACAAAATCGGCCACGGCCTTCAACTCATCCACGGCGTTGCCCATGGCCACGCCTATGGCGGCGCGGCGAACCATCTCGACGTCGTTATGGAAGTCGCCGACAGCCAGCGTCTCGGACCATTCGATGCCGAGCGACCGCAGGGCCGCATCGACACCGGCAACCTTCGAGGCCCCGGCAGCTACCATCTCGGCCATGGTGCCGTGTGCCTGCTGGAAACTGATCCCCTCACTGAAACGAGCCGCAGATCCCTTGGACACCTCTTGCACACGCTCGCGGTCCATGGAGAAGTAGCAGATCTTGTAGACGCGCTGCGACAGCACATCGTTCAGCGAGCCGATCTCGGGACGGCTGGGCCCCTTCATGTCCCAGTGCCGGTGCAGTTCGCCGACGCGGTTGGCCACGTAGCGGTCGGCCAGGCCGACGAGCACGACGGCTTCGGAGTCGATCGCGAAGATGAACTCGACCAGCCGCCGCGGCAGATCGTCCGCCATGTGGATGTCCACCATCATGCGAGCGTCCGGCAACAGCCGACCCGACGCGGCCCAACCGCCGGCCAGTACCATGGCACCATGATAGCAGACAAGCGGCGTCGCCAGCCCCAGCTCGTGGTAGTAGCCCACCGTCTCGTTCGGGATGCGGCCCGTGGCCAGTATGACAGGGACGCCTGCGGCTGAGATGCGGGCAATCGTGTCGCGGCAACGTGGGCTGATCGTCAAGTCGCGGCGAAGTAACGTGCCGTCAACATCCGTGACGACGGCACGGATGGCGGCCCTCCCTTCCCTGGTCATGGTGCTCACTCCTCGATGTATACGACGAACCGACCATCTATTGCCCAACGTCTACCTGGAACGGCGACGCGGGCAACCCCTCGGCGTTGTACAGGTTGCACTCCGGGTTGTCGGCCCAGGCGTAGCGCACGGCCGTCGGCTTGGCGACCTCGTCGCTGGAAACCACGACTTCCGCGCCGTCGATTCTGGCCTGCGCCCAAACGTACTTGCCGTCCGCTCCGGCCACGGCGAAGCCCTTCAGCGGCTCGCCGCCCTTGACCGTCAGGCCCCCGCCGACATGGTCGAAGCTCAGGCGAACCTTGCCGCCGTCGGCCTTCGCCGCGGACACGATCGGACCTGAGTAGACGAGCTTCTGATCGTAAGCCAAGGTCAGGGCCCCGAGAGCCAGGCGCTTGCCAACGTCCTGCTTGTTCTTTGGATGGATGTCGTTGGCCTCGCCGATATCGATGGCCACGGCCATGGCCGTCTTCGGCACCGACAGGGTCAGCCTCTGAGCCTCTCGCAGTTCGGCCCACGCACTCTCGGAGGGCTGGTCCTGGCGAGCCTTGAAGTTGGCCAGCTGCACGAACAGGAACGGGAACTCGTCCTGACCCCATTCGCTTCGCCAGGCACGAATCATGGCCGGGAACGTCACGCGGTAGTCGGCCGCTTTCGAGGCGTTGGACTCGCCCTGGTACCAGATCACGCCGCGAATGCCGTAGGGCATCAACGGGCGGATCATGCCGTTGTACAGGCTGCACGGACGCCACGCGTTGTCGATGACCCGGCTGGGCTTACGCGGCTCCTTCTGCCCTGCGACCTTGGCCTTGGCGACCGCCTCTTGCCAGGCAGCAAGCTCCTTCTGGTATGCCGACTCGTCGAAGGCCGCCGCCTGCTTGGCCCATTGCTCCAACTTAGGCTTCGTCTCCGGCATAACCGCTACGAGCGACTCGCTGCTCATCCAGCTCTCGATCGGCGTGCCGCCGACGGCGCTCCTGATCAGGCCAATCGGCACGTTCAGCTTCTCGTGCAACTGGCGACCGAAGAAGTATCCCACGGCGGACCACTTCAGGATCTCGCGGTTGCGGCAGACCTTCCACTGGCCACTAACGTCCGCCGCCGGCTCCCCCGCAATGCTTTTTTCGACCATGAACATACGGATATTCGGAAGGTCGACCTCAGCCAGAATCTTCTGGCACTCAGGGCTGTCCCACGCCCCGAAGACACCCCAGTCGATCGGCATGGCCATGTTGCTCTG
>JAFGPY010000058.1 GCA_016935955.1 Planctomycetota bacterium
ATGCGGAAGGGCTTGATAACCACGGGCTTGCGCCCGTGGCTATCTATCAGTGCCCCCTGTGGGGGCAATGACAAACAGCGAAGTGGATTATCGGACAGCCTCGGCAAGATCCGCCGTGGTACATTCGCCGGGGCGGACGAACCAAGGCCAATCATCACGGCCCGTACCGCAATGGCGGCGCGGGCCGTTGCTCATTACATCATGGAACGAGCGTTTCGGTGAAGCTGCCAAGGAAGTGGAAGCCCAGCAGGGCATCCAGCCGCAACAGCTCGTCCTTGCCCTCGGCGGTGAGGGCGTAGTTGCGGGCGACGCGGAGGAACCACAGGCCGACGCCGAAGCGTCCGTTGCGGCTCAGGGCGTACTCGACGGCGGTCTCCTCTGCGGCGGCAAAACCGTACAGCGACCGCAGCATCTCCATGGCGGCGGTATGCAGTTGCTCAAGGGTCTTCTCGTACTCCTGCAACTCGAACTGCTCGGCGGCGACCCCGACGTGGCGGGCGGCCACCCGGAGCTGCTCGGCCTGGGCGGCCTCGGGGCCGGCGCCCATGCGCCGGGCCAGCCGCTCGAGGTCCTTGCGCGTCTGCCGGGTCAGCTTGAACGTCTGCTCGCCCGGGCTGCGGAACTCGTCGTTCATCAGGTGATAGAACTCGGCCGGGCGGCCGATCAGGTTGCCCACGGCCGTGGCCAGTTGCCGCCGCAGGGCCACGTTGGTCGTCTGGTGCATTTTGGGCAGGATTTCCCAGATGGCGTCCATGACGCCGAGGCGGGCCAGGGCGGAGGCCCCGCGGCCGAAGACATTGGGCGACTCGTCTGACCGCAGCAGGTTCATCAGGGGCTTGGCCGCCTCCGTTGTTTTCAGTTCGCCCAGCGCTTCGGCCACCCTTTCGCGGACGGCCTCGTCGGGGTCTGACAATCGCTCCACAAGAAGGGTGACCGCCTGTGGGTCCTTGGTCATGCCCAGGGCCTTGGCCGCCTCGGCGCGGAAGCCGCATTGAGGGTCCTTGAGATAACCCATGAGAATCTGCACCGCCTGCGGACCGCCGGCTCGGCCGAGGGCCAGGACCGCTTCCTGGCGGACCTCCGGCTCCAGGTGCTCCAGCATGTTCACGAGGTCGGACACGCTGAACTCGTCCTTGCGAATCATCTCCAGCAGCGGCTGGGCGGTCTGGATGTGCGGCAAGTCCTCCAGGGCCTTGGCGACGCGCAGCCGGACGCCCTCGTTCGGGTGCGCCAGATTCTCCTCGAGCGGACCGATCACGGCCGGGTCCCCCGTCATGCTCAGTGCTCGCGCGGCCTCGGAGTGCACATCGCTCTCGGGACTGGTCAGTTGCCGCACCAGGGCCTCGATGGCCTCGGGCCCGCCGATGCGGCCGAGGGCCAGGGTGGCTTCCTGGCGAATCTCCGGCTCGGCGTCGTCGAGGTGATCGATCAGGTCGCTGACGGCCAACTGGTCGCTGCCGGCCCCCATGCGGCGCATGGCCTCGACCTTCTTGCCGACGTTGCGGCCGGCGAAGACGCGCATGGCGTAGAGCGTGCGGAACTGCGTCGGGCCCAGCACGGTCGACAGCACCACGCCCATGGGCTTCTCGTTACCCTCGCGAATCCGCAGGATCAGGGGATAGACCAGCATGCGGGCCACGAGACCCACGATGACCAGCACCTGCATGTGCGTCATCCGCGTGCCGCCGGGCAGGACGTACCAGAAGTCCAGGCCGTCGAGATAGCTCCGCACGTGATCGGCGACATAGCCGGCCAGTAGGGGACCGACCAGGATAGCCAGCCCGGTGATGACGCCGTGCGTGGCCACGTAGCTGTTGCGCGTCTTGGTCGGCGAGAGGGTGAGCATCAGTTGCGGCACGGCGAGGTTCATGCCCGACCACATGAAGCCGCCCATCAGTCCGCCGACGAGGTAGACCAGCAGCGTGGCATTGGCGGGCGTGATGAACAACAGGTAGACCGACAGCAGCCCCGCGCTGTAGGTGATGGCCATGATCGGCTTGGCGCCGAAACGGTCGATCAGCACGCCCCAATACCGCGAGCCGATCATCATGCCCAGGCCCGCCAGGGCGGTGGTGATCAGGTTGGCTGAGTAGGCGATGTCGATCGTGTTCTTGTCCTTCAGGTACGGCCAGACGAACGGCGACCAGAACATCACCGCGAAGGCCCCGAAGGTCATGGCGATGGTGAACTGGCGGAATCGTTTGTCGAGCAGCGGCTGAATCAGGTTCCGCACCGTGTCGCCGAGGGTCAGGCTGTCGGGACGGTCGAGGCGGGCCGGCTCGGGGATGAAGGCGTGAATGATGATATCGGTGATGCCGCTCAGGGTGCACAGGGCGAAGATGCTGATGAAGATGTAGTCGGCCTCGTTCGTGTAGTTGCCCTGGGCGTCGGTGCCGATCTTGTCGAGCAGGATGACCGGCAGCGTCCCGATGAGCGAGGCTACGGTGGCGGCCAGCTGGCGGTTGGCGAAGAACTGTCCGCGGGTCGACTCGGGGGCCAGGTCGGCCATCCACGACCACCAGGCATTGGCCGTCATCTGGGCCAGCGAAAAGCCCACGGCCATCACCGCCAGCATGGCCCAGACGAGCGTCAGGCTCGAGCCCTGGGTGTGGGCGTAGACGGCGAAGCCCACGACCGAGAAGCTGAGCACGCGGTAGGTCAGGACGACGGCCACCCAGAGCACCTTGCGCGTCTTGGTGCGGTCGAAGATGTAGACGCCGATCAACTGGAACATCTGCCCGATGCCGATGATCGCGGCGAAGAAGCCGACCTGCAGGTCGCTGGCCCCGAGCCGCTCGGTCATGTACATCGAGAACAAGGCGTTGCTCGGCCAGAAGGCCACCGCGAAGAGCGTTCCCAGGCCGCAGCAGAGGATGTTGATGTTCATGCCGCGGCGGCGCATCCGCGGCGTGATCGGACGACCGTTAATGTCCAGTTGCTGGCTGCCGTCGGGCATCAGTCCCGTGCTTGTCAGCTTTGTATCGCTCATCATTCCCACCACAAACGACAGCGGCGGCCTCCACGAGCCGCCTTCGTCGAATCATGCTCCGATCCACCAAGCGTTCGTCGCGTGGGAGCACGGTCATGTTGTATGCGCGCAATATACCCCGACCGGCGACCCGGTCAAGCCTGTTTGTCGGCGCCGGCGGACAATTGTTCGGCGACCATCCGCTTTGCGGCCGCCAGGGCCGCACGACGCGTTCGCAGAGAACCTTCCAGTTGCGAATCGTACAGGGCGTTCAGGACTTGTCCCATGGCCGGGCCCGGACGCATGCCCAGGGCCAGCAGGTCGTGACCGGTGACCAGCGGCCTGGGCTTCAGGCCCTCGGCCTGGGTGCGGCGGAAGGCCCGCATGACGTAGCGGTGGTCGGCCAGCGTGCAGCGGCTGCCCAGGGCGTCGGCACGGTGGACGCGGGCCAGGGCAGGGAAGTGCGGGCTCTGGAAGAGACGCTTGAGCGTCGCCTGCCGCATCTGGTGAACCTGCATGAAATCCATGTGATGGTGTACGACCCAGGCCAATTGCTCGGTCTGGTCGGTCGAGAGCTTCAGCCGCGCGGCCACGTCGCGGGCTATCCCGGCGCCGGCCTGCTGGTGGCCGTAGAACCGCACGCCGCCGCCCGAGTAGTCGGCGGTCGGCGGCTTGCCGACGTCGTGCAGCAGCGTGGCCAGGGCCGTCACGAAGTCCGGTCGCTCGAGGGCCTCCAGGCAGAACATCGTGTGCCGCCAGACGTCGCCCTCGGGGTGGGCGCGTCCCTGCTTGCAGCCCTTCATGGCGGCAACCTCCGGCAGCACCTGCTCCAGCAGCCCGAGCCGCAGGGCGATCTCCATGGCCCGCGACCGCGACGGGTCGGTGAGCATCATGGCCAGTTCGTCGCGGACGCGTTCGCCGCTGGTGCGCTTGATGAGCGGCGCGAGCTTGCGAATGGCCCGAGCGGTGGCCCGGTGCAGGGGGAACCCCAGGCGGGCCGAGAAGCGCACGGCCCTCAGCATTCGCAGGTGGTCCTCGCGGAACCGCTCCTCGGCGTCGCCCACGGCGCGGACCACGCCGCGCTCGAGGTCCTTCAGTCCGCCGACGTAGTCGATCGTCTTGCGGCTCAGCGGATCGTAGAACAGGGCGTTGATCGTGAAGTCTCGCCGCCGGGCGTCCTCCTCGGCCGACGTGAATCGCACGCCCGTCGGGTGGCGGCCGTCGCGGTACGGATCGTCGTTGCGGAACGTCGCCACCTCGACGCGGGCCTTGCCGCGCAGCACCACGATTACGCCGAACTGGGCCCCGATGGCCAGCGTCTTGCGGAACAGCCGCTGGACCTCGTCGGGCCGGGCGCTGGTGGCCACGTCGTAGTCCTTGGGCCGCCGGCCGAGCAACCGGTCGCGCACGCAGCCGCCCGCCAGCAGGGCCTCGTGGCCGCAACGGCGCAACGTGCGAATGACGAGAATGGCCAGCTCACGGTTGGTCATGGTTCATCAGGTCCGTGTCAGAGCACACATGGGCGGCAAGTTGCCGGCTGCCGCCACCATTTTGGGCTCTATCCCGATCTGCTGCCGAGGCCCGAAGGGCTGTCAGCATTTTAGCCGGGGGCGAAGCCCCCGGACACGAGGCTTCTCAACAATCCTCTGGGCCCCGAAGGGGCGGCACACTTCCGGTTGCCGAAACAGGCGTCGCCCCTTCGGGGCTGGAAGTCCGTTGAGCCCGGTTTCCGGGGGCTTCGCCCCCGGCCAAACTCCCGTTGGCCCTTCGGGCCTGAACTCCTGTTTCGCAAGAGTCCGGTCGCTGGGTGCACGCTTCTGCTCGCAGAAGCGTGCCGGTAAGCCAGTTGCCTACGAGCACGCGTCTACAAGTAGACGCGTGGCACCCCGGTCTCTGGTGGGGTGGCATGGCCACGCTCGCGTGGCCATGATCGTCTTGCATGCTTCTGCCCCTCGATGTCACTCGGGATCTGCGACAAGCAGAAGCATGGCGGCACACGACGGCCGCCATGGCACCCGATCAGTCAACTGTCGCCGGTCGGCGGCGCGGCATCCGGCGATAAGTCGTCGTTTGACGGTTCGGCCGGTCGCAGGAAATCCAAAGTCATCGAGCCGTAGCGCCGCGAGTCAGTTTGGCGGAATCCCGGCCAGCGGTACTCGACCGGCGTCCGCGAGTCGTGGCGGACCACGATGACGGCCGCAGGCGACAAGGCTCCGAAGCCCGACAGTTGCCCGAGGCTTTCGCCGATTCGCTGCCGGTCCGCGTCGTTGTCCATCATGCGGTAGGGCGGGTCGGCGAAGACGAGATCGAAGACCAGCGGTCCTTTCGGGTCGCGCCGCCCGGTCTCGGCGACCGACGGCCGCAGGCGCAACGCGTCGCCTCGGACGACCTGCGACGATTCGACGAAGCGGACGTGCTCGATGTTGTGGTGCAGGATGGAGACGGCCTCGGCGTTCTGCTCGACGAAGGTCGCCCAGCGGGCGCCGCGGCTGAGGGCCTCGAGGCCCAGGCTGCCCGTCCCCGCGAAGAGGTCCAGGACGATCGATCCCGGAATCTCGGCCTGCAGAATGTTGAAGAGGTTCTCCTTGACGCGGTCGCTGATCGGCCGCGTGACCTCTTTGCCGCGCGGCGGCTCAAGCTTCATGCCTCGTCGAGTGCCTGCGATGATTCTCATGGCGTCGTGAATTCTCCGAACATCAGGCAGAACCGCAAGAACGAGCCGCCGACCGGCGAACTCGTTCGCCCCGGCCGAGGGCGGCCGGGCTACATGGTTCGCTCCGCGGTTCTGCATGGCAATCCAGCCGCTGAAAATATCGCCGCCGGGCGGGCGGTTCAACGAAATTGCGTCGCGGGCAAACAGAAGGCCCCGCTCCGGTCGTCGGCAGCGGGGCCTCAACATTCAAAGGTGCGTCGGTCTCAGACCTTCGTCGGTATCCCGAACAGGGCGACCCATCGCGGATCCTTGCGGGCGGAATCCAGGTCGGGGTCCAGGGCCATGTGCTCGTACTCGCGGTAGCCCAGGCGAATGGCCTGGTGCAGCCGGCGGAAGCACTCGTCCAGCCGGTGCGTCAGAGACAGGCTGCACGCCAGATTGTAGTGGGCCACCGCGTCGCGCGGCGAAGCGGCCACGATCTGGCGATCCATCTTCAGTCCCTGGCGGTACTGCCTGTTGCGCGTGTAAAGCTCGGCCAGCAGCTTCATCGTCTCGAGGTGCTGCGGCTGGTCGGCCAGAATGTCCTCAAGGAACGCGATCTCGAACTCGATCTGCGACTTCCCGAAGCGCCGCAAGACGCGCGACGGAGCGTCCGGGGCATTGCCAATACTGAAATCCCAATGTTTCCACAATGGACTTACGGTTTCTGCAGGTTTGCGGTTCATCGGTTGACCCCTCAACAGAAGAACGTCCCCACCTTCATTCCTAGTATAGCATGCCGTCGGGCCACAGGCAAATCCGACCAATTTTCAGCATCATTTTCAGCAGATTCTGCCCTGTCTCCGTCAGGTTATCGGACGTACGAGGCGGGCCGTTATTCACGAAACGCCGCCGTGGGCAATTCCGTTGGGTGCTACGCAGGATTTCGCGTGAAGAAGGCCAGGGGGTGCCATGCTTGGAGCTTGCAGAAGCATGCCGACAAGCCTGTTGCGCGCGAGCACGCGTCTACAAGTAGACGCGTGGCACCCTCGCCGTTGCTCGGGATCTGCGACAGGGGCAGGCATGGCACTCACTACAAACACCCCGGAAGACTTACGTAATACCGCTTAGCGGCCGCGTCGCTTACGCGTCTTGGGAATGTCGCGACCGGCGCGGTCGCCCAGGACGCTGCGGCGGCGAAGGATATGGTGGTAGTGCTGGGCGAAACGGTGGGCCTCGTCGCGGACGTACTGCAGGATCTGCAGCCCCGGATTGGTTCGCGGCAATCGCACCGGCTCGCTGCGACCCGGCAGGTACACTTCCTCGGCACGCTTGGCCAGGCTGATGACCGTCACGCCGTCGATGCCCATGGCCCGCAGGCTTTCCATGGCGGCGCCCAGTTGCCCCGGGCCGCCGTCGATCAGCAGCACGTCGGGCGGCGGCAGGCCGTCGTCCTGCAAACGGCGGAACCGCCGCGAGACCACCTCGGCGATCGAGGCGAAATCGTCCTGCCCCTCGACCGTCCTGATGCGGAACCGCCGGTAGCCCGACTTCAGCGGCCGGCCGTCGATGAAGGTCACCAGCGAGCCCACCATCTCGCGGCCGCTGAGGTTGGCGATGTCCACGCCCTCGATCGTGCGGACGCTCGTGCGGCCGACGACGCGGGCCAGGGCGTCGAGCCCCTTCTGCGTGTCGCGCTGGAACACCTCCGGCTGCACGTGCACGTCCACCAGTCCGCGATCGGCCAGGCTCTCGATGGCCTGCAACTGGTCGCGGACGTGGGCCGCCTCCTCGTAGCGCTGCGCGTCGGAGAGCGTCTGCATCTCCTTGCGCATCGAGCGGATCAGCGGCTGCCGCTTGCCCTCCAGGAACCGCTGGAACCGCTTGATCGTGCGGCGGTACTCGTCCTTGGAAATCAGACCCGCGCACGGACCGTAGCAGCGGCCTATCGGGTGCAGCAGGCACGGGCGGTTGTAGCGCAGCTTCGGATCGTCGGCGCTGATCGGCAACTCGCAGGTGCGGAAGCGGAAGACCTGTTGCAGGATCGGCAGCGCCCCCCTCAGGCCCTTGACGTCGGTGAACGGGCCGTAGAGCTTGGAGCGCGGTTGCGGCGTGCGCGTCAGGTAGACACCGGGGAAGTCGTCGCGCGTCGTGACCTCCAGGTACGGAAACGTCTTGTCGTCGGTCAGGCGGACGTTGTAGGGCGGCTGGATGTCCTTGATGAGCCGCGCCTCGGTCAGCACGGCGTCCACCTCGTCGGCCGTCTCCAGGTAGTCGATGTCGGCCACCTGGGCGACCATCCGCTGTTTGTCGGGCGCCAGGTCGGCCGAATCGACGAAGTAGCTGCTCACGCGGCTCCGCAGGTCCTTGGCCTTGCCCACGTAGAGCACCGTCCCGCGGCTGTCCTTCATCAGGTAGCACCCGGGACCGTGCGGCAACTGCTGAACCTTTTCCTTCAGGTCGGCCATACGCTCCTATCATATGCCCGCGCCGCCCCGCGGTCAACGCGAACGGCTCGTCGAGGTAAATACCATCGTTGACCCACACGGGGTATAACAGCATAATGCGAGTAATGAGATTGCCTCAGACAAGACTCGCCACATGTTCTGCCCCTCCTTCCGCGACCTCACTATTCGGTGCGCATCGGACTGTGGACACAACATACGGCGCGCCCGTCCTCCTCCACGCCCTTCCGTTTGCAGTCGACGGAGTACGCGATTGCGATTGCCCAACCATGCGGCGGGAAACAGGCGACGGCCTGTTGACATCAGACCGGGTCTGCCTGGAGAAGGCCGTGGATTGCCGATGCTGCATCTCAGCAGAAGTCCGCAATGTTTTGTGGCATACAATGATCTGACGTGGACTCCGTTCTTCACACGCGTTCAGGGTGGGAGGATTTGCTTATGTTGGCCATGCTCGCAGCAATGCTCGTTGTGGCATCGTCTTCTCCGGCACAGGGCGAGGGAGGGATTCGATCCCTTGAAGGCCTCGAAGAATTTGCCGATGGTATCTCTTCGGAATTCGCAGCCCTCGTCGAGGCGTCGCTTGCCTTCAGCGAACTGCAGTCAGGGCTGAGAAGGGCCGAGGAACGCGCGGGAATTCACCAGAACCATCGGCAGGCTTACGACACATTCCGGTTGACCGTCGAGCGTCAGTGGCCTTTTGACGATGCGACCGTGAGTGAGGCGCAAGACAACTGCCGTCGGGCGGCTGAGGCCTTCAACGAGGCGTTGCGGTTTGAGGAACAGCAATACCACACGGGGCGCGTGACACGGGAGGCTGCGGTCGCAGCTTACGCGAATGTCGCGGACAAGTTCCCTGGAACGGTTGAACGTGACAAGGTACTGCATATGGCGGCTCACCTTTATGCTGATCGCCTTTTCGGGGATGCAAAGCGAGACATGCAGAAGGCCGCCGAGTATTTCAGGCTCGTCACTCAGAATGAAGGAGGGCCTACGGCGTTCACCGCCCTTGCCATGGAGAACCTTGCATCGCTGGACTCCGACGACACCGCACGCATGAAGGATCGCAGCCGCCTATATGATCAGCTGGAAGCCGCAAGAAGCATCGAGGAGGCGAAGAAGGCCCTGCTGCGGCCTCAGGCCCACGAATCGCCGTCGCAGTTCTGCAAGCGAGTCAGCGAGACCTTGATCAGTATCAGGGCCTGTCAGATCACAGACGCCAAGAACATGGTTGCCGACGCTGCTGTATCGCGGAACTACGGCCAGAACCTCAAGTGGCTGCGGGAGCGATATGCCGACGACGCGTTCGTGCGCGGGGAAGTGGAAGTCGCCATAGAGCGCGCCATGAGACTCCGGGTCGGGATCAAGGAGAGCGACTTGGATCCGATGCGGGGCCTGGAGGAGATACCCCAAGAGCAGTTGGTCGTGGAGGACGTTGCAGTAGCGACGGAACCACCGCCGACCGCGCCCAGCACCCTGGAATCCAGCCCGGCGGTTTCACCTCCGGCAACGGCGGGTTCTCCGTGGCGGGCTTATGCGCTTGGCGCTGTCGGGGTAGCCGTGCTGTGCGGTCTTGCGGTTCTTATGCAGCGACGGAGCCGGTCGCGGCATTGATCCGTAACCACGGGAACTCTCGGTTCATGTCCTTTGTAGTGCCTTTGGCCTTGACGGTCGGGACGGTCCGCCTAAAATGACGGCGACCGCGGGAGCTGTCGGCCGGCGGTCACGTCGAGGGCAGACCCACCGTACCGGGAGCGGCGCATGCGGGCGATCACCAACGACATTGCACCTGTTCGTTACATTCCGATCAAGATGCTGGCCTGGTTCTGGCGAGGCGTCTTCTGGAGCCGCCTGGTCAAGCTGCGCTACCGGACCGACTGGCCGGAGCCGCAACTGCCGTCGCCCCAGTGGGTGAAGATTCGGCCGACGCTGGGCGGCATCTGCGGCAGCGACATCGCGATGGTCACGCTCGGCAACCCGCCGGACAGTTTCGCCAAGGCATTCCTCTCGACGCCGTTCGTGATGGGCCACGAGAGCATCGGCCGCATCACCGAGGTCGGGCCGGACGTTCAGGGATTCCAGGTCGGCGACCGGGTGAACGTCGAGCCTGCCCTGTCGTGCGAGCCGCGCGGCATTGAGCCCGTCTGCCCGATGTGCCGCGAGGGACTGCTGGCCAGTTGCCACAACCTGACCGAAGGCGCGTTGCCGCCGGGCATGTCGATCGG
>JAFGPY010000427.1 GCA_016935955.1 Planctomycetota bacterium
AGCTTGACGGCGTTGCGCCAGGCGTCGTGATGCTTGCGAGCGAAGGCGGCGCTGGGATGCAGCGGGTTGCCGTGGCAGGCCAGGGCGCTGATCTCGAGGCCGCGGTCGCGGACCCGCGCCGCCCAGTCGCGGGCCTTGGCCTTGCTCTTGATGAGTTCCCGCACGGGGCAGTGGCTGCTGCCGGGATAGTTGCCGGCGCCGATCTCGACCGCTTCGAGCTTGAGGGCCGTGACGCGGTCCAGGGCATCGTCGAGCTTCACTCCCCCGAACAGGGCCATCATCACACCGAGCTTCATTGCCGTTCTCCTTCCAGGCGGACTTGACGGATGATTGATTTCGGCTGCCGCCGAACGATTGCCGACAGCCGCAATGGACTCGACTGGGCGACCCCACAGCGAGTCGCCTCGGTGCAGAATCAACGAGGTATTCCCGAGAGGCGATGATAGGTCGGCCCCAGGGGCCTTTCAAGCAAAAACGCGCCACCCGGCGGCTGAGCGATATCGGATAAGTGTTCTTGCGTTGGGTGCTATGTGGGATTTTGCATGAAGAAGGCCGGGGGGTGCCACGCTTCTGCTCGCAGAAGCGTGCGGACAAACCAGTTGCGACGGGCACGCGTCTCCAAGGAGACGCGTGGCGCCCGGCGCGGCGCCGCGGTCACTCGTCGCTTTCGTCGTCCCGCGGGCGGTCGCGGTCGACCGACGGGTCGGGCTTGAGGTCGAAGTGCCGGAACATGTGCCAGGCCTCGCGCAGCGTGCTGATAATGTGTCCGAGCCGCACCGTGGACTGGCCGCCCGAGCGCGGCAGGTGCGTCACGCCCACCTCGCCGATGCGGTAGCCCAGAACGTTCGCCTTGGCCAGCACCTCGGCGTCGACGAAGAACATGCGGCTCTCGATGGTGACGTGCTTGAAGACCTTGCGGCGATAGAGCTTGAACGCGCAGTCGCAGTCACGGACGTAGACGCCGAAGATCGCCCCGATGAACTTCTTGAAGCCCCACGAGAAGAACTTCCGCATCCACGGGTCCTGCCGGTCGATGCGATAGCCCGAGACGATGTCGTAGCGGTCGATCAGATCGATCAGCCGCGGGATTTCGCGCGGATCAAACTGGTTGTCGGCGTCGGTATAGAACACCAGCGGCAACCGGGCCGCAAGAAACCCGTCGCGCAGGCTCACGCCGTAACCGGCGTTCGGCTTGTGGTGAATGGTGCGGACCTCGGGATACTGCTCGCTCAACTCGTCGACCAGTTGCGGTGTGCGGTCGGTGCTGCCGTCGTCGACGAGAATGATCTCGAACTCCTCGGCGCACCCGGCCAGCGCGTCGCGCAGCTTCTCCGTGGCCTCGACGATGCAGTCCTGTTCGTTGTAGGCCGGCAACACGGCCGAAATGGCACGGCGAATCGGCATGGTCAGTTCCTTTGCTGCGTCTCGGCGCCGGCCTTGTAGCTCAGCAGCACGAGCGGCTTGCGGTGGTGGCCCTGCGTCTCAAGCACCAGGCGGAAATCCTTGCCCGGCGGGTGTTCCAGGTAATGGTCGCGGTAGATGACGTACCACGCCCGGCGGCCCCCGGCCAGCGCCCGGTCCAGCACGTCGTAGACGCGCATGTTTTCCTTCCAGCGGCCGTCGCCCAGCGGCACGAGCACGTCCGAGCCCAGCAGGTAGCACAACTCGTGGTCCTCGCCGACATTGGCCATCACGAAGTCGCCGGGCCGGATGTGTTGAAGCGCCTCGGCAGCGAAGGCCTTATGGCTTCGGGCGTCGTCGATGACCGGCACGAAGACCGCCACGTAGAAAAGCATCATCGCACCCGTGGCCGCAGCCACCAGGGCGAGAGCGGCCATCTCGCGCCGCCGGAGCCAGAAGGCGATGCTCAGGACGTAGCCGACCACCACGGCGGCAATCATGGCGAACGTCAGGCCGAGGTGCTCGGCGAGTTGCCCGCGGATCACCTCGAAGGTGAAGCGGCCATTCTCGTTGGTCATCTTGCCCTCGACCCAGGAGGCGAACCCCTCGTGCAGCACGAGGCCCGTGCCGCCAGCCACGAGCACGCCGATCAGGCAGAAGCCGACGAAGGCCGCCACCAGCAGCGCATCCCAGAACCGGTTCTGCCCGCGAATCTCGAAGTACTCGGTCAGAAAGACCGCCACCAACAGGCCCGCGGCCGGATAGACCGGCATGATGTACTCCTGCTTACGGAAGCTCATGGCGCTGAACATGACCATGAGCAGCACAAGCCAGATCGACACAAAGAGCAGGTCGTCGCGGCCGCGGCGGCGTCCGCGCAGGGCGATCCACAGCAGCGCTCCGGGCAGGAAGATCGAGGCCGGAAACGTGCTCGGCCAGATACGGGCGAGATAGTCGTACCAGTCGGTCTTCTTCTCGAAGTCCTTCACGTCCTCGCCCGGCTCGACCCACCCGGTGCGGACGAGGTGGTGACGGACGAAATACTCATCGGTGAAGCGGCCGTCGGTGCGATAGTGCATGGCGATGAACCACGGGGCCGTGACCGCCAGACACAACAGCAGCCCCGGCACGCAGCGCCACGAGGCTTGCCACGCGCGGCGGCGCTCGCCGGCGACGAGTTGCCACAGCAGGAACGGGCCGACCACCGCGCCGACGATGACCAGGGCGATGTGCCCCTTGGTCATGATGCCCAGGGCGATGGCGCCGAACATCGGCAGGTACGCCAGCCACGAGCCCTCGCGGCGCCAGGCCCGCCAGAACAGGTAGAAGGCCAGCGTCGTCCAGAGCAGGAGCATCGAATCGAGGTTGGCCACGCGGCCGATCCACAGCAGCCGCAGACTTGTCGCCACAGCCAGCGCAGCGATGAGGCCGGCCGTGTGGCCCTTCAACTGACGGCCGAACAGGTAGACGACCAGCACGGTCAGGATGGTCGCCAGTGCGGCGGGCAGTCGCGCGACCAGCGGCGTGACCTCGCCGCCCGAGACGCGGGC
>JAFGPY010000428.1 GCA_016935955.1 Planctomycetota bacterium
ATGGGTCGCCGCCAAGTTCATCATCGACGCCGCCCGACGCATCCGACTCCGTCAAAACAATGACCCTTGATGCATAATGTTGGGTGCTGGGGGCTTCAACGACAGCGCCGCCGGGCGATAAAGTACCTCCAACCGTGAAATGCCCTAGTTTTCAAACAGAGCCTAGGGCGCTGCGGGCGGCCCCTCATAGACGTTCGGGTAGCCCAGGGCCGTCAGCAACTCGTTCTCGCGGGCGTGCATCCGTGCCGCCTGGGCGGCCGTCAGGTCATCGTAACCCACCAGGTGCAGCAGACCGTGCACCGCGTAGAGCAGCAACTCGCCGACCGGATCGCTTCCACGTTCGGCGGCCACGCGGACGGCCCGTTCGGCCGAGATGACGATCTCGCCGCTCAGGACGTCGTCGCCGGCCTCCGAGAGGTCGAAGCTGATGACGTCGGTGGCCTCGTCGTGGTTGAGGTGGCGGCGATTGATCTCGCGAATCCGGGCGTCGTCGACCAGCGTGACCGAGAGGCTGCAGGGGGCGTCCCGTTCGCTGCTCAGGACGGCGCGCAGGGTGCTCGCCAGGCGACGCTTCTGGCCCGTCAGGTGGGTCTGCAGGTCGTTGATCTCGATCTCCGGCATGGCCTCAGGAATGCCCCTCGCTGCTGTCGGTGCGAGGGGCTGCTCCGCCGGCGCCCTCGCCCGAATGGTTCCGCTGTGCGTTGGCGGCCGCCGCCTCCTGCTGCTGACGCTCGTTGGGATAGGCGATGCGGCCATGGTGAACGCTGATCAGCGACTTGGTCAGGCTCTGCTCAATGGTTCGCACTTCGTTCAGCGACAGGCCGCTCTCGTCCAGCTGGCCGTCCAGCAGCCGCTTCATCACGATCTGGTGAACGCGGTCCTCGATTTTCGGCGGCGTGGGTTCCTTGATGCTGCGGACGGCGCCCTCGCAACTGTCGGCCAGCATCAGGATGGCCGTCTCCTTGCTCTGCGGCCGCGGGCCCGGATAGCGGAACTCCGTCTCGTCGATCGGGCCGTCGCTGGTCTTCAGGGCCTCGTAGTAGAAGTACTCGATGACCGTCGTCCCGTGATGCTCGGCGATGAAGGCGTTGATCACTCGCGGCAGACCGTACTGCTCGGCCATGTCCAGGCCGTCCTTGATGTGGCTGGTGATGATCAGCTTGCTCATCTGCGGCGTCAGCTTGTCGTGGTCCGGCAGGTCGCCCAACTGGTTGCGATTCTCGGTGAAGTAGTGCGGCTTGTTGACCTTGCCGATGTCGTGGAAGTAGGCCCCGACGCGGGCCAGCAGTCCGTTGGCTCCGATGGCCTCGGCCGCCGGCTCGACGATGCTGCCCAGCAACAGACTGTGCGAGTAGGTGCCGGGGGCCTCGATGGCCAGCTTCTTCAGCGCCGGCTGGTTGGCGTCGCAGAATTCCAGCAGCGAGATGTGCGTGACGACGCCGAAGACCCGCTCGATGAACGGCAGGATGCCCAGCACGAAGATGCCGGCCAGCAACCCGTAGGCCATGGCCAGCAGCCCGTAGCCCAACACCGGGCCGACGGCGTCGGACATCTCACGGTCCCAGAGCTTCGTGGCCCAGATGGTCAGCATCAACACGGCGCCGGTCAACAGGCCCACGTAGGTCAACTTCAGACGGCTTCGCACGGCCTTCAATTGCAGTACGGCGATGCTCGATCCGATGACCATCAGCAACAGGGTGTTGAAGTCCAGCCGCGTGACCAGCGCCGCCAGGGCGGCCGTCCACCAAGCCAGCACCAGGGCGAATCGCCGGCTGTAGGCGATCGTCAGGATCATGGCCACCGTGACCAGTTGGAACAGGGCCAGGGGAGGCCAATTGCGCACGAACTTGGCCACCACCAGCACGCTCAGGATCAGCACCACGACGATCAGGCCGCGGATCGGTCGGACGACCACGTTCGGTTGGTAGATGGCCGTGAAGGCCGTCAGCAGCGAGACGAGCAGCACGGCCAGCATCAGCGAACCGACCACGGCCCCGGCTCGCTGGCCGAGACTCAACTGGGCCAGGTAGGCTTCGTGCTCCTTGGCCAGGATCTTCAGCTCCTCGTCGCCGATTTTCGAGTCGCGGGCCACCAGCACGTCCTTGCGTCGGAACTCGCGCATCACCGGCTTGACATTGCTGACGGCCTCGTCCTGCTGGGCCTTGGTCCGGGCATCGTCGTAGGTCAGTGTCGGGGCCAGTGCTGCGGCGAACCGGTCGCGAATCCGCTCCCGAAGCGCCAGGCTCAAGTTGGCCGAGGCGAACGTCTCCGTGACCTTCTCCTCGACGAGGTCGCGTGTGTCGCCGTACCGGATGTTCAACGGTGGGTTCTTGGCCTTGTCCTGTTTGATCAGTTCGCCGTTGTCGAAGATGTAGATGTGAGACAGTTCCGTGTGCACACTCTCGTAGAAGTGGTCCGGGTCCGACAGGATCGGCAGGCTCTGGATGTAGGCCACGGCAGTCTCGCAACACTTGACCAGTCGCTCGCGGGCCTTGTCGTCCTTGGCCAGTTCAACCACCTGCCCGAAGATGTCGTCGAGGCTCCAGGACTTTTTCAGGGCCTCGAAACGCTTCTTTCGTTCAGCCTTCTCGGCCGCCAGCGGGTCAGGAACCGGAGCCTCGGCGGTTCCGGGGGCTGCGGCCGCAGGCTCGGCCGGCGGCGTGCCGCCCGTGGCGTTGTCGGTGGCGGGCGGCGGCGGGGTGGGCGTTGTCTGGTCGGAATCGGTCGGTGGCGGTTTGGGCGGACGGGCCTGCTCGCTGGCGAATCCCAGCAGGTCGATGAACTCTTCCCGCACTTTGTTCAGGGCCGTGGTGTCGCGCGAGTAGACGCGCGGCGTCGTGTTGCGAGCTTCCTCGCGTTTCTTGTTCGTGGCCGCCTCGTCCACGAACTCGAAGCTCACCCGCGAGACGATCGAGACATCGGTCGACTGGTCCTTGCGGTATTGCAGCGGCTCGTACGGCGTGAGCATCAGCACCAGCGTGCCCGCGACCAGCAGCAACAGGATGGCCAGGCGCATCATGTTGCGCGGTTCGCTCAGGCTGCTCAGTAGGCCGCGGAGCCCGTCGCCCTTGAGTTTTCGCGGGTCGACGCGACGCGCCCTCTGTCTCTGCCGATCGAACAGGGCCATGGCGGCTCTAGCTCTCCTCGTCCTGGGGCAGCTTCGGCCGGTCGTCGGGCACGTCCGACGACCGATCGCCCTTGTGACGCTCGTAGGCGTCCACGATGTCCTGGACCAGCGGGTGGCGGACGATGTCCTCCCGCCCCAGTTCCACCTTCGCGATGCCCGCCACCGACGACAGCTTCTGCACCGCGTCGATCAGGCCGCTGCGCACCGGCTCAGCCAGGTCCGTCTGCGTCACGTCGCCGGTGACCACCATCTTACTGCGCATGCCCATGCGGGTCAGGAACATTTTCATCTGGCTGACCGTCGCGTTCTGGGCCTCGTCCAGGATGATGAACGAGTCGTTCAGCGTCCGGCCGCGCATGAAGGCCAGCGGAATGATCTCGATCATGTCGTTTTCCATGTACAGCTTCACCTGCTCGAAGTCCATCATGTCGTGCAGGGCGTCCAGCAACGGACGCAGGTACGGATTGACCTTGGCCAGCATGTCGCCCGGCAGGAAGCCCAGCCGTTCGCCGGCCTCCACCGCGGGCCGCGTCAATACCAGCTTCTTCACGTCGCGCCGCTTCAGCGACTCCACGGCCAGGGCCACGGCCAGATACGTTTTTCCCGTGCCGGCCGGCCCGGTGCAGAAGGTCAGGTCATGCCGCCGCATGGCGTTGACGTAGGCCGACTGGCCCTTGGTCTTCGGCCGCACGCGCTGCCCGCGGGCCAGCACCGAGATTTCCGAGTCTCCCGGGGCGGCGCCGTTGCGGCGGACCGAGTCCACCAGGTCGCTCACGTCGCGCGACAGGATCGTCCGGCCGCGCTGCATGCGGCCAATGAGTTCCTCGACCACGGTTGCGGCCATGGCCACAGGCTCCGCCTCGCCGCTTAGGCTCAGCGTGTCGCCGCGGGCCGACAGTTCCACGGCGAAGGCGTCGCGGATCATTCGCAGGTGGCGATCCTGGCTGCCGAAAAGAACAAGCCGGTCAGGACTGTCTGGGATAGGTATCTGCTTCTGCATCGGCTTTCTATTGTATCGTCATCGCCCGCAGGCGAAAAGCACCAGTAATACGTAGGCCACGGGAGACGCCAGCAGGATACTGTCCATCACGTCGAGGACGCCGCCGAAACCCGGCACGCGGCTGCCGGAGTCTTTGACATTCGCGGCACGCTTGATGACGCTCTCGGCGAGGTCGCCCAGGACGGCCAGCGGCGTGACCAGAAGGGCGAAGATCGCCAACTGCCAGTAGGGCAGGCCCAGCAGGGGCCGGCCGGCGCCGAGGCTCACGACCATGGCCAGCAGGAAGCCGCCCATCAGTCCCTCGACCGTCTTCCTGGGGCTAAGCCTGGGCACGAGCTTCGTTCGTCCGAAGGCTCGGCCGAAGACGTAGCCGCCGATGTCGCTCGACTTGATTACGGCCACGGACACCAGCAAGGCGTAGAGACCCTTCGGCGTTTCCATTAACCGCAAAGCCGACAGGGCGAGGCCCAGCAGCCCGACATAGGCGAAGGTCAGCAGGTTGGCCCCCAGGCTGGTCAGGGCCGAACTGTCGACGCCGCGATGCCAGCCGCGAACCGTCTCGATCAGCAACAGGAGCATGACCAGGCCGATCACCACGGCCACAACCGGCGTTACGGCCAGGGCGCCCACTTGCCAGACGATCGCGCTGCCGTGCAATCGGGCCGCCAGCAGTGAGGCCGGTATGGCCAGCGAGGCGGCCAGCACGGGCATCTCGTAGACTCGCCAGTTGAGTTGCCGCAGCAGCAGTACCAGTTCGTGGACGGCCAGAGCCGTCACCAGGGCAATGACCACGAAGAAGGTGGGTGCCCAGTTGATGCTGTAATGGTCTTCGAGGTAGACGTCGAGAAACAGCAGGCCGAAGATGCCCACCGCCATCAGGGCGCCGAAGATGACTCGTATTCTGAGCATGTCAGGCTGCGGCTGTCCGGTCCTCTAGGCAATGGCCTCTGGCGGCGGCCCTTGGCCGCATATCGCTTACGGCAAATCGTTGGCCGACAAGCCCCCGAAACGCCGTTCGCGCCGGGCATAGTCGGCCATGGCTTTGTACAGGTCTTCCTTCTGGAAGTCCGGCCACAGCACGTCGGTCACGTAGAGTTCGGCATAGGAGACCTGCCAGAGCAGGAAGTTGCTGATGCGCATCTCGCCGGCCGTCCGGATCAGCAGGTCCGGCTCCGGCTGTCCCGCCGTGTACAGCCGCGAGGCGAAGGTCTGCTCGTCGATCGCCTCCGGATCAAGCTTCCCGGCGGCGGCATCGCGAGCCAGGCTCTTGGCGGCATCGACGATCTCCTGGCGGCCGCCGTAGTTCACGGCCAGGCAGAGCACCGGTCCCGTGTTGTTGGCTCCGAGTTGCTCGTTCTTCTCCACTTCCTTGAGGACCCACGGCGGCAACTTGTCGCGGCGTCCGATGTTGATGAACTTGGCGTTCTTCTCGGTGATACGGCGCCGCTCGGCGATCAGGTTCCGCTGATAGAGCTTCATCAGCGAATC
>JAFGPY010000429.1 GCA_016935955.1 Planctomycetota bacterium
ACGTGTCGAGCAGCCCCGGATGCGTGGCCGCGGCCCAGGCGTACCATCCCAGGCCGACGACCGTGAAGATCGTCAGGCCGACCAGCGCAGAGACCGCCAGGGCCACGGGCGACAGGATGCGGGTGCGTGGCGACTCGGGCGGCGCCGGCCACAGTCGCACGACGATGATCGGTATAAGCACGAGCAACGCCGGCGGGCCCTTGGTGGCGAAGCCCAGGGCCAGCGCCAGCCACATGGCCACGATCCAGAAGCCGGCCGCGCGGCTCCCGGCGGCGCGCGTCGCCTTCCAGTAGGCCAGCACCGCCAGAAGAGTCCACATCGCCAACAGGCAATCGGCCGTCACGACGTTGGACGCCCCGATGGCAAACGGGGAGGTGGCGTAGATCAGTCCGGCGACCAGTCCCGTGCGGCGATCCCACATGGCGCCGCCCAGCGCCGCCACGGCCAGCACCGAGACGACAAACGTTGCGGCCCCATAGAGCCGCACGCCCCACTCGTTCTGCCCCAGCAGCATAATCCCGGCGGCGATGGCCCAGTAGGTCGGCGGCGGCTTGGTCCAGTGGGGCTCGTAATTCAGTTGCGGCTCAAGCCAGTTGCCCGTCTCGACCATCTCGCGCGTGCATTCGGCGTAGCGGCCCTCGCTGGTGTCGAACAGGCCGCGCGTGCCCTGAAACGCCAGGCCCAGCACCACGGCCAGCAGCGCCAGGGCCAGATAAGGTTTGTGTCGCGGTTCTATCGTCATGCACCTGCTCGCACGTGCGGCCGGCATCGCGGCAACCCGCGGCGTCGCAGTCGCGGGCCCTGCCGGGCCGGTCGCTCAAGAGATGCGAGTCTATCAGGTGCCCCTCGCGGCCGCAAGTCGGCGACAGCGCCCAAGGCAGGCCAACGGGTCCGGCGATTGTTCGCGGGACGCGGCGCGGCATCACACCCATCGCCCGTCCAGCCATAGCCAGGCTCGGCCACGGTTGCGGTTCTCCGTGGCGCAGCCCGGCACGGCCCAGACGCCGCCGGGACCGTTCCATCCATAGAAGACGAACGCATCGTCCAATGTGCCGCCATCGGCCAGCTCGACCGGCCGCGGGTTGTTGTAGAGCAATCCGGCCCGCGGCACGAAGGACTGCTGGAGTCGCCAGGACGCGCCGCCGTCGCGGCTGACCCATCGCTGCAGCTCGCCACCGCCATAGAAGCATTCCTCACCCTTGCCCGCCCCGACGATCAGGTCGGCCGCGACCTCGTTGCCTTCGAGCCGGACGATTCGCGAGGCGTTCCACGTGTTGTCGGTCTCGGTGATCGTCGAGGTCCGCCAGGTGCTGCCGTCCCAGCGAAGGAAATGGAATCGGCAGCGCCACGGGTCGCCGTCGCTAACGGGCGCGAGCAGGACCGGCCGATCGTCCTGATCAGCGGCAACGGTCGGAAGGTTGGTCAGCTCGTCGCCCGTGTCGAGCACCTTGGCGGCCTCGGCCTCGCCGCGATTGACCGGCGCGTCGAGCGGCCGCCCGTCGATGGTGGTCAAGCGGCCGCTGTCGGGATCGAGCCGCAGATAGTACAGGTGGTACCGCGTCAGCAGGTCGCGCTTGAAACGGTATCGCGGATGGCATCCGTCGCGCTCGTCCCAGTAGCAGAAGCCCAGGTGAACGCCGCACCCGCGACGGTCCAGCGCCGGCAGCAGATACGAGCCCGCCCAGCGGTCCACTTCGTCGCGCGGTCGGCGGTCGAAGTCCAGCAGCGGCCGCTCGGGGCCCCACGTCCGCCCGCCGTCGTCGCTCAGGCGGTAGATCCAGTAGCCCAAGTGCCCCTCGACGCGGTAGACCAGCAGATGCCGGCCGTCGGCCAGCCGCCATTGCGAGGGGTACGTGATCGACGCGGCGATCGGCTCGGCCGGCGTCCAGTCCGCCACATCGTGCGGCCGTTGACTGACCAGGTGCGTCCCGGGCGAGAAGTGGCAATCGAACAGCACGTGCCAGTGGCCCGCGCCGTCGAGCCACAGGATCGGGGCGAAGTGGTGATCGAGCCCGGCGGCCGTGCCCAGTCGAATCGGTTTCGACCATCGCTCGGCGCGGCGGTCGTAGGCGACGATGTGCGGGTGGCCGGGCAAGCCCTCTTCGGCCGCCTGGTAGACGATGACGATGCGGTCGCCGTCGGCCACGGCCACGGGGCCCATGCGGGCATCGTAGATCATCTTCTCGCAGCCGTGTTCGGCGAACGGTCGGGCGGCGGACGGCATCCGGGAATCCTCCTCGATACATCGTGGCGTTGCCTGTGCGGCGGGCGATGGCACATCTTGTGCCTGCTGGAATGCGAGTCTATCAGGCGCTTCCCTCGGCCGCAAGCTGCCGCGCGTCTGTTGACCGCTACTGAAGCCGCTGCTACAGTGGCGACGTGCGACGGTCCGACCCTTGCGGTCGCGCCGGATCGTGCGTCGAGTCCGTGAAAGGCGAACCATGGCAAGGCGACGATACCCCCCGGCGGCAAACGTGGTCACGGTCGATGCCCTGGCGGACGCGGGGCCGCTGGAGACCTGGCGGCACGCCCTGGGTCACGGCGGCATCAACTCCGTGCCGTTGCCCGACGCCGTGGTCGAGGGCGCCACCCTGCTGCGGCCGCGGCTGATCCGCATCTTCATCCAGGAGTTCTTCACCATTTATCGCGGCTCGGGCCGTTTCGACTGGTCGCGGCTCGATCCGTACATGGACGCCCTGGACCGTACCGGGGCGAAGGTCGTTGCGGCCATCACCATCAAACCCAAGGCCCTCTTCCCGCAGATCGATGCCGCCCAGTGGCGACCACGGGACGTTGCCGAGTGGCAGAACGTCGTCGCGCAACTCGTGCGCCGCTACTCGGTCGAGCGGGCCATCGTCACGCACTGGGAAATCGGCAACGAGCCCGACATCGGCGAGGACGGCGGATGCCCGTACCTGATCACGCGGCCCGAGGACTACGCCGAGTACTACGCGATGACCGTCGCTCCGATCCTGGAGACCTTTCCCGCGGCCAAGGTCGGCGGCCCCGGACTGGCCAACGCCTTCAGCGACCTGCTGCCGGGCCTGATTCGCCACTGCGCCCGCACGGCCTTGCCGCTGGACTTCGTCTCCTGGCACCTTTATCACAGCGACCCCGCGCTGCATGCCGCACTGACACGGCACACGCAGATTCTGCTGGCCGACTATCCCGGCAAGCGGCCCGAGATCATGGTCACCGAATTCAACCGTCGCCTGGCCGAGCCGGTCGCCGCCGAGGACCACGCGCAGGACCCTCGCCGCGCCGCTTCGCTGGCCGCCATCCTGCTGGCCCACGCGGCGATCGGGCTCGACTGGTCGTTCTACTATCACCTCTGGGACCAGACCTGCTACCACGAGGACTTCGCGAACCTGTTCTCGCCGCGCGGCCTGAAAAACATGGTCCGACACTGGAACGAAGTGCCGCACCGCCTGGGCCTGTTCGGCGTGGACGGCCGCGTGCGGCCGCAGTACTTCGTCTACCGCATGTTGCAGCGACTGGGCGAGCGACGTCTGGCGGCGACGACCGACGGCGAACTCGGCGTGATGGCCGGACGGTCCGACGCCGGGCCGGCCGTCATGCTGGTCAACTACAGCATCGACCAGACGTGCGACCGCGGCG
>JAFGPY010000430.1 GCA_016935955.1 Planctomycetota bacterium
AAGGGGTCAAGAACAGTATGGGCGCGAACTTCTTTTGGCGCAAGTAGTTATATTAATGGCGCATAATGTTGATTGCCGGGGGATCGACGGGCAGAACCTCGCCTATCCCGCCGCAGTGCGGCAGGCTTGTGTCTGCGCCGTTGCCGCTGGCGTAGGGGCGGCTCGCGAGTCGCTCTGTCGCAATGCGTGGTCGCAGAGCCGTCGCTTCGCGGGGAGTTCCTATGGCCGAAATCCGCAAGCCCGAGCCGGTCAAGTTGCTGGTCGGCATGTTGTCGGCCTGGCCCGGCGCGTTGGCTGCGGCCGAGAGCGAACTGGTCGAACGACACGGCCCCGTGGATCTGCAGAGCGAAATGACCGCCCACGAATTCACCGAGTACTATCGCGATGAGATGGGGCACCCGCTGCTGCGTTACTTCGTGTCGTTCGAACGGCTGATCGATCCGGCCGATCTGGCGGGCATCAAACGCCGCACGAACGACGTCGAGCGGAAATTCGCCGCCTCGGGCGAATGGTCGGCTGCGCGGCCGATCAATCTCGATCCTGGCTACGTCACGCCCGCCAAGCTGATCCTTGCCTCGTGCAAGGACTTCGCACATCGCATCTACCTGGGCGAGGGAGTCTACGCCGAAACGACTCTCAGTTACCGTAACGGCGCATGGCTGTGCTATGATTGGACCTACCCGGACTTTCGCACGTACGACTACCAGGCGTTCCTGGCCCGTGTTCGCAACCGACTCATGGCCCAGCGAAAGGAGCCGCGATCCGCATGACTACCGTGTTCGTGCTTTCTTTCGCGGTCGCCTGCGCCGCGTCTCTGGTCCTGGTGGGCGTCGCCCGCCGGGTCTTTACCCGCATCGGTTTCGTCGACCGTCCGGGCCATCGCAAGATTCACGCCGCGCCCGTGCCCTACGGCGGCGGCGCAGCCATCTTCGCCACGGTGCTGCTGACTGTCGCATCGGGCATGACCCTGGTCGTTCTGCGTAATGCCGCACCGGTCGTCCGGCTGCCCGTGGCCGACATGCTTCAGACCCACGCCGGAGGCATCCTCTCACGCTGCGGGCCGTTGGTCGGCCTGCTTGTCGCGACGACCATGCTCTTTGTCATCGGCCTGATCGACGACCGCCGTCGCCTTTCGGCCTGGCCCAAGCTGCTCGTGCAGTTCATCGCTGCCGGCATTGTCGTCTGGGGCCTCGGCATCCAGGCCACGTTCTTCGTGCCCGTGCCCTGGATCGGCCAGGTCGCCACGCTCTTCTGGATCGTCGCCATCACTAATGCCTTCAACTTCCTCGACAACATGGACGGCCTGTCGGCCGGCGTGGCAGCCATCGCCCTGGTCGTGCTGGCCGGTGTCACGGCTGCGGCCGGTCAGGTCTTTGTGCCCGTCCTTGCCGTCGTGCTCCTCGGGGCCCTCGTCGGCTTCCTGGCCTACAACTTCCCGCCGGCCTCGATCTTCCTCGGTGACGCCGGCAGCCTGACCGTCGGCTTCCTCATTGCTGTGCTGACTGTCCTGGGTGAGTACTATCGTCCCGAAACCGGCCGCAGCCTCTTCAGCCCCTTCCTGCCGCTGGTGGTACTGGCCGTGCCGCTCTACGATCTGACCTCCGTGACCCTGATTCGCATTGCCCGCGGCAAGAGTCCGTTCGTCGGCGACACCAACCACTTCAGCCATCGCCTGGTGGCCCTCGGCCTGTCGCGCCGCGCCGCCGTGCTGACGGTCTACCTTGCCACGTTGACCACGAGTCTCGGCGCCGTCATGCTCCGCGGCGCCGGCACCCTCGAAGCTGTCATCATCTTCGTCCAGACGCTGGCCATCCTGGCGGTCATTGCCATCTTCGAACGCATCGCCGGGGCCCGGGCTTTGAGACCATGAGCAAGAAGAAGGCCAGACGCACATCCTCTGTCGCCGAACCTGTCGCTGTTGCCGCCGCGCCGTCCGTGCCGCGAATGCCGCTCAGTTTCATCGGCCTGATGGCCATCACCGTGCTGATGCCGATGCTGGCCAGCTATATCCAGGTCGGCGGAGCAGGAGGGTTCCCCGGCACGCAGGCGCTGCTCTGGATGGGCGCCCTGATCGTGATGACCTTCTCGGTCGCATTGCTCGAAGCCGTTCGCCGTCGCAGCCTATCAATACACCCCAGCTGGGCCATTCTTGGAGTTGTGCTGCTCTCCGCAGGCGCCGGCGTGGCTGCCGCAAGTGCGTCGGACCGCTACGGGGCCGTGATGGGAGCCGTCGAGGTGGCGCTCGGCGCCCTGTATTTCCTGACGTGTCTGATGGTCATCGACGGTTGTGAGAAAGTCCGTTGGTTGCTGGCCGCCCTGGTGGCGGGGGCCTTCGTCACGGCCGCATCGGCCGTCCTCGGCAGGACCATGCTTCAGAACACCCTGCTTGACTACTTCATGGCGTATCGCCTGGAGATTCTGACCGACCTCGGCATTCGCCCCGACTCGCCGGAAGAGCAGATGTATCGCACCCGTATGGCCGGGGACGTCTTTGGGACGTTCTATCACCCGAACCTGATGGCCAACTACGTGGCCATGGGGGGCCTTGCAGCCCTCGCGCTGCTCGTGGGCCATGCCCGCAAACTCTTCATCCGCCAGGCCGATGGGAAACCGAAGTCCGTCGCCGTGGCCGCGAGCATCGTGCTGAGCGTGGTGCTGGTGGTTATGGTCATAGCCGTCTGGCTGGCCAAGAGCCGCGCGGGAGCAGCTGCCGCAGTAGCCGGCGTCTATGTCATGGTTGTCCTGGCCGCGGTCCGACGTCGAGGCCTGCGCGTGGCCCTGATCGTCGGTCCGGCTGCCGTTGCAGCCATCGCCCTGGGCATTGCCTGGCACATGGACCTGGCCCCCGAGGCGCTCAAGAGCCTGCGCTTCCGCTGGGACTACTGGCAGGGGGCCTGGGGTGTCATCCGCGATTATCCTCTGCGCGGCGTCGGAGCCGAGAACTTCGGCACCCATTACCTCGTTCACAAGTTGCCGCACGCCCCCGAGGAGATCAAGGATCCGCACAACATCTTCATCCGCGCCTGGTCCGAGTTCGGACTGCTCGGACTGTTCGGCGTCGTGACGCTGCTCGTGGCCGCCGCGCGTGAATCCCTACGCCGGCCGCGCGACCTTCGCGAGCCGCGATGGCCCATGGCGGCCATGTGGCGGCCGATGATCGCGGCGGGCGTCTGCATCGTTGTCATCGGTGCCGTCTTCCGCGGCCTCGGTCTGTTGAACGAGGGGGCGGCTTACGTGGCCTACGAAACGGTCGTCAGTCTCCTGCTCATGACGGGGGCCTTCATCGGTGCCGTCGGGGCCGGACTCGAGGACGACGCGTCGCTGGCCGACCGCAGCAACCGCTGGCTCCGTTGCGGCATCCTGGGCGCCCTGGTGGTCTTTATCCTCCAGGGACAGGTGTCGTTCAATTTCAGCGAACTGCCCACGGCTACGGCGGCCTACCTGCTCGTCGCCCTGGTCGTCGCGACCGCCGAACGGCGCGATCCGGTGACCATCTCGCTGGAGCCGCGCGGTCGTCGGGTGCTTGTTGCCGCCGGGGTGCTCGCGCTGATGCTCTTCTACGGTGGCGCGCTGCTGGTCCCGGTCAGCGAAAGTCTGGACGAGCTTGCCGCGGCCCGCCGGATCGGCCGCATGAAGACCGTCGAGGGCTACGACGGCATCGCCTCGTTGCGCTACCGCGAGGCCCTGCGACGGGCCGCTGAGGCTTGCCCCAAGTGGCTCCAATGGACCGAACCCAGCGAGCGCGCCGCCGAGGGATTCTGGCACGCCGCCCTGTTCGACTGCTTCCGTGTCACGACACTGCGGCAGCGCGCCGCTTCGCTCGACGATAGCAACGAGAGCGACGAGAGGAAGCGGCTTCTGGACGAGGCGGACCGCATCGAGCAACGTGCCCGTGCCTCTTTCAACGCCACGCGGACCCTCTACGGCAAGGTGCTCAAGACGAACCCGATGGACGTCCAGACGTGGTATGCGTTGACCCATGCCTACGCCTCGCTGGCCGATAACTTCCCGGACGTTGACGTGCGGGCTGATGCCTTGGCCGCCTGGCAGCATGTCGTGGACCTGTACCCGACGCGAGCCCCGTGGCGTTGCGACTTCGCACGGTTCCTGGAGCGATCGGGCCGACACGACCAGGCCGCCGAACAGGCTCGCATGGCCCTGGACCTCGACGACAAGATGCCCGACCCGCTCCGCAAGTTGCCGGACGAGGACCGCCGGACCTGCCTGCGGCTCACCGGCCACTCGTCGAGCAACTCCGAATGATCCCCGGCCGCACCTCGCCCCCTCTTTCCCACTGTTGGCGTTGCGTTTGCGCTGCCGTGGCTCTATAATCTGTCCCTCGGGGAACACGAACCTTTACTCTGGAAAATCATGGACGAAGCCCAAGCCCCCCATCCACTGAAGACGAATCCGCTGTTGCTGCGGCTGATGTTGTGGCCGCTGATTCTTGCGGTGCTGTTCTGGGAGACCACCCTGGAACCGGCCCGAGTCAGCGACGTGGAATTCCAACTCACCGGCAACCGCACGAACCTCTACGCCGTGCTGGTAGCCCAGTCTTCGGACGATGACGCTCCAGGGGCCACGTTTTTTCGCCGCCTCGACGCGATGCGAAAATGGTCGGCCCAGTTCGATCGCCCTCAGGACGAAGACCTGCTGCAAACGGTCGCTTGGCAGGAAGACCTGATCACCCTGTACGCCTCAGGCGGCATGTTCTTCGTCGGTCCCTCGAAGTTCGGCTACCAGAGTCCGCCCAGCCACGGATGGCGGCCTGTGGCGGCGGCCGTCGACGAACGGACGCTGATGGTCGTCGGCCTCAATGCCGAGGGCAAGCCCGTTTTCAACCGCCTGAGTCAGAAGGACCAGTGGGGTACCGAAGAAGCCGTCGACATGGTCGTCGACTGGACGACCGAGACAGCCCGCGTGGCCCGGGCCGCCGTACGCGACGGGCAGTTCCATGTGGTCTGGACCGAGCCCGTGCCCGTGGGGCCGTTGGGCGGCAGGCCTGGCGACCGTCAACTGCGTTTTGCGTGGCGTGACCAGGCGGGCAAGTGGAAGGGTCCCTTCACGGCCGAGTTCAAAGATCGCAACCAGACCCGCTATGTTCTCGCTGGGCCCGTGTCCGTGGCATCGCTGGGAGCCGACTTGGGTATGCTTTGCACGGTGCGTCCCGCGGCGGTCGCCTCGCCGGCGGCGGGATCCGATGGGGCCAAGGCTGAACCGAAACCGGATGTCGACGACCAGAGTGAGATAAAACCAACCACCGAAGCCGAGACATCTGATGCCGACGCTTCGGCCGACAACGGGCAACTGGTCTATGCACGCTTCTACCCCAGCGATGGGCAATGGCACGTCGAATGGGAGGCCAAGTTGTCCTTCGAGCGGCCGCAGGACATTGAGGCCTACGGTCTGGCCCGATTCCGCGACCGTCTGGTGGCGGCCGCTTACGACGGCAACGAAGTCCGGACGGTTGCGGTCGCAGCGGCTGAGACGTCTGTCCAGGACGAGACCTTCCCGACGGTGAGCATCGCCCTGCCGCTGCTGAACGAGGGCAGGGGCACATGGGTTCAGACCGTTCTGATGATCGTCGCCATGGTCCTGGTGACCGTGCTGGCCATTCGCGGATACCGGCAGCGCGTCATGCCTCCGCCGGGCATTCCCGACGAGGAGTACCGCCGTCGGGCGGCCCGGGCGGCGGCCTATCAGGTCGAGAAGCTCATGTACCTGCCCGTTCTTCTTCGTCGCTCCGCGGCGTTCGTCATCGACATGATAATCGTTTTCTTCATCGTAGGCGTGATCCTGTTCGTGGCGGCGGCTTGGTATCGGCCCGATCTGTTCCTTGGCGGCAAGCTGGCTGATGCCCAAGCGTGGCTGAGCAGTATCTCGTATAGTGTGCCGATGGTCACACTCAAGGCCGTGCCTTTCGTGTACTTTACCGCCACGGAGTTGATCCTGGGCCGGACGCCCGGCAAGATGATCTGCGGACTGACCATCGTCGATCCTGCGGACCAGCGGCCGGCCTGGTGGCGAATCGTCGACCGCAACCTGATGCGGCCGATCGAGCTGCTTTGGATTCCCATTGGCCTGCTGGTCATTCTCTGGACGCCGCGCAGCCAGCGGATCGGTGACCTGTTCGGCGGCACGCGCGTCGTCATGAAGACACAGCGAACCGACCGCCCGGCACAGACCGATCATCGCATCCTGTAGCCGGCGGGCGGGCAACGTCCGTCGTCCCGTCGCCGAGCGACGGGGCAGGGGACGGAAGGGAATGGATGTGAGCTACGATCTGGCATGGCAGGTGATCAATCTTCAGCCGACCGAGCGGCCGGCCCACGTCGAGTACACGTTGCACTGGCAACTCATGGCGCGCGTCACAGGCTTGTCGCGCGACGATCCGAACTTCGAGAAAGAGTTTCGCCGGCTCTGGCAGATCGATCTCTGTTGGCACACCCATGACGGGCCCGTGCCGTGGGATCAGCGCGGCCGCATCACCGATATGGGCCACGCCGAGTTCCTGGCCGACGGCAGCGACCAGCGGCAAAGCGCTCGCTCGCCGTTTCGTGACGTCGACGACGTCTTGGCCTTCGATGCTGTGGCCGAGTACGGCCTGACGGACTTCGACGAACTGGTCGACTTCTATCAGCGGCTCTACCGCGACGGCCAGCGCGATCGCGACGACGCGGTGTTCACCGGCGGCTACTATCACACGCTCGTCAGCGGCGCGATTCTGGCTTTTGGGTGGGACCTGTTGCTGGAGGCCGCGGCCTATCCTGAGCAATTCGAGCGAGTCCTCGACAGTTTCTTCGAACTGAGCCTGCATCACTACCGTGCCTGGGCACGCACCGACATCAAGGCCTTCATCTGCCACGACGACATGGTCTGGAGCAGCGGACCGTTCATGCGACCGGCCTTCTATCGCGAGGTCATCTTCCCGCGGTACGCCAAGCTGTGGGCCGTTCTGAAAGAGGCGGGCAAGAAGGTTCTATTCTGCTGTGACGGGCAGTGGACGGACTTCCTGGCCGATGCGGCCGCGGCGGGCGCCGACGGGTTCATTTTCGAGCCCATGACCTCGTTCGACGTGGCCGTAGAGCGATTCGGCCGCACCCATGTCCTCGTCGGCAGCAAGGTCGATTGTCGCACGCTGACCTTCGGCACCCCTGAACAGGTTCGCTCTGAAGTGGACGCTTCGGTGGCCCTTGGTCGCGAATGCCCTGGCTGGATCTGTGCCGTCGGCAACCACATTGCCCCTAACGTGCCCGTCGACAACGCCCTGGCCTACTACGACCGTCTCAGCTCAACCTGGAACCGATAGGGCCTCCGCCGACCCTCCCCGACTGTGCTCCTGGCATCCGGCCCACCCCCTCGGCTGGAGGCTTGGTCCGATAACTGTTGCGGTACCGATCCAATTCTAGGAATTTACCCAGGATTCTGAAGATTTCCTTGGGCGTATGACTGCCGCCTCTTCCGTGCCGGTGGCGCGAATTGCACCACAGTGTCCCGGGGGCTGGCTGGTATTCCGACCGCTTACGGAAACGCCGTTTCTGATGCTGATAGCAGTGATTCGCCTGCTGTTTCCTTCCTCCCGACGCTGCTTGCGACGACCCGGGTTCGGGTTGTGCGGTCTGTGCGGGCAGGGTTGCGGCCTTTGCTGTTGCCGCCGGAAAAGTTGTCCCATCTTCCCGAAAATGCCGATCCCTTGCGACCTGAAGCCCGCTCGGCTTGACTGTCGAGAAACCTTGGGCTATACTGTCATAGCGTACTCGGGGGAGTATCCTGGCTGAAGCCATCTCTCGATAGCTGTGTCTCTAATTTGTGAGCCCAACGCGTGCGTTCGCGCTTAGGCTCAGCGAGTTTCGATTTCCGGGGGTGAAGCATGAAGAAGGTGCTTGCAGGTCTTGTCGCTATGTTGGTTCTGGGTGTCGGTGGCGCCCAGGCGTCGCTTGTCTCGATGGATTTCGCCAATGCCGGCGGCGACGCGTATCAGCTTCAGGCCGGCGGCGTGCTGTCGTTCGACAACCTGGTGGTGACCGGAAGCTCCAATGGTGGCGACATCATGAGCTACTTGGTGACGATCGGCGATCTGACGATCAACACGGCCAGCCGCACTGAGGTCAATCTCCCGGGTATGAACATTGTCAGCTACGGCTTTACGGTGGACACGACCACGTTCGGTGTCTGGGATCCGACCGGGACGACCCAGTACATCGCCGGCACACTGTCGGTAGACCAGATCGTGATCATCAACGGCACCGGGGTCAATCTGGACGCCGATTCCGACGTCGACGACATCACGGGCATCGCGGCCATGAACAACCCCACGGCCCAGACGTTGTTGGACATGGCGGCCATCGGCCAGGCGGCTTTCTCGCTCGTCCTGACGATTGATCCGCTGGTCAACTTCGATGCCCTGATTCTGGCTTCCAGCACCGGTACCGGCCCCGGGGCGGGCAGCGTTGCCGCCGTTCCGGAGCCTGCCACCGCCGCTCTGCTCGGCTTCGGCATCGTGACGCTTTTCGTTCGTCGTCGCCGCAAGTGAGCGGCAGGGGACCACGCGGTGTCTTGGCACCGTGACTGAACGCTGAAAACCGGGCTCGGTGAACCTCAATAGCTGGCGGCTGCGACCGCAGAGGTTCACCGGGCCCGGACTCTTTTCCGGGGTCGCACACTCGGTGCCGATCATTTCATCCATCCCGTCGCCGTGCCCCATAGGACCACGTAAAATCCGGAATTGGTGGAAATCCCCGATCGGTCGTCTCCCAAGACAAAAAAACACTCTCAGCAGCAGCAATACGTGAAAATGCCATGATGCCACTGACCCCATTTGACGATACAGATAGACAAGGGAGAGCACCGGCAACTCGACATCGACACGCGACCGCCTTTCCTGGACGACAATTGCAGTCTGTTCACAACATGCTGATGCGCTCGCGCCGTGCCGGCAACCGACAGGTCTTTGGCAAGTGGTCTCGGTATCACCCGTGGTAGGCGGTGGGAAGCAGTGTTGTCCCGTCGCTGACCAATTTCTCTGATGGGCACCTCTTCAGAAAAGATTCCGCGAGACCCAGGTTGTGGTCTTGGGACACTTGGTTGGGCACCGGTTGTGTCAAACCGGCAAACGGCCTCAGTTGACGGCGAGACATGCAAAGTTTTCCGGCTCTTTTTTTTTGACATGCGGTGGGAAAAGGTGGTAGATACTATACGTCAGAGGCCGATGAAGAAGGGGCTAGTGGCAGGTTGTGGGAGATTGTGGCTTGCTGTTTACCGGCGAATTCTACTATCACCTTGATGCCAAGAATCGCCTGGTCATCCCAGGCAAGATTCGCGATGGCGTCGATGTGACCGTAGACGGCCAAGGCTGGTACTTGGTTCCGGGATTCGATGGCACTATCTCGCTCTACACGCCTGCGACCTTCGAGCGTCTGGCCGGCGACCGGCAGGCCGAGTTGTTCAGCCTGAAGAGCGTTCGCGACTACGACCGTCTGCACTTTGCCCTGAGCGCCCACGTTGAGACCGACCGCCTTGGTCGCATCCTGGTTCCCGACACCATGCTCAAACGGGCGGGCATCAGCAAGGACGTGGCGATCGTCGGCGTTCGCGATCACCTGGAAATCTGGGATCGCGCGAAGTGGGAGCAGTTCGTCAACGGCAACTTCGCCTCCCACGACGAGATGGCCCGCGACGCGTTCAACACGGCGCGACAGGAAGGCAAGCAGTCGTCCTCCTCATGACCCCTCTTCAGGGTCGCTTCCAGCAGTGGAGGCGGCCCTGAATGATGGTTTTTCGACGGACAAGTTTACGATGCACGGCAGGCCTACGGGCCGGAGGTGGGTGAAGGTGATGAAGGCGCGAGGCAAAGCAGGCGGTGCAGTGAACAGGTCGTCCTGGGACGCGGTGCGACGAGTTCTTCGTAGCGATCCCATGGCCGAGGACCTGTCGTCGGAAGAGACGGCCATGCTCGTCAGCCAGTTGACCGACCTGGTGGGTCGCGTCGACCGTGTACGGGCCTTGGGACCGGCCTTCGCCGATCTCAGCGTCTCACAGAACGTTCAGGACCTGCTGGCCCGACTGGAAGTCGGCAGCGGTTTGCAGACAGGCGTGCACTGAGGCGGATCCAGCGGTCTCCGCTTCGTGACAGACCCGCAGTTCGTTACAGCCCTCGCCACTATTACGCGGACGGCATGCCCTACGATGGCGAACATCTCTCTGTTCTGCTGGCCGAAACTCTGGGCGTGTTGTCCCCTCAGCCGGGCGACCTGGTGCTTGACGGCACCGTAGGCGGCGGCGGCCACACGCTGGCGTTGCTCAAGCGGATCGTCCCCGGCGGACGGCTGATCGCTCTGGACCGCGACGCCGACGCGCTGGAGGTGGCCGCTAAACGTCTCGGTGACGATCCGGGGCAGTGTGTGTTGCGACAGGAGAACTTCGCCGACTTCGAGCACGTGCTCGACGAGTTGGACGTGGCCGCACTGGACGTGGCGTTGCTCGACCTGGGCGTGTCGAGCTTTCAGTTCGGTCCCAGCGGACGCGGTTTCACGTTTCAGCACGACGAGCCGCTGGATATGCGGATGGACGTCCGTAGCGGCCCGACGGCCGCCGATCTGGTCAACGAACTGGATGAGCGCGAACTGGCCGACCTGTTCTACACCTACGGTGAGGAACGCAACAGCCGCCGCATCGCCCGGCGAATCGTCGAGGCGCGTCGCACAAAACGGATTGAAACGAGCGGACACCTGGCTCAACTGATTCTGTCCGCTCAGGGAAAACGATATCGAGGCCGATGGCAGCGAATACATCCTGCGACGAAGTGCTTCATGGCGCTACGTATCGCAGTGAACGAGGAAACAGCGAGTCTTCAGCGGTTCTGTGATGCGATTGCCGGCCGGCTGACCCCCGGAGGGCGCGTTGCGATCATCAGTTTCCACAGTCTGGAGGATCGCATCGTCAAGACGACGTTCAAGCGGCTGGCCGCAGAGGGGCTGATCGAAGTGCTGACCCGCAAGCCGATCACTCCGAGCGAGGAAGAGCAGGCAGCCAACCCGCGAAGTCGTAGTGCGAAGCTCAGGGCAGCCCGCCGAATCGGCGGATCGCAGCAACAGACGTAAGTGCAGTGGGCAGGAAGTTTCATACAGGTTCCTGTCGCTCGGCGACAGGGGGGTGTTTTGGCACAGGTCGTCAGGTTCACTCGCCGGAATGATCGCCGTTGACGTACCGGCCCGAGAAATCGGGCTGAAACAAGGAGGAAGGCTGTGTCGCGGGAGACGAAGATCGGACTGTTGGTGGCTACGGGCATCATTCTCACCTTTGCGTTCATTCTTCAGATGCAGTTGGCCGGCGAGCCCTTGGCTCCGCTCGACCACGACAACGAGGGCCTTCACCTGTCACAGAGGCAGGTAGCCCCCCAACCCCTGTCCGGTCCGGACAATGTTGAACCCGACGACGGTCAGCCTGTTGCCGACGGCGGTGGCGAGCGCTTGGCCGACGGCCCCGCAGGCGGCCATGACGCTGCGATTCTTCCCGGTGACGATCCGGACGAGTCCGTCGAAGACACGGGCTTGTTTGTGGTTCAGAGGGGACCGGCCGCAGGCGATCAGGCCATTGCCGACAATGGCACTGATGAGCAACGAGACGGGCCGCTCACCGGCGACGATCGCGCCGTCGAGGTCGAGCAGGTAGCCGCTCGTACGTACACCGTGGTTGCCGGAGACAGCCTGTACCGCATCGCGGAAAAAGAATTCGGTCCCGGCAAGGGCGCCCAGTGGCATCGCATCGCCGAAGCCAACCCTGAACTCCGCAACCCTACGCATCTGCGAGCGGGAATGGTCATCACGATTCCTTCTCCAGAGCCGCAACGTATTGTCGGTCGTGAGCCTGTGCAGACGCCCGAGGCACGCGACGTGCAGCCGACGACTGGCCCGCGGACCTACGTGGTTCAGGCCGGTGATACGCTTGGCGAGATCAGCCAGAAGGAGTTGGGCACCTCGAAGAAGTGGCAGATGATCAGCCAGGCGAACGGTAATCTGGACCCGGCTTCGCTCCGCGTGGGGCAGAAGCTGATCATTCCGGACGAGCCGCGGCAGCAGGTGATCGCGCAGTCCGACGGGCCGGCCATCGAGCGTGCTCTCGAGGAAGCGGCCCAATTCGTTTCCGACAGTCGGCAACCGACGGGTATCTACCGCGTTCGTTCCGGCGACTCGCTGTACGGCATTGCCCGACGTGTTCTGGCCAGCGGCGACCGCTGGAAGGAAATCTACGAACTCAACCGCGACAAGATGTCGTCGCCGAACGACCTCGTGTCCGGGCAGGTAATTCTCGTGCCGGCCCTCGGGCAGGTGGCGATGGCCGAGTCGACGGTCCACTGATCGTCGACGGTTGGTGCGCGACGGCTAATCGGGTCGCGCGATGGTGATACGTGATGAAGGTTTCCCGCATCCTGTTCCTGTTCGCTGTGTTGCTGACGCTCGGCATGATTCTGGTTGCCCTGCGTGCCGAGACCCAGCAGGCCGGCTACGTCGTCGGCCAGTTGCAGGGGCGGCAACGGGACCTCAAACGCAAATGTCTTGAACTCGAATTGGAGATCGCTCGGCTTCGTGATCCGGTGCGGCTGGAGAACCAGGTCGAGCAGATGGCTCTTGACCTCGACCCTCCCGACGTCGGCGATGCGGCCGAGGTGGCCGACTTTTGACGGCAGCTGGATGCCGTCAGTTCGCGTTTTGTCTTTCCTGAAACGGTGGCACGGCAATAGTGACGCAGCAGCACGCGTCGGCCGCACGCAGGACGCAACTCCTGCTGACGGTCGCCTTCTCTCTCGTTTTTCTGGCCCTGATCGGTTGGCTGGCCGCCATCCAGATCTGCAGCCGCGATGCGCTGACCCGCCGCGCCGAACGACAGCACACCGTTCACAAAACCATTCCTCCGTTTCGTGGATACATTCTCGATCGTCACAGCCGGGCGATGGCCGCGACGGTTGACGGCTGCACGGTCTTCGCCGACCCGAAGTTCATCCATCAGCAGGGTACCCCGACTGGTGCTGATCGGAACACCGACCGACAACCGTCCGGCCATACCGCCTCCCGCGATGGTCAGGCGGCAATGACTTGCCTGGCGGACGCCCAGTCGATCGACGACATGTACCGTTCCAACCGTCTGCACGTAGCTCAACAGGTGGCCCCGCTGCTGGCCATGAACGCCGAGGAGGTCGAGACCCTCGTGGCTGCCGATCCGCACAAGCAATTCGTGCGGCTGAAGCGCGGCGTCGATGGCCCCACGCGCGAGGCCGTCCAGTCACTCGGCCTCCGTGGCATCGGGTTCCAGAGCGAAGGGCTGCGATGCTATCCCAACGGTACGTTGGCCGCCCACTTGGTCTGCGGAGTGGGCGTCGATAATCAGCCCCATGGCGGCCTGGAGTATCAGTATAACAACCAGCTTCGCGGTTCATCCGGTAGCCGTGTCCTCGAAGTCGACGGACGCCGCCGCGCCGTCTGGATCCGCAACGATAACTACACACCTGCTCGTGACGGACAGTTGGTCGTGACAACGATCGACTTGGCGATCCAGGCCTTCACCGAGAAGGCTCTGGCCACGGCCGTCACCCGCTTCAAGGCTCGCGGTGGATCGGCCCTGGTCATGGACCCCGCCACGGGTGAGATTCTGGCCTTGGCCAATTACCCGACGTTCGATCCAACCGAGTACGCCGAGGCCGATCCCTATGTCAGCCGCAATCGCCTGCTGACCGATCCCTATGAACCGGGCAGCACGTTCAAGTGCTTTGTTTCGACGGCCGCACTGCAGGCCGGCGTCGTGAAGCCTAACGAGAAAATCTTCTGTCACAATGGGTTTGCCGTGATTGACGGCCGCAGGATGACGGACCACCATCCGTTCGGCTCGCTGACATTCCAAGAGGTGGTCATTCGCTCATCGAACATCGGCATGGCTGTGCTCGGGAAACGGCTCGGCAATGAGCAACTGTACGAGGCTGTCTGCCGCTTCGGCTTCGGTGAAAAGACCGGGGTGTCGCTGCCTGGCGAATCGTCCGGCTTGGTCTACCCGCTTGACCGCTGGCACAAGTGGAGCGCGACGAGCATCCCGATGGGCTACGAAATTCTGGTCACGCCGCTGCAGATCGCCACGGCCTTTAGTTCGATCGCCAACGGCGGTCAGCTTCTGAGGCCGTCGGTCACGCGCTACGTCTGCGCCGCGGACCAGACGATTGTCGAAGACCACCGTGAGCCTGTCGTAGTGCGTCGCGTGATGAGCGAAGAAACCGCCCGGTTCATGCGTCACAAGGTGCTGCACGAAGTTGTCTGGAGCGACATCGGCACGGGCAAGCAGGCCCGCATCCCCGGCTACGGCGTGTTCGGCAAGACCGGTACCGCCAAGAAGAAGAACCCGCACGGTGGCGGCTATTCCAGCGAGTTGTACGTCGGCTCGTTCATCGCCGCTGCGCCGCTGGATAATCCGCGCGTCGTGGTGATGGTGGTCATCGACGAGCCGCAGAAGTCGATAGCCTACTACGGAGGCACGGTTGCCGCTCCGGCCGTGCGGGAGATTCTGGCCAAGTGCCTGGGCTATCTCGACGTGCCGCCCGACGAGCCCGCTCGACTGGCTGCCGCAACGCACAGGTCTCACTGAAACTCACAGACGGTCGCCGCCGTACTGCCTGGGAAATGAACGCTGATGACACGGAGGTCGTTGTCGCAACTGCTGCCGGCTCTGCCCGAGCACCGTCGCCTGACCGATGGTGACCCGGCGGTCCAGCGCGTCGTCTGCGACAGCCGCCAGGTCCGGCCCGGAGACCTCTTCGTCGCCGTTCGGGGCATCGATGCCGACGGACACCAGTTCGTCGCCCGCGCCGTCGCCGCAGGCGCCGCAGCGGTGGTCGTCGAACGACCGGAAAGCGTGCCGTCCGGGACCGTTGCCGTCCAGGTTCCCGATGGTCGCGAGGCTGCCGCTCTGCTGGCCCACGAAATGGCCGCACACCCGACCCGTACGCTGACCGTCCTGGGCGTCACGGGAACCAACGGTAAGACCACCACGACTTACCTGACTCGCAGCATCTTGGAGACGGCCGGACGCAAGACCGGTGTCATCGGCACCATCAGCTACCAGGTCGGTTCGCGGACCATCCCCGCGCCGACCACCACGCCCGGCCCCGTGCAACTGGTCGAGTGTTTCACCGACATGGTGGCTTCGGGCATGAGCGCCGCCGTGATGGAAGTTTCCAGCCACGCCCTTGATCAACGGCGGACCCTGGGTGTCGAGTTCCGCGCGGCCGCTTTCACGAACCTGACACCCGAGCACCTGGATTACCATCGCAACGTGGCCGACTATCGTCAGGCCAAGAGCCGTCTGTTCGAGCAGCTTGCTCCCGACGCCGTGGCCGTGCTCAATCGCGACGACGAAGCCTCCGAGCATTTTGCCGCTGCCACCAAGGCCCGCGTCCTGTGGTACTCCATGAAGACCGAGGCCGACATTGCGGCCGCCGACGTCACGGTCGATCTCGACGGGGCGCGATTCCAGCTTGTTCTTGGCCTCGACCGGTTGCCGGTCCAGCTGAAACTCATCGGGCGACACAACGTCTACAATGCCATGGCGGCCGCCGGACTGGCCATGGCGCTGGGCGTTCCGCCGCAGACGATCGTCCGCGGGCTGGAGGCCCTCAACGCCGTACCGGGGCGGCTTGAGCCGGTGCGTTGCGGCCAACCGTTCACCGTGCTCGTGGATTATGCCCACACCGATGACGCCCTGGAGAACTCGCTGTCGTCCGTAGGGCCGCTGAAGCGGGGTCGGCTGATTGTCGTCTTCGGTTGCGGTGGCGACCGTGATCGCACCAAGCGCCCGCGCATGGCCGCCGTGGCCGAGCGATGGGCCGATCTGGTCATTGTCACAAACGACAACCCGCGGACCGAGAATCCGGATACGATTGCCGATGAGGTCTTCGCGGGATTCAAGTCGCCGCATGCCGTGACGCGTGAGCTGGACCGCGGAGCAGCTATCCATCGGGCCATCGAGGCGGCCCGCCCGGGTGACGTGGTCGTTGTCGCTGGTAAGGGGCACGAGGATTACCAGATCGTGGGCACCGAAAAACGGCACTTCGACGATCGCGAGCAAGCCCGCAATGTCCTGACGTCCCTGGGCTATGATGCCCATGTTGGAGACCGTGCGTGAAGATTACCGCCAGCGACATTACGGCTGCCACGGGAGGTCGACTGGCGTCCGGTCCTCCGGCTACGCCCATCACCGGGGTCTCGACCGACAGCCGCACGCTGGCTTCCGGCGATGCATTCTTCGCTCTGGTCGGCGAACGCTTCGACGGTCACCAGTTTCTCCGCCAGGCGGCCGAAGCCGGAGCCGCGGCTGTGGTCATCAGTGACGGTGCCGCCGCAGGGCGTCTGACCGAGTTCCCGTGCGCGGTCATCATTGTCGCCGACACGTTGCGGGCCTTGGGTGATCTGGCCGCCTCCTACCGCCGCACGCTCGACTGTGCGGTCGTGGCCATCACCGGGTCGTGTGGCAAGACCAGTGTCAAGGAGATGCTCGGGCAGGTGCTCGAAACACGGTTCAAGGGGCACCGTCCTGAGTCGTCATTCAACAATTTCGTGGGCGTGCCTCTGACGATCTTCCGTAGCGAGCCGGGAGACGATTACCTGATTCTCGAACTCGGCACAAACGCTCCGGGTGAGATGCGGCGGCTGGCCGGCATCGCCCAGCCCACGATTGCCGTCGTGACGTGCGTCGCGCCGACGCATCTCGAGGGTCTGGGCAGCCTCGAAGGGGTGGCCCAGGAGAAGGAGGAACTCGTCCGCGTCCTCGGTGAGGACGGCTTGGCCGTGCTTAATGCGGACGACCCACGCGTTGCCGGCATGGCCGACGTGGCTAAGGCCCCCGTGCGGACATTCGGTGCGACCGACGGCGATGTGCTGGCCGAAGCGATTGCCGCCGATGCCCGAAGCGTCAGCTTCACGCTCGACTCGACCGTGAAAGTGCGGTTGCCGGTGCCGGGTCGACACAACGTTCTGAACGCCCTGGCGGCCGTAACCGTGGCCCGCGAGATGGGTCTGGACGACGAGACCATTGCTGCGGCCCTGGCCCGCTATCGGCCACCGAAGATGCGGCTGGTTCGTGAGGAACTCCCCGATGGCCTGACGCTGATCGACGATGCCTACAACGCGAATCTGGCCAGTTGCCTTGCGGCCCTGGACGTGCTCTGCCTGCAGGCGGCCACTGGCCGCTACGTTCTGGTGCAGGGCGACATGCTCGAGTTGGGTCGTCAGAGCAAGGCTATGCACGAGCAACTCGGTCGGGCCATCGCCGATTCATGCGTCGATCTGTTGGTGACGGTCGGCGCCGAAACGCAGGCCACCAGCCTGGAGGCGGCCGCAAAGAGCGGCAGCGTGAGATTGCACTTCCGCGACTCCCGGGCCGCGGCCGAGGAGGTGGTGTCCCTAGTCGGACCGGGGGACGTTGTGCTCGTCAAGGGGTCGCGCGGCATGGCCCTGGAGCACGTTGTGACGGCGATTCGAAAACACTTCGGCGGCGGCGTGGCGATGGCCAGGCCGTCCGCCTGAGGCAACGTATAAGAGCGGCAAATGATCTATTGGCTGGCAACCAACTTCGAGACGTTCTGGCGAGAGCACGGACTGTGGACCTACGTCAACGTGTTCCGCTACCAGACGTTTCGCACGAGCATGGCCGTCATGACGGCGTTTCTGCTGACGATGCTCATCTCGCCACGCATCGTTCGTATGCTCGTTCGCCTTCGTGTCGGCAGCAGCGTCGATTTCGACCAGGAACAGATCAACGAGCTTTATGCCACCAAGCGCAGTACCCCCAGCATGGGCGGGCTGATCATCGTCATCGCCCTGCTCGTGGCCACCGTCCTTTGGGGCGATATCGGCAACTTCTACGTCTTCCTGGGCATGCTTACCGTCGTCTGGCTCGGGGCCTTGGGTTTCGTGGACGACTACCTGAAGATGGTCGCCAAGTCGCGCGGCGGGTTACGATCGTGGGAGAAGTTCGTCTTCCAGATCGGCCTGGCCGTCATCCTCGGGGCCTTCCTCTGGAAGCACAGTTGCCCCGACGTTCGCCTGCCACCGAGCGTTCGCTTCGACGACCTCGGACAGGCACTGCCACTCAGCCTGCCGTTCTGGAAGCACCCGATTGCCCTGACCCTGCCGTTGTTCATGATCGTCTCGGCGGCCGTCGTTGCTGGAACCAGCAACGCCGTCAATCTGGCCGACGGCATGGACGGACTGGCCTCCGGCAACATGGCCATCGTCACGATGGTCTTCCTGGCCGTGACCTACGTGGCCGGCCGCGTGGACTACAGCATGTATCTGCTTTTCCCGCATGTGCCGGGCGCCGGGGAGTTGAGCATCTATTGCGGCGCGATCCTCGGGGCTGTGCTCGGGTTCCTGTGGTTCAATTGCCACCCGGCCCGCGTCTTCATGGGCGACACCGGCAGCCTGCCCCTGGGCGGCGCCATCGGGCTGGTGGCCCTGGTCATCCGCCAGGAAGTTCTGCTGTTCATCGTCGGCGGCGTCTTCGTCATGGAAGCGGTCTCTGTCGTGCTCCAGGTCTTCTACTTCAAGCTCAGCGGCGGCAAACGCATCTTCCTGATGGCGCCGATTCATCATCATTTTCAGCTCAAGGGCTGGACCGAAACCCAGACCGTGGTCCGCTTCTGGCTGATCGGCGCCATGTGCGCCGCCCTGGCCCTGGCCACGCTCAAGTTGCGCTAGGAGGCTGTCTATGACCGCACCCGAGGAAGCTCGTTTCCAACTCAACCCGACCGTGCGGTGGCTCTTTGCCGCCACGCTGGCCCTGATGGGCATCGGCCTGCTGATGGTCTACTCGGCCGGCATGTCGGCCGACCCGAATGAGCGATTCGTCATGTTCCACAGGCAGGTCGTCTTCGTTCCGCTGGCCGTTGTCGTGCTGCTGGTGGCCATGCGGCTGCCCTACGGCTGGTTGAATCGCTGGTACGTCGTCCTTGGTTTTCTGGCCGTTACGGTCGTGCTCCTTGTGGCCGTCCTGAAGTTCGGGGCCGTGGTCAACGGGGCGCGACGATGGTTCCGTTTCTCGCTCGGCCCCTTCGATGTCTCCGTGCAGCCAAGCGAGTTGGCCAAGCTCAGCCTTATCGTCTGCTTCGCCTGGTTCCTGTCGCGACCCCAGGAGCAGGTCCGGTCCTTCTTCCGCGGCTTCGTGCCGTTGACGATTGTACTCGGCCTGGTCTGCGGGCTGGTGGCCATTCAGGATCTCGGCACTGCTGTTCTGCTCGGGGCCATTGGCGGAGCCATGATGATTGTCGGCGGTGTCTGCTGGTGGCACATGGCCACGCTTGTTCCCCCGACGGCCGCAGCAATGTATGCCCTGATTGCCTTCTACCCTTATCGCCTCACGCGGCTCCTGACGTACTTGGATCCTTGGAAGGACGCCCAGGACAGCGGCTACCACGTAACCCAGAGCCTCATGGCCATCGGCAGTGGCGGCTGGTTCGGCCGCGGACTCGGCCAGGGCATGCAGAAACTCGGCCACTTGCCCGAGGATACCACGGACTTCATCTTCTCAGTCATCAGCGAGGAAATGGGTTTCGTTGGCGGAGTGATGGTCATCCTGCTCTTCACCACAGTCGTGCTGCTCGGTCTCAGGGTCGTCGGCCGGTCCGAGAACCGCTTCGCCATGCTCGTCTCTCTGGGCATCGCCCTGTGGATCGGGCTTCAGGCGGCCATCAACATCGGTGTGGCCACGGCGGCCCTGCCGACCAAGGGCATCGCTTTGCCCCTGGTGAGTTACGGCGGCTCCGGCCTCGTCCTGACGGCGGCCGCCCTCGGGCTGCTGATGTCCGTGGCTGCAAGAACGCCGTACCTGAATGCCGCCGATGGCGCCCCTTCGCCAAGAGAGTTATCATTGGCCGGCATGCAGGCAGCCTAACCACGTTCCGGGCATGCGGCCCGGACCTGTGAGAGTTCGTATGAGCGGTCCATTGACAATCCTCTTCGCCGGCGGCGGCACGGGCGGCCATCTCTATCCCGGCTTGACGCTGGCCGAAGCCTTTCAGGCTGTCGCGCCGCAGGTTCAGGTTGCCTTCTTCGTGACCCATCGCGATATCGACCGCCGCGTCCTCGGTCCTCGGCCCTACAAGGTCCACTACGAGGCCTCGCGAGGGCTGTCCATGCGGCCATGGACGTGGCTGAAGTTCCTGCTGAGTTTCTGGAGCAGCGGCCGCCATGCCCGCGAGTTCCTGCAGTCCTTGCAGCCCAGCGCCGTCATCGGCCTTGGCGGTTTCGGCAGCTATGCCGCCGTGCGAGAGGCACAGAAGATGGGCTTGCCCAACTTCATCCTGAACCCCGACCTCCATGTCGGCCGGGCCAACGCCCGACTCGCTCCACGGACCGACGCCGTCTTCTGCCAGTTCGAGGCCACCATCGCCCAGTTGCGGTCGAGCCGTCGCGTCGAGGCCGTCGGATGCCCCGTGCGCAAGGACCTGTTCGGCATCGACCGCTCTCACGCGGCCAAGACCCTCGGTCTCAGCGGCGACCACCACACCCTGGTCGTCACCGGCGGCGGGCTCGGAGCCCAGAGCATCAATCGGGCCATGGCCTTGCTTGCCTCGCGGCTCGTGCAGTTCGACCGCTGGCAGGTGCTGCACCTAACCGGGCAGGCTCATGCCGACGACGTGCGCCGCTCCGTGGTCGGCAAGCATCCACGTTACTATGTCCGCGACTACGTTGACGAGATGGGACTGGTCTACGCCCTGGCCGATCTGATGATTTGTCGCGCAGGGGCCAGCACGATCGCCGAACTGACGGCTCTGGGCGTTCCGTCGGTCCTGATGCCATACCCGTTCCACCGCGACCATCACCAGGAAGACCATGCCCGTGTGCTCGAGGACGCGGGGGCGGCCGTCATGGCACGCGACCTGGCCAACGCCGAGCGCAACGTCGACGTCTTGTGGCAGGCCTTGCCGCAACTGATGGAGGACGACGGCCGCCGCGAGCGCATGGCCGAAGCTGCACGATTGCTGGGTCACCCGGAGGCGGCCCAGAGCATTGTCTCGGCGATTCTCTCCACGCTGAGACGTTAAGTGACGTTCGGTAGCCGTGAAACTGATCTTCTGACGCCGTTGCGAGGATGCCTGCATTGACAGCCAATGACAAAGGTTCTACACTGCGGATCATGACGGACTCACCCTCGGTGAATCTCTGCGCCCGCCCGGCCGGAAACCCTTTCCGTGACCAGCGTGTGCACTTCGTTGGTATCGGTGGCTGCGGCATGCGCGGCCTTGCGGCCCTGCTGCTGCGCGAGGGGGCCATCGTTTCCGGGTCCGACCGCCAGGCGTCGCCGCACACCGAGCACCTGGGCGACCTCGGTGCCCGCGTGGCCATCGGCCAGAGGGCCGAGAACCTGCCCGAGCATCTCGACCGCGTGGTCATCAGTGCCGCCATCAAACCGGACAATCCGGAGTACGCCGCGGCGATCGAGCGGCAGATTCCCGTCGTCAAGTACGCCGCGCTGCTCGGCGAGGCCATGAGGGCACGCTGCGGTGTGGCCGTGGCCGGAACGCACGGCAAGAGCACGACCACCGGCCTCCTGGCCTACATGTTGACATTGGCCGGCCTGGACCCGTCGTACGTGGTCGGGGCCGACGTGCCGCAGCTTGGTGGCGGCAGCAGGGCAGGGGGAGGCACGCCTTTTGTGGCCGAGGCCTGCGAGTACGACCATTCCTACCTGAAGCTCTATCCGCGTCTGGCGGCTATTCTCAACGTGGACTTCGACCATCCGGACTGTTACCGCGACCTCGCCGCCGTGAAGACGTCATTCGCCGCCTTCGCCGCTCTGGTGCCGAGCGACGGGCTGCTGGTGGTCAACGGTGAGGACCGCAACGTTCCCGAGGTCGTGGAGCGCATCTCGGCGCCAATCGAAACCTTTGCCATCGACGGTGAGCAGGCCGACTGGCGAGCTGTCAATGTTCAGGCCTTCCGCGGACAGTGTCGCTTTGATTTGTTCCATTGCGGCAAGAAGTTGGGCCACGCCCGGATGAAGCTTCCGGGCCGGCACAACGTGATGAACGCTCTGGCTGCTGCGGCCCTGGCCACCCATTGCGGCGCCGACGTCGACGCGATCCTTCGCAGTCTGAGCACCTTCGGCGGCGTCGGGCGACGAATGGAGTTGAAGGGTATCTCGCGCGGCATCACGGTCGTGGACGACTATGCCCATCATCCCACGGAGATTCAGGCGTCGCTGCGGGCTATCACCGACGCTTACGAGCCCGAGCGGCTGTGGGTGGTCTTCCAGCCGCACCAGCATAGCCGCACGCGATTCCTGATGGAGGACTTCGCCAAGAGTTTCGGCCTGGCGGACGTGATGCTCATGCCGGATATCTACTTCGTTCGCGACAGCGAGGCCGAGAAGCAGGCCGTCAGCAGCGAGGACTTGGTCAGTGAAATCCGCCGCATGGGCGGCGATGCCCGTTACCTGAAGTCATTTGAGGAAATCACCGCGGTTCTGGGGGCCGAGTTGCGGCCGGGCGATTGCCTGGTGACCATGGGCGCCGGTAGCGTCTATCAGGTGGCCGACTGCGTGCTTGAGCAACTGAGCCGCAAGGCTACCTCGGGCGCCGCAGGGATGTGAGGGCAGGGGCCGCATGCTCTGTCGCCACAGACAGTATTACAGCGTGCGGGTCGGGGCGGCGGTACCGACACAAAAACTGGCAGAAAGTGAGACGCTATGAAGCTTTTCAAGGGATTCGAGGAGATCGTTGAGAAAGACAAGCCTCTGGCTCCGCTGACGACATTTCGTCTGGGGGGACCGGCCGATTACTTCGTTGTGCCGCAGAATGAGGAGCAGCTTCGCGGCGTCCTCGAACGTGTGGCCCAGACCGATCTGCCCATCCGCGTGCTTGGCAACGGGTCGAACGTCCTGGTCAGCGACGAAGGCGTTCGCGGCGTCGTCGTCCAACTCAGCTCGAAGGGTTTCGGTGGCTTCTCGGTGACCGAGGACTTGGTTCGTGCCGGAGCCAGCCTGAGTCTTGCGGCCCTGGTTCGTGGCGCCGCCGAAGCTCACCTGACGGGCCTGGAGCCGTTGGTCGGCATCCCCGGCTGGGTGGGCGGCGCGGTCCGCATGAACGCCGGCGGAAAGTTCGGCGACATCGGGCAGGTGACCGAACGTGTCAAGGTCATGGACACCAAGGGGCAGGTCTTCTACCGCGAGCGCGACGATCTGGCCTTCGGCTACCGGACCAGCAACATCAGCGCCCGGTTTGTGATTGAGGCCGAATTCCGACTGACCGAGGACAACGAGCGGCGCATCAGCCACTTCATGAAGGAAGTGTGGATCACCAAGAAGAACTCGCAGCCGATGGCCAATCGCTCGGCCGGTTGCGTGTTCAAGAATCCGCGCGGCCTGAGTGCCGGGGCGCTGATTGACCAGGTGGGCATGAAGGGAGCGAAGGTCGGCGGCGCGTCGGTCTCGCGCAAGCACGCCAACTATATCGTGGCCGGCAAGGACTGCACGGCCGCGGACGTCCGTGAGTTGATCGAACTGATTCGCAAGAAGGTTCACGAGCGAACCGAGACGTTTCTCGAACTGGAACTGGAAACCTGGGGATGACCGTGGATTGTTTTGCTCCCTCACGTCCGAAGTTCCTGGCTGACGTTTCGCCATGCGATCCGGCCCGCGTCCGCGTGGCCGTGCTCATGGGCGGCATCGGTTCGGAGCGCGAGGTGTCGCTGATGTCCGGCCGCGAGGTGGCCCGCGGGCTGCAAGAAGCCGGCTTCGCGGTTCGCGACATCGACCTGAAGCCCGAGCACGTCGGCGAGCTGCGCGACCTGGATATCGATGTGGCCTTTATCGCTCTGCACGGGGCCTACGGTGAGGACGGTCGGCTGCAGCGGCAACTGGACGAAATGGGCATTCCGTACGTCGGCTCCGGAGCTGAGGCCAGTTGCCTGGCCATGGACAAGGTGGCGTCCAAAGAGCGGTTTGTCGCTGCAGGACTGGCCACGCCCGACTGGCGGGTCATCCGTCGTGCGGACGAACAGACGCGGCAGCAAGCCTACGAGGCCTTGGGGCCAGATGTTGTCGTCAAGCCGGTGGCCGAGGGATCGAGTGTAGCCGTGCATCTGACGGCTGACGCCGAGCAGTACCGTCTGGCCTTGAACGATGTTCTGGCTCATTACGACGCGGCGCTGGTCGAGCGGCGAATCTTCGGTCGCGAGTTGACCATCGGCGTGCTGCACGAACAGGGGTTGTCGCTTGTCGAGATCGTCCCGACGCAGGAGTTCTACAACTATGACGCCAAGTACTTTGACGATTCGACGGGTTACCTGATCGACCCCGATCTGCCGCATGACGTAGTGCAGCGCGTTCGTCGTGCGGCCGTGACGGCGCACAAGGCTCTGGGCTGTCGCGGATTCTCACGCGTCGACATGATCCTGCAACCCGACGGTACCGCCCCGGTCCTTGAACTCAACACCATCCCGGGGTTCACCACACACAGTCTGCTGCCGAAATCGGCCTCCGGGGCCGGTATCAGCTTTGCCGGTCTGTGCCGCTACATCGTTGAAATCGCCCTGCACGACGCCGCGATGGATTATCGGTCCTAAGGGGGCGAAAATCTTGATTTTCAGTCCTGTGACGCCCGGAATCTTCTTATCCAAAATCCAATTCTCGCCGACAACAACTATGCAGTGAACACCAGAACCAGCCGCAATGTTCCAGGGGGTACGGTCCGTGCTGCGCGCCCTCCGCTGCGCCCGTGGAAGACCGTCCTCATTGCCGTGACCGTCTCGATCGTTGGCATGGCGATCGTCTACGGACTTTCCCTGTGGCGACGGACCATGGCCTGTGATCCCAAGTTCTGTGTCGACACGTCCGATCTCAAACTCGTTCAACAAACATCCTGGATGACGCCCGAAATCGCCGACGAGATCAGCGCCTCGCTCGCCTGTTTGCCGCCGCGTCTCAGCCTGATGGACCACACCGCCAGTCGCCGCGTGGCCGAGTGCCTGGAGGCCAATCCCTGGATTCGCAAGGTCTACCACGTGCGGCTCGATTCGCCCAAGGTGGCCGGGCAGAGCAACGGCCTGGAGGTCTCGATGGGTTTCCGCCGGCCCGTGGCCTTCGTCGAGATCGGAAAGGGAAACCAAGCCCGTTATGTCATGGTCGACGGCGAGGGTGTGCGGCTCGGTGACCGGCAGTACCTGGATCCCGAGTTGGGAGACCGTCGCCTGGTCGTGCTCACGGGCGTGCCCACATTGCCGCCCGAGCCCGGCGTCGTGTGGGCCGATGCCGCCGTGATTGGCGGCGCACAGGTTGCCGACCTGCTCAAGAACCGCGTTGCCGACTTTGGCGTCTGTCGCATCGATGTCGGTAACGTTGAGAAACGCCTCGACCGCAGAGAGCCGGAAATTGTCCTCTATACAAAACGCAGCGTGACGCGTATTGTATGGGGTAAGCCGCCGTGCCGCGAGGCCGAGTTGCTCGAGAACATCACCGCCCGGGGCAAAATCCAGTTGCTCGACCAGGCCTATGAGAAATTCGGCGGACTGCACGAGGCAGTCGAAGAAGTGAATCTGGTTCTGCGAAGCGTTCGCCCCTACCGTGGCCCGCAGCGCAACACGGCGACCATCCGGGGCTGACACTTGCCCTCGTCAAGGTTGGAATCGCCCATGGACTCTAGGTACCAGGATACTCCCACCGCAACCGGACCCGCGGAACCCCGCCGTGCCGACCGGCTTTTCGCCTTGGCGGCTGTCTGTGTCGTCGTGCTGGCGGCCGTACTGCTCGTGGCCACGCTTCTGGCTTCCGTCAGCCGTCAGGCGTCCGTATTGACCTCACCCGTCAACGCCCTGGCCGCTGTGGCTGCAACGTGGACCGTGTTGTTACTGGTGCTTTATCCGATGTGGCCCGGGACCTTGCTCGGTGAAGGCGATCCGGTGGAGCGATTCGGTCGCTGGCTGCTGCTGCGTGCAGCCGAAGTCCTCTTGCTGGCCTTCGTGGCCTCACCGGTTCTGCTTGCCGCCGCAATCTTCGCCGGCCAGCCACTGTTGCGCGTGGCTCAGGTCTTCCTGGGCCTGGCGGGCGCGGGCCTGGCGGCCATTGCCTATCGCCTGGCCTATCGTGCCTGCGACGCGCCGTGGCAGGGGGCTGCCCTCATGGACGTCATGCTCTTTCTGTTCGGTCCTCTGGTGCTCGGCTACCTCGTGCTCGAAAACAGCGGCAGTTCGATCGGTTGGGCGTGGCTCATCTCGCCGCTGGCTCTGGCGAGAGCGGTTTCCTTCGAAGGCTTGACGTTCGCGGACGCGAGTTTCTGGGTCGGCCTGGTCGGCTACTCGGCCGTGAGTGTGCCGGCGCTGGTACTGCTCCGCTGGCTTGCGGCGAGACATCGTCGTCAATCTCAGCCGCACAGTCGCGACACGATCATCTGATACCTTGGCCTGTGATCCCACTCAGTTCGGAATTCAGTTCGCGGGAATCGATCACCATTGATCGGCGCGCAGCCGCAACTCAGACCGCAGGCTCTGCGGCCGCAGGAGGAGTACTTGTCTGTCCGACAGCGGTCGCCCTCTTCTTCCGCGGTGGTGGCGGCTCTCGCCAGCGACGGTGCATCCAAAGATACTGGTCCGGAGCATTGCGGATCAGTCTCTCCAGGGCCTTTGTGTAGCGGATGGTGATACTCTTGATCGCTTCCTTGTCGTCGGCGTAGTCCTGCGGGTCGATGACGTCCTCGATGTGGGTTCGGAATTTGAAGCGATTGCCCAGCCGCCAAGCGCCGGCCACGGCGATCGGGCAGTTCATCTGCATGGCCAGCAGGGCGATGCTCTTGTAGGTCGAGGCCGGACGCCCGAAGAAGTCCACCCACACGCCCTTGTTGCCGGCATGCTGGTCGGCCACGAAACACAGCGGCGATTGCTGCTGGATCACCTTGACCGCCAGATCGGCGGCCCCGAACTTGCTGATGATGCACTGGCCGGTTTCCTCGCGGTGCTTGAGCAGCCAGCGGTCGATGTAGGGATTGTCAATCGGCCGGGCCACGGCGTAGGTCCGGATGCCCAGGGACCCGACCATGTAGCCGAGGACCTCCCAGTTGCCGAAATGGCCGGTCAGAAGAATGATGCCGCGGTTATCGCAGATGACCCGCAGTGCCGTTGCCACGTTGTCCAGTTCCACGTACTCGTGCCACGTGTGGCGGTTGATCAGCTTGGCCAGGCTCAGAATCTCCATGCCGAGCATGATCATGTGCTGGCAGCACCTTCGGGCCGTTCTGCGGACGCGTCGTGGCGACCAGTCCGGGAAGCTGAGGCTCAGGTTTTCGATGGCCCGTTTGCGGTGCTTCGCGTCGATCAGGTAAAACAGGTTGCCCAGTCCGCGGGCCACCAGTTGCATGACTTCGATGGGAAACAACTGAACCAGCAGCACGCCCGTACGCAGCACGACGTAGAGCGTGTAGTCGAGAAGTTTGTTCCTCGGGCGCTTGGCGGCCATGCAGTTGTTGTTCCTTTGCCGAAGCTCTTGCGAGGCCGCAGTTTACCAGTTGACCCGGCGAAGGTCAACGTGCCGTGTCGCGGCCCCTGATCGTCGGGAAGTACCGCCGGGGCCTGTGCGTCAACTCTTCGGGCGACGCCGGGGACGGGTGATGCCGGGGCGGGGCGACTCTGCAATTGACCTTCCGGTGCCATCGCTGTAACCTGTTGGAGGCGGCGTGGCGGTCGGTCAGTGTGCGGGCACATCAGTCGTCGGAGGAGACCAGAACCGATGGGGCGGATCGTATCCTGCAAATCCTGCGGCCGGTGGGTGGAACTGGATCGCACCGAGTCGGTCCGCGATTATGTCTGTTCAGAGTGCCGGGGTGCCTCGGCCGCGACGAATGCCGAGGGGACTACGTCGGAGCCCGTAGCGTCTCGCCCCGCGCGGCCGGTGCCGTCCATCGGTCCCGACAGCGGGACCATCGGTTCGACAGTTGGCACGGTCGAGATGCCGCGTCTCGTCGACATGAGTGGCTCGGATACGACGGGTGGTCTGACCATCGAAATGTCGGGAGCAGAGGAGGCGCGACGCCGGCTTGAGAATCTGGCTGCTCAACAGCAGATCGGCGATAGCCCCGAGTTGAGCGAACTGAAGGCCCGCGGCGTCGATACGCTCGGCGTGGCTCGCGAGGTGCTCGGCGATGGGATCGATTGGGCCCAGCAGATGGCCTCGGACTTCGCCATCGGGCAGGCCATGGAGGCGACCGAGGAAGCCTCACGCCTTGTGCAGGATAAGGGGCTCGGCGCCGTCCGGGAACTGGACGATCTTCTGAAGCAACAGGCCGGCCGCGCACGCGACGATGCGCTGAAAACCGCCGAGAGCGAGTTGAAGAAGGGGGCCAGCCGCGTTGCGGACGCCGCACTCAAGAAGCTGGCGTCGATCAGACCATCGCGCGTCGTGCGGAGGGTCGACCAGGCCACGGAACATCAGGGCGAGTGTAAGCTGTGCCACGAGCCGATCGTTCCAGGCGACCGCGTGACTGTATGCCCGAAGTGCGGCTTGCGCTATCACCTGAAGTGCTTCACGATGAACGGTTGTGTCTCACCTCTCTGTCGCGCTGCCGCGCAGCCGACGCAGGCGCCACCTATGGCCCGCCCGGCCGAGCGCCGCGATGTGCCCATCACCATGGCCGGCGGAAGTCCCAAACCGCGTCGCTGCACGACGTGCGGTGCCCAAGTCAGTCGCGGATCGCTTGTGTGTCCGCAGTGCGGCCGGTGGCTCTACAGCGGTCGCATGAAGAACGATCCGCGAAGCGGACGTCGACCCCGTGACGCTGGGGCCGGTTGCGGAACCGCAGTCCTCATGTTCGTCGGTGTTGCAGCCGCATTGCTTTACTGGTGGATGGGTGCGTAAGGCGGGGTCGCATCTGCACTGGAGCGCATCGTTTACCAAAGCATTGATGAAACGCCGCGAGGTTGCCTCTTCA
>JAFGPY010000431.1 GCA_016935955.1 Planctomycetota bacterium
AAGGGGTCAAGAACAGTATGGGCGCGAACTTCTTTTGGCGCAAGTAGTTATATTAATGGCGCATAATGTTGATTGCCGGGGGATCGAACGGTTACCGATGTTTCGTATCCCGCTGCAATGCAGCGGGCTTGGGTGTGAGGGGAGTTGCCTTCACAGTATCAGTGCGCGGCGCGGATCATTTGCGGAAGGACGGTTAGGCTGAGGCTGAGCAGATTGAAGGCGCTGTGCATCGCGACGCAGGATGCCAGGCTGCGGGTGCGGTAGAAGGCGTAGCCCATGGCCCAGCCGAGGATCGTCAGCGGCACGACGCTGGTCGGCACGGGCAGGTGGACCAGGCCGAAGAGCAGGCTGCTGACGGTGATGGCCGCGACGGCGCTGCCCGATCGCATCAACGTGGTCTGCAGGATGCCGCGGAAGAACAACTCCTCGAAGAACGGAATGACCAGGCCGGCCGTCACGAAGAGGACGATCATCTGGACCGGCTGCGGGCCCTGGCCCAGCGACTGAAGCACCGGGTGGCCGGGCGCCGGCCCGCGCAGCCACGCGTGCACCCCGTTGCCGATCGCCAGCGTGGCGACGATCAACGGCTCGGCGGCAAGCAGCAGCACGAGGCCGTAGCCGACGGACTTCGCGAGTCGTCGCGTCGACAGGCCGAGCGCTGCGGCCGTGGCCTTTCGGGCCAGGGCCAGCCACGTCAGGACGGCTCCGCAGACGATCGCCCAGTGGGCCACGGTCGCCAGGCTGCCGGCGACCGCCTGCGTGGGCCGGGGCAGGGCGGCCAGTCCTCCTGGTCCCGCCAGCGAGTTGGCTGCGGTCCCGGCCGCCTGGTGAAGCAGGCTCTGGCACACGAAGACCGCCAGGACGAAGGGCAGGCCCCAATGCAGGCGGCCCCAGGTCACGGCCGGCCAGGCGCCGTCATAGGGCAGCCCCAGTCCCTTGCGACGCCAGCCGGCCATGATCGCCAGCAGCAGGGGCAGGCCGCTGAGCAGAAGAACGATGCTGGCGGCGTTTCCGGCGATCTCGGATTGCAGGAGTTTGTCGAGCGACATGAGGGGCTCGCCTACTGACCCAGCAGTTGAACGTGCACGGTGCGCGTCCGCGGACCGTCGAACTCGCAGAAGTAAATGCCCTGCCACGTGCCGAGCACCAGACGTCCGCCGCTGACGGGAATCATTACGCTGAAGCCGAACAGCGAGGCCTTGATGTGGGCGTCGCTGTTGCCCTCGGCGTGAGTGTAGCCTTCGTCGCGCGGAACCATGCGCGACGTCTTGGCCAGGATGTCGGCCACCACGCTCGGATCGGCGTTCTCGTTGATCGTCACGCCGGCCGTGGTGTGCGGCACAAAGACCTGGCAGATGCCTTCCTCGGCGCCGCCGCGAATTGCCGCGGCGACTTGTTCGGTGATGTCGATCATCTGCTCTCGCCGCGCCGTACGCACAGGGAACGTTTGCATTCCGGGCTCCTTGCGGTATGCTGTTGTGGCCGCGATCATAGTGGGTGGTCGGGGTGGGGGGCAAGGGTTTTCCAGAGGGGACCATGAGTCATCTGCCTGACATACTCAACCAGATCCTGAAACACAAACGCCAGGAACTCGCCGAGGCCGAAGCGCGCGCGCCGCTCGGCGACCTGAAGAGCCGCGCTGCCGATCGACCGGCGCCGGCCGACATGGCGGCCGCGCTACGACGCGACGGCGACGGCCCGGTGCGGCTGATTGCCGAGATCAAGCGGCGCAGCCCTTCGGCCGGCGACATCGTGGCCGAGTTCGATCCGCGGCAGATTGCCGCCCAGTACGCCGAGGCCGGGGCCGATGCCGTCAGCGTCCTGACCAACGAACGCTACTTCGGCGGACGGCTGGAGTACCTGGAGCAGGCGAAATCCGTCGTGCCGATGCCGGTGATGCGGAAGGACTTCCTCATCGCTCCGTACCAGGTCTGGGAAGCGCGGGCCTGGGCGGCTGACACGTTTCTGCTGATCGCCGACGCCCTGGAAGGGACGCTGCTGGCCGAACTGATCGCCCTGGGGCGTGAGTTGGGCATGGAGCCGCTTGTTGAGTCGCACGACGAGGAAGCCCTGGGTCGGACCCTCGAGGCCGGGGCGAAGCTCATCGGCGTCAACAACCGCGACCTGCGAACGTTCACGGTGGACCTGGCGACGACCGAGCGGCTGGCGCGGCTCGTGCCGGCCGGGTGCGTCCTCGTGGCCGAGAGCGGCATCGCCACGGACGCGGACGTATCGCGGCTGCTGGCCGCGGGGGTGCAGGCGATCCTTGTCGGCGAGAGCCTGATGCGTTCGGGCGACAAGTCGGAACTGGTCGCGAAATTCAAGGCCGCACGCTGACCCGGCGGTGGACACTTGGAGCGGTTTCCGGGCGGCTTCGTTCCGCTTGCGTGTGCCGATGCGTTCGTCTCTTCGGCATGGCGGGACAAGCCCGGCCGTGGCACATTCTTCATGGAGCCTGGCCGCAGGCGGCTGGCAGCCGCCGGATATGTTATCGGCCAAAAAACAACGGCGCCGTCCGCCACGAGGCGAACGGCGCCGATTGTGTTCTTATGCTGTCGCTCCTGTGATGCTACTGTGCCGCGGCGTCGATGGCGGCTTTCAGGTCGCCCTTCTTGTTGACGCCGACGAATCGCTTGGCGATCTCGCCGCCCGAGAACAGGATGATCGTCGGGATGGCGCTGATGCCGAAGCGGGTCGGGGCATCGCGATTGGCGTCGGTGTCGAGCTTGCAGATCTTGGCTTTGCCGGCGTACTCTGCGGCCAATTCGTCGATGACCGGTCCCATCATGCGGCACGGGGCGCACCACTCGGCGTAGAAGTCCACCAGCACGGGTGTATCGCTCTGAAGGACCTCGGCCTCGAAGTTGTCGTCGGTCAGCATCACCACATTCTGTCCTGCCATGTTCTGATTCTCCTCAGGGTTAGCGGATTGCATTTCTCAACTAAGCGATTCTAGGCGACGGCCGGCTCGGAGTCAACGCCGTCGCGTTCTACTCCTCGGCCTCGACGATCACTTCCAGTTCGACGGGGGAGCCCTTGGGCAGGGCGGCGGCGCCGAGGGCCAGGCGGGCGTGACTGCCGCGCTCCGGGCCGAAGAGCTTCAGAAAAACCTCACTGGCGGCATTGGTCACGGCGGCCTGCTCGGTGAAGTCGGGCGCGCTGGCCACGTGGCCGACCAGTCGGACGACTCGCCGCACCTGGTCCAGCGAACCCAGTTCGGCCCTGACGATGGCCAGGGCGTTCAGGGCCGCCTGGTGCATTTCCTGCTGGGCCTGCTGCTCGGTGACCGTGCCGCCGACATGTCCCGTGACGCGGAGCTTGCCGTCACGCAGGGGCAGTTGCCCGCTGACAAACAGGAGGTTGCCGGTCCGCACGACGGGCACGTAGGCGCCGATCGGCCCGGCCGCAGGCGGCAGCTTCCAGCCCAGTTCCGCCAATCGTTCTTCGACGCTCATGGTCCTACTCTTTCCTGGCAACGAGAATCAGGTCGTGACTGGTTTTGGCGTCGAACGGCGCCATGCCGTAGCCGCCGTAGAGCTTGATCTTGCCGAAGCCCGCGGCCTCGACCATTCCCACCAGCGAGGCCTTGTCGAGCAACAGCAGCCGCTCGCTGAACACGGTGCGCGTCCAAGTGTCGGTGGCGCCGCTCTGGAGGACGATCAGGTCCATGTCGCACGTCGTGCCGGCGCGGCAGAAGTTCTTCAGGAAGATGTAGTTCTGCCCGATGTGCTCGCGAGCCACGGGTTCGCCGTAGGTATTCTTGCCCGGCGGGAACAGGTCGTAGTTGAGGACGTGGAGAATCAGAACGCCTTGCTGCCGCGTGACCTTGCCCATCTCGCGAATGGCCGTCTCGACGACCGAGCGTTTGCCGGCCAGCGAGAGGCTGTTGCCCGTGCAGACCACGGCGTCGAACGATTCGGCGAAAGCCTGCGACAGGGCATCGTAGGAGGCCTGCTTGAACTCGATGGCCAGGCCGCGCGAGTCGGCCAGGTGGCGGGCCTTGCGGACCATTTCCTCGGAGAGGTCCGAGCCGCTGACGCTCATGCCCCAGCGGGCGAACAGGCAGGCGTGCTGACCCAGACCGCAGGCGCAGTCGAGCACGCTGTGGGCGTGGACGGACTGCAGCGCCCGCTGGAAAAACGGCGACTCGTGGGCCAGCCGCTTCTCCCAGTCGATCATGATTTCGTAGTATGGCTCCGAGCTGTTGAAGACCGACGTCTGTGCAGACATGCCCTCTCTCCCCAGCCGCCCGCGACCAACAGCATCAGCGGCTACCGGGGCCGATTCTAGGCGATTGGCGGCTCGCGTTCAAGCGGCAAACCGCGCCGATTTGGGCCCCGAAAAACGCGTTCCCGGCCCGGCGGCGGCACCTCGTGGACATTGTGCGGAACTCCGCTTGACCCTGCGCGGTTGCAGGAGTAGAGTGCAGATAGGGACAGGTTCTTTGAAATTCGGTGAGCGGACACGTGGAGTCCGGAAAGGAGGTGCCGCGACAGGCAAACCTTGAGACGAAGTGTCGGAACCTTGTGATGAACTGC
>JAFGPY010000432.1 GCA_016935955.1 Planctomycetota bacterium
ACCTACGGCATCATGGCCTACCAGGAACAGGTCATGCAGATCTGCAACCGCCTGGGCGACATCCCGCTGCCGCGAGCCTACAAGCTCATCAAGGCCATCAGCAAGAAGAACCATGACATCATTGCCGCCGAGGAAGAGGTTTTCAAAAAGGGCTGCCGCGACAAGAAGCTGCCTGACAATCTGATCGACGAGATCTGGGAGTTGATCACGCGGTTCGGCGGCTACGGCTTCAACAAGAGCCACTCGACGCGCTACGCCAAGATCGCCTACCAGACGGCCTACCTGAAGACTCTGCACCCGGTCGAGTTCATGGCCGCCCAGTTGACCTACGACTCGGCCTTCACCGACAAGGTGGTCGAAGACATCGCCGAGTGCAAGCGGATGGGCATCGAGGTGCGGCCGCCCGACGTCAACCAGTCGGACAGCCGCTTCACGGTCGTCGAGGGCACAGTCCGCTTCGGCCTGGCGGCCGTCAAGGGCGTCGGCGAGAAGGCCGTCGAGGCCATCATCGAGGCCCGCGGCGCCGGCGGACCGTTCCGATCATTGTTCGAGTTCTGCGAGCGCGTGGACCTGCGGCAAGTCAACCGCGCCGTGATCGACAGCCTCATCAAGTGCGGGGCGTTCGACTCGCTCGGCGCCGCCCGCAGCCGCATGGCGGCCGTGCTCGATCGGGTCCTGGCCCAGGGCAGCCGCGTCCAGGCCGACCGCCGCAGCGGACAGGGCTCGCTGTTCGGCGGTCCCTCGACGGCCGAGAAACTCGATCGCGACGCCTTGCCCGAGATCGAGGAGTGGCCGCCCAACGAACTGCTGCAGATGGAGAAGGAGGTGCTCGGCTTCTTCGTCTCCAGCAGCCCGCTGGCCGAGCACGAACGGACACTCCGCATCTACGCCAACGCCACGACGGCCGACCTCAAGCAAAAACCCGAGGACGCCTCCGTCCTGCTCGGCGGCATGATCACCGGCCGTCGCGAGCGGCTCACGAAGCGCGGCTCGAAGATGCTCATCGTCGTCCTCCAGGACCTCGAGGGCAGCACCGAGTGCGTCGTCTTCGACAAGACCGTCCAGCAGTTCGACCCTCTGCTCCAGGAAGACCAGGTCGTGCTGATTGCCGGGTCGGTCAGCCGCCGTTGGGAAGAGCCGAGCGTGCGGGTCAACGAGGTCTATTCGATCGACGAGGCCCGCGAGAAGTTGACCTCAGCGATCCGTCTGCGGCTGCGCGAGCAGGCCCTCGAGGACGAGCAGCTCGAACAGTTGCGCGACATTCTGGCCGCCCACCCCGGCCGCGTGCCGGTCCACGTCGAGCTGACCACGCCCGGCAACTACCGGGCCGTGATTTTGACCGGCACCCGCTTCCGCGTGCAGGCCGACCCGGCCCTGCTGGCCGACGTCGAGAACCTGCTCGGCGAAGGGCACCTGGCCCTCGTCGGGGGCAACGGTAACGGCAACGGCAATGGCCGCCGCTGGCGACGCAACGGCAACGGGTCACGATAAGCTTGGCAATAGACGATACCTGTGCCGTGGATTTGGCGACGGCTTGGGTGAGCCCGGAGACGCCATGATATTGCGGAGTTATCGTGAAACAAGGATTGGAACGGTCTTTGTGTCGCCGTTGGCGAAGGTAATCAAGAGTTGGCCGTGGCTGGGCGTATTGAGTATCGGCGAGGAAGTCCGCAGCGTCAAGTGGAGTTCCACGCCTCCCTCGACGTACTTCGTTCGGTTGCCTTCCAACAGGAGCGTGGGCACAGAGTCACTGGCCAGCTTGACCTCCTGCACATCTACGGACCGTCCTTCCGGCCGAGTAAGGGTCGTCTTGATTTCGATGGACGTATTGCCGTCGGCAGCGAGTACCAAGGCACTGGGTGTCGCCTGCACGTCCGTCAGCACTTCGCCGACAAACACGACAACTCCCTGCGGCGTCTTCGGCTGGTTGGTCTCGACGATCACGCGTCCGCTGAACGGTCCGGCGGAACAGCCTTCCTCAGGCAGCACCTCCACGGTAATGGCATAGTCGCCCGGCTGCACGGGAAGCGTCTGCACGGCCCGGACAGCCTCTGTGGATTTCCTGATGCGGTGCAGCTTGGTTGTAGCCCGAAGCTCTGTGCCGAGGCTGTCGTCAAACTCCAATCGTACGTTCTTGATGTCCAGCCTGTTCTTGCCCGCGTCGTATGCGTAAAAAGACTGGATGGCCCGTTGCCCTCTGGGAATGCCGCCGAACCAGATCTTGTCGCTGGAAGTCAGCCGATCGTGGTGAACCCCGCACGCAGCCCGAACCGTGCTCAGCGGCAGGCTGGGATCATTACTCTCAACAAAAGCCGCAACATGCACGTATCCGCGCTTGGCTGACGTGTTGACACTCATCCGCAGTTGCCCGGTCTCGCCGGGCCCGTACACGGGCTTGTCGGCAGCGGCCGCAGCGCAACCACATCCCGTCTTGATGACCTTCAATGTAAGGTCCGACGAGCCGCTGTTGCGGAACGCAAACACGTATTGGAGCGGATCCCCCGCAGTGACATAACCCATATCCTGCATGCAGTCCGCCCATTCCAGGTGCGGCCCATGTGTTAGCGAGGCGGCACTTAAGTCCGTCCTCGACAACAGCAGTGTTTCGCCCTTCCATATGCGCTGAAGCTGCTCTGCGGACCACCATTGTGCCGGTTCGTTGGTGTTGTACACACGGATTGGCGGGCTGCCGCCGTTTTGCTCTTGCGGCTTCTCGCGCGGATCGACGGCCAGGAAGTGGTCGCCGTTGACCCATAGCACAGCCGTTCCGTTGTGGCTGGTCAATGCCTCAAAGGTCACGGTTACCAGGCGTGAGTTGCAGCCGAGCGCCGCGGCTGCTTGTTTAAGCTGTCCAAAGCTGACCCCTTCCTTGCCGGGGTTCAGGCAGTTGACCATACCGAAATCGCTCACCGGGATGCCGAGGCGTGCGCAGGCGACCAGAAGGGCTTCTGGGCCGCAGGTCTTCGCGATGCCCTCGGCCGGGGCCGCGCGTTGCTTTTGGGAATTGCCGTAAGACAGCCGGAGAGACGACACGCTGACCCATAGCAACCCTGCCGCAAGGGCAGCGCACACCGCGCCGACCAACAGGCGGACCGTGCGAGCGGGCTTCATGATCCGGCGTCCTCCGTCGAGTTGCCGCCCCGACGGCGCAGGTAGGTGTAGGCTCCGGCTGCAGCCAGCAGGGCCGCCAGGATGAGGAAGGCCGCCACGGGTGGTACGTGCCACCAGGGCGCCTCGGGCGGCACCGCCTGGGCGGCGACGCCCGTTCCCGTCGAAACAGAGTGGCTCTGCTCGGGGACGGCCTCACTGGGTGACTCTTCGACCTCGGCGGTGGGATAGTGCTCAATGTTCTCGATCACCTCGCCGTGTCGCTGTTGCCACATCTCGTCGGTCGTATAGACGAAACCGGGATCAAACGATCGGCCGAACATGGGCGCATACCGCCAGTCGGCGATGGCGCCGTGTCCGGGAAATGGTCCGAACATGCCCTTCTCGACGGTCGCGATGAAATCCCGGTCGGGATTCGACGACAGACTCTCGAGGGTAAACAATGACACGTCGCCCCTGGTAACGGACTGATGGCTCAGCCACGTCGCTGATGTGGCCACAACCAGCCCATCAACGGTCTTCATTCCTGAAGTCTCTACCTCGTAGAGAAGTCCTGGACGTCCAGTAGCCGTGAACTTCGCCGAGCGAACCAGGTGACCGGCATGGCTGTCGATCACCAGTTCCCACGTACCGGGCGCGGTTTCCCAGGCCTTGCCCACGCACCGGCACTCCAGCGTTCCGTCGCCGCGGTCCCGAATCTCGGTGATCTGGTCGATGTGCTTGGCGAAGCCGCGGCCGAGGGACCAGAGGATCTTCCTCGGGCGGTCACTCAGGGACGGGGCGTCCGGAGGCCAATATGCTGCCGAGTAGGTCAGTTCTCCAGGGCCAATCTGGCTTGGATCTTCTCCGCGACGATCCGCCCCGGCCGATGCCCAAATGCCACCTGAGTACTTGTCGTTGAAGAAAAACCTTTGTCCGACACTGACTGTGCGGTTGCGTCTGTTGTCCTTTCCGTCAGAGGGAGAAGACGCCCAACGAGTCGGTATGCCGACTTCTCCCGCACTACGCGTAACCGCAATGCGAGCCCCGTCCGTGGCAGTCCTCCATTGCCAGGTGATGGGGTGATTGTCTGCTGGCTCAATGACGTGCTGAGCCAGAATCGTGACCTCTTCCCGCGTCGCAACCGTGAGCCCTGCCTCAAACGCGCGGTCGAACGCCCTCAGCGTCTGCAAGAGTTCGTCGGCCGAAGGCGGGCTGCCATGGGCACATGAGGCAAACACCACGACCAATAGGGAAGCTGCCATGGTGCCACGCCGTATGATGGTCATGTTCATTTTCCTCAATTCCTGACACGGCCTCCTGCCTTGAGACGGAAGAGGCGCCAATGTTGTTGCATCAGCCGAAGCCGCGTAGCCGAGCGATGGGCCCTGTCTGGCGAGTCGCACTCAGGCCAGAAGGCAACGTGTGTCGTACACTGCAAAGAATCGTGCCCCAGCCACCTGACGGTGCGGGCCACCGATGCGGCCCTGTGCTGCCAAGTGGCAGCCCCCCACTCAGAAACCCAATAGACTCATCGGACACAGCCTACTTGGCGCATCTGTCCCACCCCTCCTTCGGATCGGCATCGTGCATGTTACCCGCACCGCAATTGGGCACGACACACTCCGAAGCGAAAAGGAACGGCGAGCACTCGGTAGGCTGCTTGATGACCTGCGAAAACTGACTCGCAGTATTGCAGGCCGCTGGAACCGAGTCCCAAGTCCAGTGCTGCTCAACCACATCACGTGGACTGAGTTTGAATAAGCACTGTGGCCCTGCGGCATTCACCGTACATTCCGAGTAGAAGAATTGAACGGCAGAACAGCCGCCCGATGAGCAGTCAATGACCTCATGTGCGGCATTCATAACGACATCACACCGATAGACGACCGCTGAGATCTTGTCGCCGCAGTCCTCGTTGCAATTGTCGCCCCCCGTCAGGGACTCCAGGTCTCGGTTAGGCCGAGATACGGGGTCCGCCACGCAGATCACCTGCACGGCGGCCAAAGCGGCCACCACCCCAATGGCCAAGACCAGCATCAGGAGACTGCTTTGTTTCCTTGCCATGTTCGATCCTCCTTGAATAGAAGTGTAGGTTTCCAACAAGACTCACGCCGCCAGCCAGTGACCATGCGCACACGGCAAGGCACCTATGAATTAGCTGGAGCAATAGGAAATCAACAGAAGTATAGCATAGCATGATGTGCCATGCAAGAATAATCCAAAAGTCTGCACGCAAGGTAATTGGCCGCGTAAGCGCCACGGGAGAAGGGGGTTATGGGGGCTGGGACCGTAGGGCTGGAGGCGAAGACAAGAAGGGGATGTGGCGCTGGCGACGCAACGGCAACGGGTCGCGACGAGTCCCGGTCCGATCCCCCGCCAAAATGCTTCCGCTTCGGGGCAATTCCTCTGGCGTTTCAGGCGTTCTGAGTATACGCTCTTGCCGCTGTTGTGGGGGCTGGGCGAACGATCCTTGTGCAATGACAGGTGAGAAGCATGAAGGTTACGCGGTGGACTCTGGTGACGGCGGCGTGCCTGGCCATGGTGGCGGCAGGGCTGCCCGGGTGCGGCGACAGCAGCGGCAAGCCGGCGGCGAAAGCTCCGGCAGGCAAAGTCGTCGGCACCGACAATGTCGATGACGGACAGGACGAGGAGTTTCCCCTTTCGCTCACCCATCGGATGACCAGCAACAACCAGATCGATCCTGACAAGGTGCCGCCGGTAGTCTCAACGGACCCGTCGCAGTTCGATTTTGCCCTGTCTGAGAGCGGCGAGGCCAAGTACCCGGTCCGTTTCGTGACGAACCGCAAGGCGGTCTTTCATTGCGGTCAGAAGCAGTTCGCTATTCCCGGAACGATCTGGCTCGACGAACACCGCGCGCCGGACGGCGATCCGCGGCTGATCTTCCGACCCAGCATCGACGGATCGTTCCGGTTCTCCTACGCCGACCGGGAACCGTGCACCATCACCGATGCCTCGGGCGCGCCGCTCAAGGCGCTCAAGTGCAGCCTCGAACTGGCCGGCGACGGCTCCGGCGGCAATCCCCTCGTGACCGTCTACAAGCTCCACCTCGAACCCTGACGGGCGGGTAGCCCGAGGCCGCTGCCACGGGGGCCAGGATCATTCTCCTGGGTTGTCGGCCCCGTACGGGCCTTGATGGCTTACCGGCCGCCGCCCGGAACCCATCAGTAGTCCTGTAATAATGATGTCTTTGTAACCCAGTTCTAGGTTGACCCGGGCCTTATTAGATGCCATAATATAGAGTGTCAAATTACCATGGCGTACGTGCATCACTATGCGCCTCGTTGGCGTATGTGGGGAGTTGGCGGTTGGGTGGCTTCGTACGTCGTGGTTGTGGCATGGGAAAGGAGGCGTCATGGCAACGTCGCGTGTATGGTTTGCAGGTGCTGCTGTGTTTGCGATCATGTGGAGTGTGACAGTTGCGATTGGCTCGCCCCAACCGCGAGATTCGCTGAGCGATGAGCAGATGTCGTTGATCGTCGGCAAGTTGGACCCCTGCACCAACACCCAGCTGGGTATCGACGAGTGTGACCAAGGGGACGACCAAGACAACAACCCTTGCCTTGACTGCAAACAGGCCGAGGGTGGCAACCAACCCGCAGTCTGTCCCCATGATGGGAACGTGGTGGAGGTGTATAGCGGGTTGACTTATGATTCCTGCAAGCTCAATCCGGTGGGGGAGTTCGGCTGCAATCCTCTTGGTAAACAGAACTGCTACAGGCCCAACAAGTGCGCGTCGAATGCCGTTGTGCCCAACGCGAGCTGCGCGACGAACTTCCTCTGCCAAATACCGGAGGAACCGGCCGGAGCGTTCAGGTGCAGGGAGTGTAAGCTCGGTACTTGGGAGGGCGACTGGGTGACGCGCGATCATGAGAGGTGCAACTGAGAACCGTCGGCAGCCGAAGTCTGTGTCAGCCCTTCAGCGTGTCGTGAGGGGCCCCGGTGTCGCCGGGTAGAGGTAAAGCAAGGATCGCTGGCCACGTGGCAGAAGGGGCACGTGAATTGCCGAACGGCCAGAGTACTGGCATGTGTGCACGTTCACGTCGGTCGCCGGCTGTTTGGATGGCCTTTGACGTGCCGGGCTCTCCGGGCGGAGTGCTTCAGCGACCTTCTGTCGCAACAGCGTATGTGTATAAAAGCGTAGTGCGGTGCACGCAAAGACTCGATGGCTCTATTCATGTCAATGGCGGCGTGCCGTTGCGGTTATCGGGGCCTGCGAGCTCTTTGTGTGCTTGCCTCTCGACACTAGTTCTGCACGAGAAAGGAGATATCATGGCAACGTCGCGTGTATGGTTTGCAGGTGTTGCTGTGTTTGCGATCATGTGGACCGTGACGATCGCGATTGGCTCGCCTCAACCGCGAGATGCGCTGAGCGATGAGCAGATGTCGTTGATCGTCGGCATGATGGACAAGTGCACAGACATCGACACGTATGGCGAGTGCGACAAAGGGACCGAGCAGAAGAACAACCCTTGTCTTGACTGCAAACAGGCCGAGGGTGGCGACCAACCCGATGTCTGCCCTCTTGACGGGACTGTGGTGGAGTTCTATAGCGGGCTGACCTATGATGGCTGCAGACTCAATCCGACGGGGGCATTTGGCTGCAACAAGCTTGGAGATCAGAACTGCTACCGGCCCGCTAAGTGCACGTCGAGTGTCGTCAAGCCGAACTTGAGTTGCGCGACAAACTTCCTCTGCCAAATACCCGAGGACGACATCAAGGAGTTCAAGTGCAGGGAATGCAAGATTGGTACTTGGGAAGGAGACTGGGTGCCGCGCGATCATGAGAGCTGCAACTGAGAACTACTGGACAGCCGAGACTCGTATCTGCCTCTGCGTGTCGTGAGGGGCGTTGGCAGCCTTCGGAGTCCAGCCTTGTCGGAAGCCCAAAGGTGTTCTGGGGCCCGTGCTGAGAAGCCATTTGGCTATGGTGATTGCCTGGCAAGCTTGAGATCGGGCCACGGAGAAGAGGGCCTGTCTGCGTTCGGGGCAAGTGGTTCCACGCGAGGGAGAAGAGACCATGGCAAGGGCGCTATCACGAACACGTCGTAACGTACTCGCGGTCTGGGTTGTTGTGGGGGGCGTTGCGGCTGTTCTCTCGGGCGGCAGCGGCATCGCCCATGCTGATACCCTTAAGGGCGATCGGGACTTGCTGCTTCTCGTGGCAGACGCCTTTGAGGCGAATAAGGAGCGACTGAGCACGTGGCAGGGGGAAGTGCAGATTACCGAGGGAACGGAGGGTGGCGCCTCGAGGCCGCCAACCAAGTCGCGAGCGGAGTTTGTGGTTGATCGAGAGAGCGATTCAATGTTGTGGCGATGGCATGCTGCAGCGTTGAAGACACCGGAGGGCTCGAGGCCAGCGTATTACGGAGCGGGCATGGTTAAGGGCTCCGCGATATACCGATTCGGTCCATTTCGGGGCACAGGTCCTGATGGGCCCGCCATCGTGAACAAAGTCCCTCGCCCGGACACTCCGACGCCCATCGCTGGCTGGGGAGGCGAGTTCAACCCCATGGTCTACTTCAATGAGATGAGCTATGATACGCCAAAGACGTTGCGGTGGTATCACCGGAATGCCGATCACCCGAAGCTGATCGGCGGTTCTGTGAGAAGAGAGGGCGACCTCGTCATTCTCGAGATCGGCGATGATTCGGTGACGACTCAACACGTCTTTGACCTGTCAAAGGGGGGCAACCGAGTATCGTTTCACGCCAAGGACAGCGTCGTCGAAGAGCAATGGAGCGTTGATTATGAGAAGGTGGGGGACGTGTTCGTTCCTGTCACCGCGACGTACAAGAACAGTCGTAGCGACGGGGACGTCCGTCTGGCAGTGGCAGTCCGATTTGAGAAGAACCTTGTCAATACTCCACTGGCCCCCCGGACCTTCGACCTGGGTCAACTGGGGGTGCGTCCAGGCGACACAGTCGTCGATGCCTCTGTCGGGCTTTCCTTTGCCTATCGCCCTGAGTTGGCGGACCTCAACCAAGTCGGAGAGACAGTCCCGCAGGACATCGGCCTGACCGTCGAGGAGACCGTCACCGATGGCGGAGGAGAAGCGGTTTCCCATAGCATGGCACGCGACGAAGAGAAGAGCCGTCCAGATGTCAGCGGGGCAAGTAGTCCGCTGGGTGACACGGCCCGTACTCGAGGGCGGGGTTTCTGGCTGATCTGTGCCGCGTGCGCCGTCTTGGCCGCCGGCGTCTTCGTGGTTGTGTTGAGGAGACGGGCTCAGGTACGCCAGTAACGAGCATCGGAGACCGTCGAAGACCGACGAAAGACAACGTCCGCCGGCAACAAATCCCGTTCACGGATCGTCCCGTGCACCCGGAAGGAAAGGACTCCTCTAATGAACCTTCCTGGTTCAGGTGCGGCCCTGCGATGAAATCAGTGTCAGGACTTTGCTGTACGGGGCAGACAGTGCCGGGTCTGTTCCCCAACGGCTGGTGTCCTGGACAGATGGGAGAGGCTCAATATGCTGGCGTGTTTCCCGAAGAGTCAGTTCACCGAAGCCCTCTGGGCGTGGCGGCGCGCCCCCGCAATTCTCGTACTTGTGTGTGGCGCTTGCGCCTGCCTCACTGGGTCAAGTGCGTTTGGCCAGTGCTCGAACAGTGGTGATGATCCGCCCGCCCAATGCGCGCAGCACTGCATAAAGTACATCTGTGCGCTCAACGGCGTGCCCGCCACACTCGAGGATGCCTGTTCCTTGCTGCCGCCGAAACCATCGGGAGAGAGCATGCTGGAATTGGCCGAGGCCCTTGAGAAGCTCGGATTTGCGGCGCAAGGAAAGAGAATCGACTGGGACTCGCTGCAGGCGGAACAACTACCTGTCATTGCTCACTACGCTGACAACCACTTTGTGGTCGTGGAACAGTTCATTGAGGGCTACGTGGCTGTCCTTGACGGTCGCGGGGCAAGGAGACTCATTCGAAAGGAGACATTCCGGCGCAACTGGGGGGGACATGTTTTGGCCGTGTCGTCGCCCCATGACGGCCGAATGCTTCCGGCCAACGTGCCGGCACCATCTGCTGGCGAACCCCGCATACGTTTCAAGACACTCTTTCTCGACTGCGGCGATCTGGAGACAGAAAGAGGGCATGTCATCTTTGAGTTTCCATTCACGAACACAGGGAAAGCGGATCTGAGAATAGAGGCGATCACTGTTTCTTGTGGGTGCATGGCGCCTGCCTACCCTAAGGAAGGCATCCCGGCTGGTGGCGGCGGCACGATCACCATAGACTACGATCTCAGAGGGGCGGCCGGCCCCTTTGGCAAGGCGGCTATTGTCAGGACCAACGACCCGCAGTTCCCGGCGGTACTTCTCAACGTGGCTGGATTCGCCGACAAGAAGCTCTCCGTGCGCCCAGAGTTTCTTCATCTGGGCAGAGTTGTCCTTGGACATACTGTCCAAGCAGTCTGCTTCGTCAGGTACTGGTCGCGCGAGGAGTTGGAACTCGGAACCCCCACGTGCGATATGCCCGGCGTGGAAGCTAGGGTAGAGCAGGTCAGCGAAGAACTGATCAGGAGGGTTTTTCACGGAGCACGCCCTGTCGCCGGGGTGTCGCTGGGACGCTACGAGAACTTCTACATGTTGACTTTGTCCTGCACGCCCACGAGTGCCACCCCGATGGGCCCACAGAGGTGCAGCGTACGTCTGCCGACGAATCTGCCAGGAAGGAAGGCAATAGACATCACGGCGTCGATGGAGATTCTGCCTTCTGTGCAAGCCAAACCTTCCGTTCTCTTCTTGGGCTCTGTAACCGAAGGCGCGGCCGTCGAGGCGACCCTCCACCTCGTTTCAGCAGGCACGCCCTTCGAAGTTGCTGTGGTGGACACAGGGGGTTCGGGCCTTGTTGCCACTGTGCGAACGATTGACTCCTACACCAAGGAACTCCGCGTTTCGGGAGTTGCCCGTGATGCCGCCAGCCTGAACCGCCAGAGCGTTCGGCTGAGTATCAGAACGGACAACGTCCCTGAGACGGCCGAAATGGCCATACCGATCCGCGCATACGCAGACAAGCATGCAGACTAGTCGCCCTTCTACTTCACGGTGCTGGGGCCCTGCGTCCGAAGTCTTCAGATTGTGTTCCTATTGGTGGCCGCTCCAGTATCGGCACCCGGCGACTGGGCGTCGCAGAGGATGCCCAGCGTGTCGCGCAGGACCTCTCCGCGGCAACCGACCATGATGTCGCGCACGGGCAACGTGCGTCCGCTTCGCCGCGCCGCCTCGCGGGCCAGGGCCACAATGCCGCCGCAGCACGGCACCTCCATGTGAACCAGCACCAGGCCGCGCACCGCATTGCGTCGCAGAATCTCCGTCAGCTTGTCGGCGTAAGCGGCCGCATCGTCCAACTTCGGACAGCCCACGGCCACGGCCCGGCCGCCGAGCAGTTCGCCCAGAAGGAGCGGCGCGGCGAAGGCCGTGCAATCGGCCGCGATCACCAACTCGCGGTCCTGGAAGAACGGGGCCTCCAGCGGCAGGAGCGACAGTTGCACGGGCCAATGGCCCAACGATCCGGCAGCCGTCTTCGCCCGCCCGCCGCCCGTGGTCGCCGGCCCTGCTTCGACTGCCGACGGGGCCGCAGCGAACTCCATGACCCTCATTCCCAGGCACCCGCCGCCGCGAGGCGCTGCAGGCCCCGTGGCACAGGGCGAAGCGGGAGCCTCGTGTGCCTTGCCGCCCGACGCAAGGGCCGCATGACGGCGAGCACCCACTCCCCGCGCCGCCACAACGGCCAGGTCGTCGAAATCGTCGGCCTCGCGCTGTTCGACCGAAATGGCGTCCTGCGGGCACGTGCCCAGACACGCGCCAAGACCGTCGCAGTAGCTCTCCTTGACCAACCGGGCCTTGCCGTCCACCAGGGTCAGGGCGCCCTCGGCACAGTTTGGAATGCACAGGCCGCAACCGTTGCACCTGGCTTCGTCGATCCTGACGATACTCCGCACGGACATGATGGCCTCCTTTGCCGTCTTACCGAATACGTGTCACAGTCTGCCCCAACTATAGGCGGCTTGCGGCGGGGAGTCCTTGACGCGTGTCAAATCCGGCCGTTTTCGGAGGCGGCTTTTTTTGCGGTCGTATCGCAGCCGGAGCCCGGCCATGGGCTGACCTTTACGCCGTGCTGGCGTATAATCTGGATAGGCCGATTCCGAGGAGCGCCGTGATGAGCGAATCCGAGGCAGCGTCCCTTTTCGACAGCTTCTGCGACCAGGCCGCCGGGCGGCCCATGGCCGTGGCCTGTCGCGACGATGCCGCGGGGCTGGCGGCCGCCGAAATGGCTCGCCGCTGGTTCGCCGAGCGAGGGCAGGGGCCGATCACGATTCTGACTCCGGGCAAGGCCGAGTTGCTGACCGGCGCGAGGCTGGCCGAACGGGTCCGGGGTACGGGCGCCCGGGCGCTGCTGGCCCTGGACTTGGGCGCCGGCGACGAGTGCGTTGCTGCCGATTGTCCCACGCTGCAGATCGACGTTCATCGCCACGCGCCGGACCTCAAGGCCCCGATCATTGAGCCTCCTTCGCCCGACGCAGCCCGACCGGCCGGTGTGGTCCTTTACGATTTGCTGCAGCGGCTTGGGCCGGTGACCGGTCTGGAGTGGCTGGCGGCGATTGCCGCCGAGGCAGGGCACCCCAAGGCCGCTCTCCCCGCGCCTCAGGAGGCGGGCAAGTCCTATGCCAGGACCGCATTGCGAGAGGTGCAGGTGCTACTCAACAGCGGCTGCCGCGACCGCGAGCAGGCCGTCGGCCCCGCCTTGGTTCTGTTGGCCCGAAGCGATGGTCCGGAAGACTTCCTGGCCGGCGAGTCGTCGGAACTGGAACGGTTGCGGATGGCGCGGACGGCGGTCATGCAGGCCGTGGCCCAATGGTCCCACCACCGGCCGTATTTCATGTGGCGCGTCGCCCTCGTGCCCATGGCCTCCGCGAGCCGCATAGAAGATATACTAGCAGCGATGTGGGCGCGCCAGCTGGCCAACTACATGATAGTGGCCGCCAACAGCGGCTACGTTGTGGGCAAGGTCCACGTGGTAGCCCGGTCCGATTCCCCCAAACGGGACCTGTTGCGGCTGCTGGACAAGACGGCTCCAACCGAACTGGAGCGCCCGTTCGCCGTGGGGCGGCCGGACTATGTCGAGGCCGTCCTGCCGACCGACGCGTGGGAGCGTATGCTGGCCGGGATGCGTTTCCGGGCTCCGAACAAGCTTATCCCCCACCTGCCGCAACCCTCGCTGTTCTGATCGCCTGGGCAATAGCCGGATCGTGAGGAATTTCGCGCACGGCGGGCCGGTTAATGTGCGTAACCTTCTGTCCAAGATACACTTACTGGTGTGCCGGACGTGCCCGACGTGTCTGCTGGCGTGGAAATTGCTTGAATCAGCCTTGTCATCTGATAGACTCGTACGTGATTGTCTGGCGCCATAGGGGCGACCGTCCCGGGGGTGACGCCAGAACGGTTGACCGTGTCGGAGGCCCCGACCAGAAGCGTCGCGGCCTCCGCCGTGATATTTCAGGCAAACCATTGAAGCCAGGGGAGAGGATCGCAATTGGCAAAGCATTTTGCTGAGAGGTTGCTCGGGGCCATCGAGGAAAAGCAGACACCGGCCATGGTCGGTCTGGACCCCGTCTACACGCAATTGCCGAAACAGATTCGCGAGATCGCCGCCCACAGTACGAGCGGATTGCCCGAGCATGCGGCCGCCATCAACGAGTTCTGTCAGGTCGTCATCGACATCGTCGCGCCGCACGTGCCGGCGGTCAAGCTCCAGATGGCCTACTTCGAACTCTGCGGTCCCGCCGGGCTGGAAGCCTACCATCGCGTCGTCGACTACGCACGGAGTCAGGGCGTCATCGTCGTCGGCGACATCAAGCGGGCCGACATCGGATCGACCAGCGAAGCGCTGGCCTCGGCCTACCTCGACGAGGTCTACATTCCCGACGGCGCCGGCGGCGAGAAGGCCGTCAGCGTCGACGCCGTGACCGTCAATCCGTACTTCGGAACCGACGGCATCAAGCCCTTCATCGACAAGGCACGCGACAACGGCCAGGGCATCTTCGTCGTCGTGCGTTCGAGCAACCCGTCGGCCCGAGAGATTCAGGACGTGACCGACGCCGAAGGCCGCCGGGTCTTCCAGCACGTTGCCGTGAAGGTCAACGAGTGGGCCAACTTCCCCGGCTGCGTGGGTGACAGCGGCTACAGTCTGGTCGGCGCGGTCGTCGGCGCCACGTATCCCGACGAGGCCCGGATGTTGCGGCAGGTGATGCCCAACAGCCTGTTCCTCGTGCCCGGCTACGGCGCCCAGGGCGGCACCGGCGAAGA
>JAFGPY010000433.1 GCA_016935955.1 Planctomycetota bacterium
CAGGGGGTGCCATGCTTCTGCTTGCAGAAGCATGCCGGCAAGCCTGTTGCGCGCGAGCACGCGTCTACAAGTAGACGCGTGGCACCCTCGGAGTTGCGGCCATGGCACCCAAGAGGGAACGGAGAGCCGTTGTGAGAGAGTCTCCAAGTTGTCGTGATGGTTTGAGGATGCGGAACAATGTTTGAATCTTGCAGTCGCCTTATGGTCGTCGCCCTCGTAGTGGTCCTGGCCGCATCGACTCTTGCCTGTGTCGCCGGAGTCGACGGCGCGGCGGGCCGCGCGGTTCCGGCGGAGGTCGTGCCGCCGCAGTCGTCGCCGGTCGCCGTTGCGGGGGATTTCGTGGTAGTGACGGACCTCGACGAGTCGGGCGGTCCGGTGGCCAGCCTGAAGTTGCTGCTGGGCCCGCGGACGCGAGTCGTCCATCCCGGCGCGGCGACGGCCGAGGTCCTGGCGACCGGCACGCGCGGCGTGGTCGTGTTGTCGGTCGGCACGGGAGGGGCAGCAGACCTTCTTGCGAGGATACGCCGGTATGTCGAGAGCGGGCGGACGGCCGTCATCGACACGACCGCCTACGCCGCCATGACGGGTCGCACCGTCGAGAAGGCGGTGACCGATCACGTGCGGATCGTTCGCGAGTCGGACGTGGCGTCGGGGTTGAAGGTCGGAGACTGTCTGCCGCTGCACGGTCCGGGCGGGCTGCTGGCGCTGCCGGGCATCAAGGACGCCGACGGCACGACGGTTCTGGCCGTGGCCGGCCCCGAGGCGTTGCCGGCGCTGGTCGAGCAGCGCGTCGGCACGGGACGCCTTGTCGTGACCGATCTGTCGACGCCCGGCGAACCGTACGTCTGGCATCCCGGCACGATGTACAAGTACCTTTTCACGGCCAACGCGATCGGCAATCGGGCCCGCTTCGGCGTCCTCTGGCCGCGAAAGCCGAGCCACGCCGAGTTGGTCGAGCAGATGAAGTCGCTCGCGGCGAAACATCCGTCGCTTGTTTGTCGCAACGAGGGTCGGGCCTCGGACGGACAGGACATCTACAGTCTGTCGATCGGCGACGCCGAGGCGCCCGGGCTGCTGATTCTCGGGTGCGTCCACGGGAACGAGTGGGAGAACGCCCTGGGGCTGGTCACGTTCGTCCGCTGCCTGGTCGAGCGTCCGGCCGACGTCGGCTTCGATCCGGCCAAGGTCCGCCTGACGGTCGTGCCCGTGGTGTGCCCTTATGGTTACGATCACGTCTCGCGCCTGAACGGCAACGGCGTGAACCTCAACCGCAACGGCGACGTGGTGTGGGAGGAGTACCGGGCGGACGACACCGACGACAACGGGACGTACGGTCCCGGGGACCAGGACTGGAAGGGCGCCGCGCCCCTGGGCGAGCCGGAGACGCAGGTGCTCATGCGGATCGTCGCCGGCAGCCGGTTCCAGGCGGCGCTCGATCTGCACAGCAACCCGTCGGGGACGGGTTACAACAAGCTGATGTCCCCTCGCTCGTCGGCACCCGGGGCCGTGGAGGCGACGGAGGCCTTCGGCCGCCGGTTCACTGAGCGGGTGACCGGCCGCTACGTCCTGCGGCAACAGCACGAGAAGACGGTCAAGCTGATCGTCAACGAGCGGGTGTGGCAGGGGAAGGCGTGCCCGACGCTCAGCAGCAGCAGCGGCTTTCTGGCCGGCGGGCGGCACAGTGTGCTGGTCGAACTGCCGGGCGGCTTCTGGATGGATGACCCGCGCGTCAGCGCCTATGGAACATTTCTGTGCACCGACCTGGTGAGCGAATTGTGCGTGGCGTTTATGGAGACCTACGGCGTCCGGCAACCCGGCATGACGAACTCCGGGACCGCATGCTCAACCTCGGAAGGAGAACAACCATGAGACACCCGTTGCTGTCAACCGCCTCACTGATCCTTGTCGCCGGGACGGCTGCGCTCTTCGGCGCCGCGGCTCATGCGGCCGACGTCACGTACCCGGCGCCGAGCGCCCTGTTCAGCGACCCGATCGAGGTCGGCGACCTGGACATCTGGAGGCGTGTCGAGACTTCGGGCGGGGCCGCCGTGGACCTGAGCACCGCGGTCCGTCACAGCGGGCGCTACGCGATCCGTTTCGCGGCGCCAGCGGGCGAGGGAAAACGCCAGGCCCGCGTGCTGGGCCAGTACACCTGGCACCCCGGCTTCGGTGCGGCCAAGACGTTCTGCCTGCGGGCGTACCTGCAATTCGGCAAGGATTTCAAGGCCGGCAACGGGACGTGCAGCGTGATGGCCCTCGGCAGCTACAAGGCGCCGCCCGACGGTTCGTACGAGGGGCACATGATCGAGGTCGCCGTGAAGCAGGGCGGTCGCGGGCTGGTGCTCTGCTCGCCCACGGCCGGCCAGAAGGGCGAGGGCAAGACCGTCGTGGAGCCCGGGACGTGGTACTGCGTGGAACTGCACGTGGTTCCCAGGGGCGAGGGCAAGGCCGACATGGCCGTGATGCTGGACGGCAAGAAGGAACTGGCGGCCTCGGGCGTGGCGCTGCCTCGCAAGCCCGACGGGCTCGCCCTGGGATTGCTGGAGAGCGCGTCGGTCGCCGGCTCGCTGCTGGTCGACGACGTGGAGGTGCTGGACGCGCCTGCCGGTCCGCGCGACGTGGACGTGCGGCTGGCGCATCCGAGCTTCGTGCCGCGCGTCGGCGCGCCGGTGGTGGTCCTCCTGACGGGCGACCGGGCCGACGATCGGCTGGTGGCGACCCTGACGAGCAAGGCGGGCCTGAACCGCACGGTGTTCGAGGCCTGCGGACCGCTTGAGGGCCGCGCGGACTTCCGCGTGGACCTGGCCGACCTGCCGGCGTCCACCTACACGCTGACGGTGCGGCTGCTGGATGCCTCGGGCAAGCCTCGGGCGTCAGCCGCTTACAGTTACGTGAAGCCCTATGCCGGCGACACGGAGTACTCGATCGACGCCTCGAACGCGATCGTGCACAACGGCAAGAAGTTCTTCCCGGTGACTTCGTTCGGCCTGAAGCGAGGCCAGATTTCCGAATGGAAAGAGAAGCGCTACTGCAACATGATCTACGGTATGGAGTGGGTGCAGGATCCTCCGGGCGTGCCGGGATACAAGCGCTACCTGGACGCTGTGGCCGAGGCCGGGATGACCTGCGCGGGGCCGGCGCACGATTACCGGTTCGACCGGCCGGAGAAGCCGCAATGGTCGTCTGACGCCGTCAAAGGCTACCTGACGGAATTCGCCAAGCATCCGGGCGTGGCCTGGTGGCTGTGGCGCGAGGAGCCGATCAACTGGAAGTACGATGCCGCCTCGCAGCAGGAGTGGTACGATCTCGGCAAGCAGCACGATCCGAAGCGCATGACCGAGATCCTGCACATGGGCGGCTGCTACCAGATCGGCATCCTGCGGGCCAAGTTGCTGTACCAGACCTGGCCGCACCTTCGCGGCGATCTCTACTCGTGGGACATCTACCCGATCGAGAACGAGCATGAGAAGAACGGATCGTTCGTCGACTATGCCCAGGTGGCCGACCGCGCGGTCAACTGGAACATGGGCCTGGTGCCGGTGATTCCGAACATAGCGCCGGCCGACTGCACGCCCGGCAAGCGGGGCGGCACGCCGACGCCCGAGGAGATCGCCTTCGTTTGCTGGCTGTCGATCGTCCACCAGGCCAAGGGCGTCCACTGGTACCCGTACCAGGGCAAGGTGCCGCCGGAGAACTTCGAGGCCATGGCGAAGTTCGTGGACGACACGACGGCGCTGACCGAGGCGATCCTCGGCGAAGAGTCGCCGATCACCGTGACCGATAAGGAGCAAGGCGGCGGCCGCATCGACGTGCGGGCCACGACCGACGGGCAGGGCAACGTCTACATCTTCGCGGTCAACCTGGGTCGCCAGGGCGAGAAGACCGTCTTCACGCTCGGCCGCGCGGACGGCAAGGCGCTGCCCGAGTCGCTGACCGTGGAGGTCTACGGCGAGAACCGCACGATCGCCCTGGACGGTGCGACATTCACGGACGCCTTCGCGCCGATCGGCGTGCACATTTACAAGCTGCCCGGGGCCGCGAAATAATCGTCTCGGGCGAGGACCAGGCAACAGGGGAACCGTTGGACGAGGAGTTGCTGAGCGTGCACAAGCGTAACACAACGTGGTTGATCGCGGCCGTCGCGGGGTTGCTGGTGGCGTCGTGCGCGGCGGCTGTTGCGGCGCCGGACGCTGGAGAATCGGGGCCGGAGGTCGTCCTCGACACGATGGGCTTCTGGCGGATGCATCACGAACTGAGTCCGCCGCTGATTCGCATGGGCGACCAGTTGAAGCCGGCCCTGATTTCCCAGAGTTGGATGAACCACGCGACCGCGCCCGCGCCGGAAGGTTGGCAGGCGACCGACTTCGACGACGGCCAATGGTTTCGCGGCCCGGCCCTGCGGTCGATCAAGTCGCCGTGGCTCGCGCGGCTCTGCCTGCGCGGCAAGTTCCGCGTCACCGATCCCGCCAAGGTGAAGGACCTGCGGCTGTCGGTCGATTTTCATGGCGGCATCGTCGTCTACGTCAACGGCCGCGAGCTTTGTCGGCGTCACCTGCCGGCCGGGCCGCTGGGTCCCGACACGCTGGCCGAGCCCTATCCGCCGGAAGCCTTCGTTGACGAGAAGGGCGTCATGCTCTTTCCCGGCAACGTCCGTTGGCACCACCCGGACGGTAAGGACTTCTGGAAGGATCGGTCCGTCAGCGCCGAGATGAAGCGGCGCATGGAGCTTCAGCGGCGATCGCTGCGCGACGTGCGGATTCCCGCGACGATGCTGCGCCGCGGCGTCAACGTCCTGGCCATCGAACTCGTTCGTTCGCAGTACGACAAGTCGGTCGAGGAGGCGAAGGCCTCGTTCAAGGCCGCCAAGGAACAGTACGCCTACCAGGTGTTCTTCGCCACGTGCGAGCTGGAGCGGCTGCGCGTGACGGCGGCCGACGAGGCGGGGCTTGTGCCCAATGCCCGCCGCGCCGAGGGATTGCAGGCCTGGAACAGTCCTCCGTCCGCGACGGACTTCGACCTGGACTTCGGCGACCCCTGCGAGCCGCTGCGGCCGATCCGCCTGCTCGGCCCGCGCAACAGCGCGGTCTCGGGCAAGGTCGTCGTGGGCGACACCAAGCCGCTGCGCGGACTGCGGGCCGTCGCGAGCGAGCTGTGCGACGAGCAGGGCGATGTCATACCGGCCGCATGCGTGCAGCTCCGCTACGGACTGCCCTGGGACGACGAGCAGGTCGTCGAGACGCAGCGAACGAGAACGCCGCCGTACCCGCATCCGGCCACGCCCCTGTCGTGCCTGAGCGACGTGCCGCCGGGGGAAGTCGCCGTGAGCGCCAAGGACTATCCTCCCTACGATCCCATGCCCGTCAAAGGCGCCGTGGCCTCCGTGTGGGCCACGGTGAAGATTCCTGCGGCCGCGCGCCCGGGGACGTACTCGGGCCAGGTCACCGTCGAGGTCCAGGGCGACAAGCCGGTCAAGGTGCCGCTCTGTGTCAAGGTCGCCGAGTGGGCGGCCCCCGATCCGAAGGATTTCGCCACCTGGGTCGACATGGTCCAGTCGCCCGATACGCTGGCCCTCGAATACGGCGTGCCCATGTGGTCGCCCGAGCACTGGAAGATGATCGACCGGTCGTTCGCGCTGCTGGGGCAGGCGGGCAATCGCACGGTCTACCTGCCGCTGATCGCCCACACCAATCTCGGCAACGAGGAGTCGCTCGTACGCTGGGTCGAGAAGGGGCCGGGGCAGTATGAGTTCGACTTCTCGAGTCTGGACCGCTACCTGGACTCGGCGCTGGCGAACATGGGACGCCCCGAGGCGATCATCGCCGTCGTGTGGGACCTCTACATGCTCGATCCGTCGGGCAAGTTGCCGGAGGACGAGAAGTACAGCGAACTGCGGCGCATCCGCCAGGAGCGCATGCCGACCAACGTCCTGGAGCATGGCGGCAAGGTCGGTCTGGGGCCGATGGTCACCGTCGTGGACTCGGCCTCGGGTGCGAAGCGGCCGGTCGAGATGCCCAAGTACTCGGTCCCGGCTGCAAAGGCTCAGTGGTCGGCGCTGCTCGGGCAACTGCGCGAGCATTTGGCCAAGCGCGGTCTCGGCGGGGTGCTGATGTTCGGCCTCAACTCCGACGCCTGGGTGCCCACGGACACGGTTTGTTTCTTCAACGACATTCTCCCCGGCACGCCCTGGGTGGTCCAGTCGCACGACGGGTTCCCCGAGGGCGACAAACTGCTGCACGGCATCGTTGAGGTCGCTTACCAGACGCGGACCTGGGGCGTCACGTTCTCGGACGAGGACCGCCACGATCCTTACCGCGTCAACCGCGCTCCCGGCGACGCCAGTGCGGCCGGGCGCATGTACGGCTGGAACAGGCCCGAGCGGATCGCCATCTTCGAGCGTTTCAGCCTGGACCTGTTCACCTACGCCCGGTGGCGCTACTTCGCCGAGGTCAACATCACGGGCGGCCAGCGGGGCATCGGCCGCGTGGGGGCGGACATGTGGGCGGTGATCAAGAACAAGGCCGGACGCCGCGTCGGCTGCGCGCACGAACGGTATCCCGAGTCCCATTGGCGCAACCTGACCATCCGCACGTCGGCGCTGGCGCCGGGCGTCGGCGGTCCGGCCGCCACTCACCATTTCGAGGCCATGCGCGAGGGGCTCGTCGACGCCGAAGCCCGCATCCGGATCGAGAAGGCCCTCATTGATCCGGCCCTGCGAGCCAGACTCGGCGAGGACCTTGCGACCAAGTGTCAGAAGCACCTCGACGAGCGTCTGCGGCTCATGTTCCTGGCCCAGAGCAACCTCCAGATGCACGCCGGCGGTTACGACTCGGGTGTGCAGTACGCCACCGGCTGGCGATTCACGCCGACCATCTACGGCCAGACGTGGTACGGCGCCTCGGGATGGCAGCAGCGCAACGAGCAGCTTTACCAGCTGGCTGCCGAGGTGGCCGCCAAACTCGCTCCGGCGACGAAGTAGACCAATCCCTGCACTCTCTCGCCGGCGCCTGACGGTCCTGTGTGGGGACGCCTCGTTGGAGTGCTGTTCAGCCAGCGGATTTCTGTGGACCCCTCTCCCTTTGACGGGAGAGGGTGGCCCGGAGGGCCGGGTGAGGGTGGCGTACAACTGGAACGGCTTGCATTCGGCGGGTTCGTCCCGCGGACACCCCCACCGCCGCCTGCCGGCGGCACCTCCCCCGTCAAGGGGGAGGGATTTGTATTTCTTCGAGATCGCTAAGTCCGACAACGTGCAACTCTTCTTTGGCGCAACCCTCCAGCGGCCGCCGGGGCTTTTTGCTTGTCGCTCTGCGGCCGTCGGGATATTCTGGCGGCCTCAAGTGCTGGTCCGCCGCTACCCCATGACTGGAGAGAGCAAGCTATGGGCGAGGTTGCCTATCAGAAATGTATCGGTCACGGCTGCGGGGCTGAATACTCGGTCCGCGAGTCGTATTTCGCCTGCCCCAAGTGCGGCGACCTGCTCGACGTCCGCTACCGCTGGGACCAGGCCGACGTGCCGCCAAGCCTCGACTGGTTCGAGCGGCGCTGGGCCGAACGCAGAGATCCGTTGTCGTTCAGCGGCGTCTGGCGGTTCCGTGAACTGATGCCGTTCGCCCGGCCCGACGATGTCATCACGGTGGGCGAGGGGCAGACGATCCTGCAGCAGGCCGACCGCGTCGCTCCGTTCGCCGGCATCAAGCCGGGACGGCTGCACCTGCAGTACGAGGGCCTGAACCCGAGCGGCTCGTTCAAGGACAACGGCATGACGGCCGCGTTCACCCACGCCAATCTCGTGGGGGCCAAGCGGGCCGCCTGCGCCTCGACCGGCAACACCAGCGCCTCGATGGCCGTCTATGCAGCCATCAACCGCACGATCAGCGGCCTGGTCTTCGTCGGCAGCGGCAAGATCGCCTACGGCAAGCTGGCCCAGGCCCTGGACTACGGTGTGGCGACGCTGCAACTGCTGGGCGACTTTGACGCCTGCATGGCCCGCGTGCAGGAAGTGGCCACGCGGTTCGGCATCTACCTGATGAACAGCCTGAACCCGTTCCGCCTGGAAGGCCAGAAGGCCATCATGTATCGCGTGCTCGAGGCTCTGCGGTGGCAGACGCCCGATTGGATCGTCGTGCCGGGCGGCAACCTCGGCAACTCGAGCGCCTTCGGCAAAGCGTTCATGGAGCTTCAGGAACTGGGGCTGATCAATAAGCCGCCGCGGATCGCCATCATCAATGCCTCGGGGGCCGACACGCTGTACCGCGTGGTCAACGACGAGAAGCTGCGCTGGAACGGC
>JAFGPY010000434.1 GCA_016935955.1 Planctomycetota bacterium
AGTGCTGCTCTTGTACTGCGGGCGGTTCCAGGTCGTCGGGCCGGCATAGCCCATGTAGGCGAGGCTGGCGTCCTGGATGCAGCCCATCTCTTCGGCCAGTTCGGCGTCGATCTCGCAGATCAGCCAACTGGCGTTACCGAGCAGGTACTGCGGCCCATTATGCTCGGCGTAGTTGCCCTGCATCTCGACCAGGTCGATACCCATATCGACCACATCGTGCATCATCAGAGCCTGGTACTCTCTGACGCCACACCAGATGTCCCAGTTGAAGCCATCGGAAATGTCGAGCTGGACTTCCTGGCCTACGGCCGCCCCGCTCGCCAAGAGCATCGCTCCTAGAATCAGAACAAGTTTCCTCATCTACCGCCTCCTTTTTTCAACTGCAGCTCACGACCGGCCACGAAAGGCCACCCGCAAACTGCAAACCTGAACCAGCACGCCTGGTTTGCGATTCTCCTCGAACCGCTCCGAGGAGGACCGCCCAGGCACCGTCACACCAAGCCACGCACTTGGTGCTTCGTGCGGTATCCACAGCACAATGAGCACGAAACGACAGGTTGTCCGGTTTTCTCAGCGCACTACGTTAAGATGCGTTACATCACTGCTGCCAAAAACGACCCGATCCCGCGCCCCAGCGCGCAGCAAGATGCGTCTCTTAGGAGGTCGGCGCGATGCACAGGATGAAGACTCTCGTATGCAACACCAATTGTCCTGAAGTGAGTAGGCGAACGCAGAGGCGTCCCTCTCCGCCTTATCTGTCAATCATATATAGCCCAAGAACCGGACCCGGTCAAATCGCACGGGGCCAAAAACAGCCTCTGAATCGGCGGGAAAACCGGCAGATCGACGCAGGGCAACCCATGGATTCGTAAGTCCATTGACAACGGACTCTTACGAACCCCTAACACAATCATCAAAGAGCAAGAAAAACTGCCGTCGGCCAAAAATTCTCTCGTAATTCCTAGACAAGACAGCACTTACGGGAAGCCCGCGCCCCGCGGCAGGAGCCCCGTCGCGGGCCCGTGCAGCCCTTGCGACGCCAAGGGGTCACCCTATATAATGGGTCGGTCGTCGGCCCCGACCGTGGGGCCGCGACTCTTCGCAGCGGGACTCTCAGGTGGGACTCAAGCATGGACCGCCAGCACCGAAATGCCGCCATCGCAGTGGCTCTGCTCGTTGGGGGACTGGTCTGCCTGGTGGCCGTGATGCTCGGCCGCGGGCTCAACCTGTACATGGGCGTGGACGAGCTTGTGGCGGCCAAGGCCCGGTTCGTCGACCGCGAGATGCGGCTGGCGGGGTTCGTGGCCGACCGGCCGCAGACACAGGCTGATGGGTCAGCTCGCTTCACAGTCGAGACCCGCGGTGCGTCCTTGCCGGTGGCCTACGAGGGAGCCCTTCCAGCGAATCTGGAACCCGGCCGCGAGGTGCTCCTGGACGGTCGACTGGGCGGCGACGGCGTCTTCCATGCCCATACGCTGCTGACGCAGTGCTCCAGCCGCTATCGCGAGAAGATCGGCCCGGCTGCAAGTTCTCCGGATCGCTCGCCCGAGGACGATTCCGCGGAAAGTTCTGGTGCATCGTCCTCCGCGGCCGACTAAGTCTTAAAACCGTGGCATGGGCATCTTGCCCATGCGTCCCACGGGCGTCCCGCCCGTGGCAAGGGGTCCAAACCCAGGGGCAAGATGCCCCTGGGACGCACGGGCAAGATGCCCGTGCCACGAGTGCACAGCCGTTTTCAGACAGAGCCCAGTGCCGTTTCCAGAGAGGCCTTGCGACTTCTTCGCCGAAGCGGAGGGCGGGCAGGCCGCACGTCATGGCCACGCAAGCGTGGCCCATGCCACCCCCGAAAGTGATGGAACGCTTCTGGAAACGGCACTAGAATAGCTCACTGGCGGGGCGGCGATGCCCCGCAACGATGCCGCCCCGTCGAGTCAGGCGTTGCCGATGCTGATTCCTCTAGGACAACTGGCCCTCTACCTGGCCCTGCTGCTCGGCGTGATGGCCGTGGTGCTGCTGACCGTCGGCACGTTTCGCCGCGACAGTCTGGCCGCCCGAATCGGCCGCGAGGCCCTGATCGGCAGTACGGCGATGGTGCTCGCGACCGCCGCGGTCCTGGTGGTCGCCCTGGTCCGCTGCGATTTCCGGCTGCAGTATGTGTTCCAGTACGGCAGCCTTTCGCAGCCGCTGGTCTACCGCATCAGCGCCCTGTGGGCCGGCGAATCGGGCAGCCTGCTGACGTGGACCGCTCTGACCTTGCTGGCCCTGACGAGTTTCGTGGTCAGCCGGCCCCTGACCCGCAAGGTGGCGGCCGTCGGAGCCCTGGCCGCACTGCTGCCCCTGCTCCTGCTGGTCATACTGACCGTAGAGTCGCGACCGTTCGCCACGATCCCGCTGCAGACTCCGACACTTCAAGCCGCCGATCCCGCGCCGTCGACCGAGACCTACGTCTACCAGGTGCCGCCGAACGGTCGCGAGTTGAAGCTCCAACTTCAGACCTGGGCGATGATCGTCCATCCGCCGCTGCTGTTCGCCGGATACGCCGTGCTGGTGGTTCCGTTCGCCATCGCCCTGGCCAACCTCCTGGGCGACCGACTGGCCGACCGGCTTGACGTGTTGCGGCGGTACCTGCTGGTGGGCTGGACGCTGCTGACGGCGGGCATTGCCCTGGGAGCGTACTGGGCCTACGTCGAACTCGGTTGGGGCGGTTACTGGGCCTGGGATCCGGTGGAGAACGCCTCGCTGGTGCCCTGGCTGCTGGCCACAGCGGCGCTGCACACCCTGACGGTATCCCGGCGAAGCGGCCGCCTGCTGCGAACGACGCTGATCCTGACGATCGCCTCGCTGCTGACCTGCGTGCTGGCCACCTACATCACGCGTGGCGGCATCGAGGAAAGTCTGCACGCCTTCGCCAAGGGCGAACTGACGCAATGCTACCTGTACTTCGCCCTTGCCGCGATAGCGGCCGCGACTGTGTCCCTGGTGGGAGCCTGGCCCGGCAAGGCCGACGGCGATCGCCCCGCCCCTTCCCGTCGCGTGTGGCTGATGGTGGTGGTCGCAGCCGTGCTGACGGCTTTCGCCGCAGCGGTCTTTCTGGGGACGGTCGGTCCGCAGGTGCTCAGCGGACTTGGCGGGCCTCGGTACCAGATAAGCATCGAAGATTGGAACATTCTGGGCGCGGTCTTCGGCCTGCTGATGCTGGGCGTGATGATCGCCGGTCCGTGGCTGACCGGCGGCCTGAGGGCAAAGGGAAACCGCGTCGCGCCGCTCGTGGCCCATGCCTCGTACGTCCTGCTGGTGGTGGCCGTGGCAGGGTCGCACATCGTCCGCGACGATCTGACGGCGTGGTTCGCCAAAGGCCAGAGCGCCGACCTGGCCGGACATCAGTTCACGTACGAGGGCGTCACCGTGAGCGACGACGCTCAGCGTTCGATCGAGACGATTCGCGCCGCCGTGACCGTGTCGCGCAACGGCCGGACCGTGGCCCATCTGTCGCCGGCCCACAAGTTCAATTACCGCACCGGCGATCAGCGGGCCGAGGTGGACCTGACGGTCGGCCCGTTGCAGGACCTGTACGTCAGCCTGGACCCTCGAATGGGACCCGACGGGGAAGCTCTGCTGTCGGTGCACCGGACGGGGCTGGTCGTATGGCTCTGGGGGGCCACGGGCCTGATGACGCTGGCGGGTCTGGCGGCCGCATGGCGGCGATCGGCAACGCCGGGAGGTGAGCAGCCGTGAGACGAATGCCGACCGTCGCCATCCTTCTGTTGCTCGCACTGTCTGCGGTCGCGGATTCCGTTGCGGCCCAAGTCGCGGACGCCCCGGCGTCGGCTGCAACCAGGGCACGCGCGGTGCGAGTCCGCGTTGTCTCCCTGGGCGGCAAGGCGGCCCCGGAGGGCATTCCGGTCGAGTTGACGGTCATGCTCAAGGAGATGGCCGCAGAGCCCGTGCAGGCGACGACCGATGCAGCGGGCGTGGCGGAGTTCACCGTCTCGTTGCCGCCCGAAATCGCGCGGAACGTGCCCTGTGTGGCCGTGGTGCAACACGGCAACATCGTCTTCCCCAGCGAAGTGGCGGGGCTCGGCGCAAGCGACTCGTCCGAAGCGGTCGAGTTGACCATCTGCGTGGCGTTGCCGCCCGGAAGGTTGCCGACGTGGAGCCATTATGCCCTGGCGTCGATCTGGGTTCTGGCGGTCGGGCTGACGGTGTTTCGCAAGTCGGATCACCGCTTGCCGGATTGACGGCCGCGGACGCCCTTTCTCTCGACACCTCGTGTGCACCGGGGTACCATAGCGACCATGAGCGTTCTGCTGGACATTCGCGGACTGTCTCGCAGCTTCGGCGACCGCGCAGCCGTGATCGACGCGACACTGCGGCTCGATGCCAGCCGCGCGCTGTGCATCGTCGGTCGCAACGGCGCCGGCAAGAGCACGCTGCTGGCCATGGCGGCCGGCGTCCTGGCGGCCGACCGCGGCGAGGTGCTCGTCGACGGTCGCAACGTGGCCCGCGATCCGACTGTGCGGCGGGCCATCGGCTACATGACCGACGGTCCGCAACTCTACGAGGCCCTGACCGCCCGCGAGAACCTCGCGTTCTTCGGGCGTCTGTACGACGTGGCCGACCTGCCGCGACGGATTGACGAGTTGCTGACGACGGTCGGCCTGGCCGATCGCGCCGACGAGGCCACGGGCGGCTACTCGGCCGGCATGCGGCGGCGACTCGACCTGGCCCGCGTGCTGGTGGCGCGGCCGCGTCTGCTGTTGCTCGACGAGCCCGCCGTGTCGCTCGACGAGGACGGCCGCGCGATTCTCGTCGAGGCCGTGCGGCAATTGCGGCAGGGCGGTTGCGGCGTGCTGCTGACGGCCCACAGCGCCGAGGCGGTCGCGGACCTGGCCGACGAGTGCCTGACGATCGAGGCCGGCCGCCTGGCGTCGTCTGCGGCGACCGGGCCGGGAGGCGCCGCATGAGAGCCCTCGCGGCTATTGTCGCCAAGGACCTGCTCACCGAGTTGCGGTTGCGGCAAGTGTTGCCGACCATGTTCGTCCTGGCCCTCGTGCTGACGACGGTCTTCGGCCTGGCGGCACAGGAGGAGGTCCGCCGCTCGCCGCAGATGGCTGCGGCCGCACTGTGGCTGGCCTTCGTCTTCGCGGGCCTGCTGGCCGTGGAACGGGCCTTCGCCTCCGAGAAGGAGAGCCGCACCATGCCCGCCCTGCTGGCGGCGCCGACGTCGCGGCAGACGTTGCTGGCGGCCAAGTGCGTGTCGTCGGCGGTCATGTTGCTGGCGGTCCAGGCGGTCATGCTGCCGATCGCCGTCGGCGTCTTCGAGTTCGCCGTGCGCGGTCCGCTGCTGCCGCTCGTGGGCGTGCTGCTGGCGGGCGATGCGGCCCTGGTGATCCTCGGCACGTTGACCAGCGCCATGGTGGCTCCGGCCCGGGTGCGCGGCCCGCTGCTCTCGGTGCTGGTGCTGGCATTGCTGGTGCCGCTGATGATCTTCGCCGCACAATGCACCGCCGAACTGGCCGGCTACGGTTGGACGCCGAGGGCCGGCATGTTGCTGGCGGCCATGGCGGCGGCCGACGTGGTGTTCGGCGCCGCCGCGTACCTGTTGTTCCCGTTCGCCGTCGAAAGCTGAGGAGCGTCTGATGCGATGGGCCCTGGCCACAATCGGATGTGCGGCACTCGTCGCGGCGGCGGTCTACCTCGGTGCCTGCTGGGCTCCGGCAAGCGAAGAGGGCGGCGACGTCTACCGTATGCTCTACGCCCACATCCCTCTGGCCGCCAACACCCTGCTGGCTTTCGCGGTGGCGAGCGTGGCCAGCGCCGTCTACCTGGCCAGGAAGAAGGATGCCGCCGACCGCTTGGCCCGCGCGGCCATGGCCTGCGGCGTGGTGATGGGTGCGGCCATGATGGCCACGGGCATGATCTGGGCTCGCATGGCCTGGGGCCACTGGTGGGACTTCCGAAGCGCCAAGCTCCTCTTCTCGCTCCTGCTCTGGCTCCTGATGGTCGGCTACTTCCTGCTGCGGTCGAGCCGCGCGGCCGATGTGCGGCAACGCAAGATTGCCGCCGTCTATTGCCTGATCGCCTTTCTCGACGTGCCGCTGGTCTACTTCTCGTCGCGACTGGCCGCAGGCGACGCCCATCCGCCGTCGATCGCGCTCGGCCACTGGCAGATGCACGTGGCCCTGGCCGCCGGATTCCTTGCAGCGACGGCCCTCCACGGCCTGCTGTTGTCGGTCCTGATGCGACACAAGACGAATGAGCAGTAGCAATACGAAGGTAGGTGTAGGATTTCGCATGAACTCCTCATTGCGCCGCAGTTGTGCCGGCCACAACGTCGGGGGTGCCACGCGTCTACTTGTAGACGCGTGCTCGCGCGCAACAGGCTTGCCGGCATGCTTCTGCAAGCAGAAGCATGGCACCCCCTG
>JAFGPY010000435.1 GCA_016935955.1 Planctomycetota bacterium
CCAGCACCCGTTGCCGCAAATCCATAGAGTAGGTCTTCATGCCTACTCTATCGGCCATGACCACAAGCAAACGTGAACTGCTCTAATCCAATCGAGAAGCGAGAACGCGCCATGAAATCGCACGAAACTCGAGAATACTAGGTCTACGAGGAATGCTCCACGTTAGTACTGGAGAGTGGAGCCACCGCCCACAGTCTAGAATTGCCGAAATGAGATGTTACAGTATCGGTGCCGATCGCGATCTTTGCGACGTGTGAGGGATGCGTGGAATCTTCGGGAGCACCGTTGTTGGCGTTGCCAAACTACTGACGCTCTAGCAAGACGGGAGAATACCCTATGGACATTTTGCATCGACATGTATGGCTCATTGTTATCGTGGCCATTCTCTTGACGGGGTGCGCGAGAGAACCTGGCGTCACTGTCAACTGGGATATTCCCTCCCTGGTCGATACGTATACAGCACAACTGCACTCGCCGGATGCGGCCGTTCGGGCAAGTGCGGCGCTGAAGCTGGGTGAACTCGGCCTCGCTGCGGCCCCGGCGGCTGGTGAGTTGCTGGCCCTCTACGACGACACCGCATCCCTCGGCGAAGAGGAATCCGAGACGTGGTTGAACGATCTGCCCGAGGCCAGCTACGTCTGGCCGGAGTTGGACGATCTACCCTGGCGAGGCTTCGACAGCCAATGGTCGACCGAGGTCCGCCAGGCAGCACTGTGGGCGCTGCAGTGGGTGCCCTGCAAGGATGCCGGGCCGCTGGAGGCTGGGCTCGCGGACGCATCGGCCGACAGGCGGCGGTTGGCTGCTGAGGCCTTGCCATACGTGCGCGGGCATATCTCTCCGGCCCTCATGGAACGGGCCTTGCACGATGAGAACAAGGGGGTGCGCACTGCAACGGCCATCGCCATGGGCTACATGGCCGATCCCGCCTCGGTGTCACTGCTGATCGGCGCGCTCGGCGACAACTCGGCCGAGGTACGTGAGGAAGCTGCTCGGGCTCTGGGGAGTTTCCCGGGAAACGAGCAGGCATCAGTCGCCTTGGTGAAGGTTCTTGCCGACGAGAAGTTGATCGCCCGGGCCCAAGCAGATACGAATGCTGCCTTACATGATCCGGAGCAACGGGTCCGCACCGCAGCGGCGGACAGCCTGGGACGTATCGGGCACCCTTCGGCACAGGGACCGCTTGAAGCCGCCCTGAATGATCCTGTCCAGTGGGTGGCCGACGCGTCGGCTGAGGCGTTGGGAGCCTTTCCCAATGGGCGAGCCGCACGGGCCCTGCTTACCTGCGGGCGCGAGCGTTTCAATTACGGCTATCGCGAGGGTGCCATCAAGCGCATTGGTGCGGCGGCACTCGGGCCACTGCGCGAGGCCATGCAGAACCCGAAGACCGCCGAGGCGGCGGCCCGGGCGGTCATCTGGCTAGCGGGACAGGGAACTCCAATTCTGGTCGAGGCCCTCAAGAGCGAGAACGTGGAGATCCGGCGGACAGCCGCCTCCTGCTTTGAGTACGGATACTACCCGGACCCTCGGGCGACGGATGCTCTGCTGGCCGCTCTCTCAGACAGCGACGTGGAAGTGCGGCGTTCGGCCACGGCGGCGCTCTGGCCTTGCACGACCCGAAGGCAATTGAATCGTTCATCAAACTGCTGAATGATCCAGATGTGCAGGTGCGATCCACGGCGGCCATGGCTCTGGGTGAATCGGGCGACCCCAAGGCAACGGAAGTCCTGCTCAAGCGCATCCTGAACAGGAAGGACGTTTTCGGCGGCGGAAGCTATCCCATCCACGTGGCGGGCTCTTGGCGTTTCCAGGACAATCAACTGGTGCCAGACCTGGTAGCGTCTCTGGCCGCGCTGCGAAAAGAGATTGCCGCCGCGGCAGACAGCCAGGAGAAGGCGTCGCTGACCCAGTGGCTCAACAGGACAGTGAACGTGCTCGCGCTGTTCGAGGCAGCACAGGCCACTGAGGCGGTGGCCGACCTGCTCAACGATCCGAACGTGCTAGCAGACGACGAGACGTTCGAAGCGGTGACCTCGGCCCTGGTGAGGCTGAACGCGAAGTCGGCCGCACCGGCGTTGCTGGCCCTGCTCGTCGACGAGGACCAGAGGTGGCCTGTGCGAACTGCAGCCGCCGACGCCCTGGGCGGTCTCGGCGCGGGCTCGGCCGTCGAACCGATGCGTGTCCTGTTCACCGACACCGTGCAGCGCCTCAAGGCGGACGGTCGCTCGGTAGACTGGCCCTCCTCTGGCGACAGTTGGCTGTTCGGCAGCCCGGATCCATCGGACCAGGATCCGCTCGAAGTGTTTCCGGTGACGCTGGTCCGGGCTATGGCAGCGACGAAAGCCCCGCAGGGAGCCGAGTTCCTCGTCGAATTGTTGAACGGTCGGAATCAGGATGCACGTGATCTTGCTGCCAGGCTGCTGGCATACAGGTTCACGGACCCACGGGCCATCGACTACCTGCGGCTGTGTGCCAGGGACGACTGCGACTGGGCCTTGAGCGCCTTGGCGGTCTACGACGATCCGGCGGCGGCCCTGCCCTTGTTACGGGCTCTCGGCACCGGCATGGCCAACAGCGTCTGGGTAGCCCTGTACGACCACCCGCAAGCCAAGGTCCGTTACCTCCTAGCCGTCCAGGGTAGCAAGAGCCTTGCCGTGCGGCGGCAAGCTGCAATGCTACTGAGCGCCGTGGCCGGGCCAGCTGACGTGGACGACTTGGTCAGGGCGCTCGGGCACGAGGACTCGTTCGTACGGGCCAATGCCGCCCGGGCCCTGAGACCCCTGGCCGACCGCCGCGCGGCCGCGGCCCTGATTGCCGCGCTGAAGGATCCGCACTGGTCGGTCCGCACGGAGGCGGCCCTGGCCCTGGCAGAGATGGTTGACGGCCGAGCGGTGCGTCCGCTCATCGGCGCGCTGGGCGACGGGAACTACCGCGTCCGCGCCGCCTCGGCCAATGCGTTGGGGCCACTCGGCGACCGGCGGGCCGTCGACACTCTGATGGCGGCGCTCGGGGACACGCACCCGGGCGTACGTCTCCAAGCTGCCTGGGCCTTGGGACAGATCGGCGACCCGCAGGCCCTGACCGCGCTGGCAAGGACCGCCGTGGAGACACCCCCACTGGCCGACCTCGCGGGGCCGGCCATCGTCCTGACGTCGCCGGGGACAGTCTATTCCTCGGCTGGCACGAGCCCGGAGGACCCGCGACCGGTGGCCGGGGCGGCGATCCAACTGATCCACAGCGACGACACGTTCGCCACGCTCATCGAGAAGCTCGACGACCCGTCGGACGCCGTCGGCGAGCTTGCCGCCGAGGCCCTCGGCCGGTCGGGTAACCGGCGGGCCGTGCGACCACTAATCGTGGCCTACGGCTTGCGGCGGGCCTGGTACGAATGCGACGAGGGCCTAGAGACGGCCGCCACGCGAGCCCTCGAACGGTTGACCGGGCAAGAGTTCTACCTGTCGGTTGATGGATACCGCTGGTGGGCGCAAGACAAGATGCAGGAATAGCGTTAGAGAACGTCGCTGACGCCGTCCCGTCCCCAAGAGAATGCGAGTATCCTTCTGCATGTAGGGGCCGAGTTGATAGCAGAACGGGCCCCCGCTACCATATGTGACACAGGGACTTGCGGCAATCGCAGGTCCCTTTTTGTTTGCCCTTTTGCGACCTCGTGTACAGCAATCTGTACAGTAGCAGGCAACAAGGGGCCTCCGAAGCGACACCTACACAGACAGCGAAGGTCGCAGAAGGAGGCTTCACCCATGGCAGGACTCATCAAGCGCGGCAAGAAATTCTATGCAGTCTATCGCATCGGCGGCAAGGAGAAACGCCGCTCACTCGGCACCGACTCCCGGCAGATCGCCCTGGAGAAGATTCGGCGTAACCGTTCACGGCCTTTCGGTCGGCCAGGCTGAGGATGAGCCTGACGAACAGGACATTTCCCCGCCCGCCTGCAAAACGCAAGA
>JAFGPY010000436.1 GCA_016935955.1 Planctomycetota bacterium
AGCCGCGGCATGGCCCAGTCGGCCATCCAGACCATGGTCTGGGACAACCCGCGGAAGTTCTGCTCCCACTGCCCGAAGTTCGACGTGCGGTAGGATGCCGCGCGGTGCCCATTGTGACTGCCTGCGAGGATTGAGGAATCGACCCATGAGCCAGACCGAACGCCATTGTCCCGGCGAGAAGTACACCATCAGCGACGCCGTCTGCGAAGGGCGGCGAGTCCGGCACTATCCCAAGTGCAAGGGCTGCGCGTTCAATGACGACGAAATCCAACCCAAACCGCCGAAGGTCGGCAATGGAGCACCTATCGTGGACGGCATCTTCAAGGCCTACGACGTACGAGGCAAAGTTCCCGGGCAGATCAACGAGGACGTCGCCTGGCGCATCGGCTACGCCACGGCCCAGCACCTGCTTTCGACCGAGGACGCCCGCAACCTCAAGGGCGAGAACGCCAAGGCGATCGTCGTCGGCCACGACATGCGCTCCAGCGGCGAGGCCCTGATGAAGGCCTGCAGCGAGGGCATCCTGGCGACCGGCGCCGATTGCGTCAGCGTCGGCGAGATCGAAACGCCGGCCATCTATTACGCTGTCGGAAGCCTTCAAGCTGCCGGCGGCATCATGATTACCGCCAGCCACAATCCCGGCGACTACAACGGGTTCAAGATCACGGCCGCAGGAGTCAAACCGGTCGGCGAATCGACCGGCCTGAAGGACATCCAGCGTATCGCCCAGGGCATCGAGCAGGCCGGCGGCCCCCTGAAGGGCAAGCTCCGCCAGTTCGACCTGTCCAGCGGCTACATCCAGCACGTACGCCGTTTCGCCAAGAACATCAAGCCGATGAAGATCGTCATGGACGCCTCTAACGGCATGGGGTCGAAGTGGACGCCGTCGATTCTTCGCGACCTGGCGATCGAGGTCGTGCCGCTCTACTTCGAGCGCAGCGGCCGCTTTGTGCACGAACCCAATCCGCTCCGTGACGAGAACGTCGCCGACCTGAAGCAAAAGGTCATTGAGACGCAGGCCCGCCTGGGCGTCAGTTTCGACGGCGACGCTGACCGTTGCGTCATACTCGACGAGAACGGCGACCGCGTGGGCGGCGACACGCTGACGGCCCTGTTGGCCCGCGAGTTTCTCAAGAACGAGCGCGGGGCGAGCATCATCTACGACCTGCGCAGCTCGTGGGTCGTTCGCGAGGAGATCGAGCGGTACGGCGGCGTGCCGCGGCGCGAACGCGTCGGTCACTCGTTCATGAAGGCCACGCTTCGCAAGCACAATGCCCCGTTTGGCGGCGAACTGTCGGGACACTTCTACTACCGCGACAACTTCTACTGCGACAGCGGCGTGGTCACGCTGATGAAGGTTCTCTCGGTGGTCAGCCAGGACGACTCGCCGCTGAGCGAAATCCTGGAACCGCTTCGCAAGTACGCCACGACCGGCGAGGTCAACTTCCATGTCGAGGACAAGGACGAGATGATCAAGCAACTTGCCCGCAAGTTCTCCGACGGCAAGGTCGATTTCCTAGACGGCGTAACGGTCGAGTACGGCGACTGGTGGTTCAATTGCCGCAAGTCGAACACAGAGCCGCTGCTGCGGCTGATTGTCGAGGCCCGTTCGCAGGAGGTCCTCGACGACAAGTTCGGCAAGCTCAAGGCCATGCTCGGCGAGCCGGCCGACGAGTAGCCTTGGTCGGTGCTGCGGCATGGTGGTCGCAAACGCTGTTGGTTGTAGGGGCGGCTCGCAAGCCACCCTCAATGAGCGACACTCGGGCGGGGGCAAGCCCCGCCCATGTTCTTGACAAGGCAAGGAAGCGACGATGACAGTTCCTCGTTACGATTGCAGCGGGCAGTGGCTGAAGGGCAACACGCACATCCACAGCACGAACTCCGATGGTGGCAAGACGCCGGTCGAACTGGCGGCGATGTACGCTGCGGCCGGGTACGACTTCCTGGTCCGGGCCGACCATTGGGTGGCCTCGGACGCTGCGGCCGAGGGGCAGGACTATCCGCTGCTCTGGCTCGACGGCGTCGAACTGGACGGACCGGACGATTGCGGCTCGCGATACCACGTGGTCTGCATCGGACGTTTCACGGGGATCGACAGAGCCATGGGCCTGGAGGCCGCCATGGAGGCCGCACGAAGCCAGGGCGGCTTCATCATTCTGGCTCACCCGCACTGGATGGGCAACACCTGCGAGGACGCCCTGCGGCACGGGTTCGACGCCGTGGAGATCTACAATCACGTCTGCCGCTGGCTGAACGGCAAGAGTGACAGCACGCACCATTGGAACAAGGTTCTGGAGGTGCGGCCGAACACCGTGGGGCTGGCTGTCGATGACGCCCACATCCGCGAGGACCATCCCGGCTGGAACGGCGGCTGGATCATGGTCAACGTCACGGAGAAATCGGCCGAGGCGATCGTGACGGCGATACGGGCCGGCAATTTCTACTCAACCACTGGGCCGCAGTTCGAATCGATCAGTCTGAACGGCAACGCCGTGACGGTGCGGACCTCGCCGGTGCAATTCGTGCGGCTGGCGGGTCGCGGCTGGGACGGCAAACGCGTTGGATCGTTCAATTCCGCCCAACTGGTGACCGAAGCCACGTTCGAGATTCCCGAGGGGTGGGAATACGCCTACATTGAGATCGAGGACGCCCAGGGCCACCGGGCCTGGACGAACACGCTGGTTATCGCATGATCGCCACCAGCACCTGCATCGGGTGGTAGACCTTCAGGCCCGTGCCGGTTTCGATCTGCGTCTTGCACATGCCGCACGGCGTAACGACGGCCTCGATGCGTTCGGCTTTCAGCCGGGCGAACAATTCCTCGGCAATCTTCATGCTGATCGCGTGGTTGCGATCCTTCATGCCGAACGTGCCGCCCATCCCGCAACAGGTCGTGTTGGCCAGAGCGAATCGCACTTCGCCGGCGCGGGCGAGCATCTGTTGCGGAACCAATCCCTGGCCCAAGGCCCGCAGGTGGCACGGAGCATGGTAGGCCAGCCGCATGTCGGCGAACGAGTGTTCACTGCGCGGCAGGTCATCGCGTTCGCCCAACAGCCGCGCGACGTAAGCATTAGAGTCGTGTACATTGGCGGCAATCGTTCGGGCCGCGTCGTCGCCGAGGGCTTGTGGATAATCTTCCTTCAGCGACAGGACGCAACTGGGGCATCCGCTGACGATATCGTACCCGGCCGCCACGAGCGGCGCGAGAACCGCGGCGTTGAACTTCATGTCTTTCATTGCGGCCTCGCGCATACCCGAGGTGTACGCTGGCAAACCGCAGCATCGCTGGTCGGGCAGGACGACCTCGCAGCCCAGTGCGGCCAACACGTCGACCAGTGCCCGACCTCCCGCCGGATCGTTGAACAGGCCGAAGCACCCGGCGAACAGGGCGACCTTGTGCTGCGGATTCGGCAGCGAGGGCAGGGGATACTTGTCGAGGCTTGGCCTGTCGAACGGCGGTATCGGCCGGTCGGCCACGCCTGCAAGACGGCGGTTCAGTCGTCGCACGATTGACCATCCGGCGATGCGATTGCTCAGCGGCGCGGTCAGACTGCCGAGGCGACCGGCCAGGTGTGCCTGGGCGAACATGCGGTCGGCCAATGTCGGGCCTTTGCGCTCGACGCGGAAGGTCTTCTCGGCGAGCATCAGGGCCGGCGTGTCGACGCCGCTCGGGCACTCGACCAGGCAGGTCTTGCAGTTGTAGCACAGGTCGGCCGCAGCCCGGAGTTCGTCGCCCAGACCAATCTGCGCGAAGTCCAGTTCGCCGCTCATGGCGGCCTTGAGCAGGTTGGTCTTGGCTCGCGGCCCGGCCCACAGGTCGCCCGTGGTCTTGTAGCTCGGGCAGTGGGCCAGGCACGTCCCGCAGCCATGGCAGCGTTCGATGGCCTCCCGCAGCGCGGCGTCGTCGAAGCGTGTGCCGGTCGTCGCGATGCGGCGCGGCGATTCGTATTTCAGGTGCTCGGTGTCCAGTTCGGCGCGATCGGTGACGATGTTCTCCGGCGCGAGGATGCCGTCGGGGTCCCAGATACGCTTGATCTGTCGCATGACGTCGTAGAGCGGTCCGAACTGCCGCCGCAGGTACGCGCTTCGGACGCGGCCGTCGCCGTGCTCGCCGCTGAGGGTGCCGCTCATGCGGAGCACGAGGTCGGTTACCTCGTCGGCCATGCGGCGCATCTTCTCGACGTCGTCTCGCGTGTGCAGGTCGAGGATTGGCCGCACGTGCAGGTTGGCGTCGCCAGCGTGGCCGTACATGGCAGCCTCGACGCCGTGGCGGCGGAAGATGTCGCCCAGGCCGTGGATGTACTCGGCCAATCGTTCGGGCGGGACGACGCTGTCTTCGATGAATGGAATGATGCGGCGCGGTGGGGGCAACTTGTTCAGAATCGGCAGCGCCGCCTTCCGCAGTTTCCACAGCAGGGCCTGCTCGGCCGGGTCGTAGGCCTCGCGCCACGTGACGGCCAGTTTCAGTTCGTCGGTCAACCGGGCGACCATCTTGCGCAACACGCAGCGATTCTCGTCCATGGTCGGCCGCGTGAACTCCACCAGCAGCACGGCCTCGATGCCGTCGGGCAGATACGTTGCGTCGAGCACCCTCTCGCGACGGAGGATGCCGAGGAAGTGCTTCTCCATGAACTCGACGGCAATCGGATCGAACGCCAGAATCTCCTGTACGGCGGCGCCGGCCTGTTCCATAGTCTCGAAGTAGACGGCTGCCGTGGCGGGCGGAGGGGGCAGGTCGCTCAGGGCGATCTCAACGTCAGTGACCACCGCCAGGCTGCCTTCGCTGCCGACGATCAGGCGCGTCAGGTCCACGAGCCCGTCGTGAAATACCGAAAACAGATCGTACCCGGCGGTGCTCTTGTCCATCAGCGGCCGCTTCTCGGCGATCAGCGGCTCGTTGTCGCGCAGCACCTGGAGCGTTTCGCGGACCGTGCGGCCGAGTGTGCCTGAGTCATTGGTCATGGCGGCCAGTTCGGGGCTGCCGTCGGCCACCGGACGCAGCCAGCCGACAGTCCCGTCGCTCAGCACGACCTCCAGGCCGCGAACGTGGTGCTTGGTCGATCCGACTTTGAAGGCTCGCAGACCCCCGGCGTTGTTGGCCACGTTGCCGCCGATGGAGCACATGGCTTCGCTGGCCGGGTCCTGCGGCACGCGCTTGCCGAGCGATCGCAGTTGCTCGTTCACGCGGCCCAGGATCGCCCCTGGCCGCACGCGAAGCAGGTTCGCTTCGGAGCGGACCTCCTCAATCTGGTTCATGTAGCGGGTGAAATCGAGGATCAGGCCTTCGCCGAGCACTTGGCCGGTCAGTCCCGTGCCGGCGCCGCGTGGTATGACCGGCAGGCCGCACTGGCGTCCGTAGCGGACCGTCGCGGCCACGTCGGCGGCCGATTTCGGCAGAATGACGGCCAGCGGACGAATCTTGTAGATGCAGGCTGCCGTCGAGTAGGCCACCCGCACGGGGAGGCTCGTCAGGCAGTTGCCCGTCAGGTGCGACCCCAGTTCTTCGCGAATCTGTTCGGGGGTCTTCAACGTCGGTGGTTCCTGTGGCAGTTGATTTCCCGTGGCATCGCCCGTACACTGAAGGGCTGTCCCATTGTACGCGATCGAGGCCAAAAGGCTAGGGGAGTTCATGGAGCGTAAGGACATTCGTACGATCGGCCTTCTGTCGGGCGGGCTCGACAGTGCCCTGGCTCTGACCTGGATGCATCGGCTGGGCTATGACATTGTCATCTACCATTTCGCCAACGGGTTCCATTCGGCGGTGGCTCCCGGCGAGGGCAAACCGCTGGCCCTGCAGACGGCCGACCGCCTGGGCGTGCCGATCAAGGTGATCGACAACTCGCGCGAGTTGCTCCAGGTGGTAATGCATCCCGAGCACGGCTACGGCGCCCACGTCAATCCGTGCATCGATTGCCGCATCCTGATGTTCCGCATGACGCGTGCCCGCATGGCCGAGGAGGGGGCCCGCTTCATCTTCACCGGCGAAGTCATCGGCCAGCGGCCGATGTCGCAACGGCGGCAGATCATGGACCGGATCGACCGCGAGTCGGGCATGGAGGGGCTGGTGGTGCGACCGCTGTGCGGCGGATTGATGCCTGCGACTCGTGCCGAGCAGGAGGGGTGGATTCGCCGCGAGGACCTGCTCGACATTCAGGGCCGCGGCCGCAAACGGCAGATTGCTCTTGCCGCCGAGCTGGGCATCGACCGCTACGAAACGCCCGCTGGCGGATGCCTACTGACGGACGAAGGATTTGAGATTCGCCTGCGTGATCTGTTTCGGTTCGGCGAGCCGAGCGTCGCAGAGGTTCAGTTGCTGAAGATCGGTCGGCATTTCCGGCTCAACGAGCGCAGCAAGGCTATCCTGGGTCGCAATGCCGCCGACTGCGAGGCGATGGGGCGGATGCTTGGGCCGGACGATTTGCGGATCGAGGCTCGCGACATGACTGGTCCAGTGGGGGCGATTCGCGGCGAAGCGTCACCGGAGGCTGTTCGCGAGACGGCCCAGCTTGTGCTGCGTTATGCCAAGGCCGCACCGGGGCGGGAGCACGTTGTGACCGTCAGACGCGGCGACGAGGCAGCGCGTGAGGAGTTGAGCGTTGAGCCGCTGAGCGAAGAGCGTTCGCGGTTTCTGTTGGTGGCCGTCGAGGGCCAATGTGGCGGCCTTGGCCGCAAGGCGAAGCGAGATGACTGAGCAAAAGATGACCGAGCATCCGAAATACCAGTGCCTCGTCGAGGCGTTACGGGCCATGGGACGCGTGGCCGTGGCCTTCTCGGGCGGGGTGGACTCGACGTTTCTTGCCGCTGCGGCTCGCGACGCGCTGAGCGCCGAGAATGTGTTGCTGGTGACGGCGCTGAGCGAGACCTACGGTCCGCGTGAGCGAGCCGAGAGCCAGGATCTGGCCGAGCGGCTGGGTCTGGATCGCGTGGTCATCGAGACGCGCGAACTGGATCTGCCGGCCTTTCGCACTAATCCGCCCGATCGCTGCTACCACTGCAAGAAGGAACTGTTCACGCTGATGGGTGAGGCCGTGGCGGCGCGCGGCCGGTACGTGCTGTGCGACGGGGCGAACACCGACGACGTGGGTGACTACCGTCCTGGGCGCAGGGCCACGCGAGAACTGGGTGTGCGGAGCCCCCTGGAGGAAGCGGGTCTGACGAAGCAGGAGATTCGCGACCTGTCGCGGGTCATGGGACTGCCGACGTGGGACAAACCGTCGTACGCCTGCCTGGCCAGCCGCTTTCCGTACGGCACGGAGATTTCACGCGACGTGGTCGCTCGCGTCGGGGCCTGCGAGGAGGAGTTGATCGGCCTCGGGTTCACAGGTTGTCGCGTGCGCCACCACGGTGACGTGGCCCGCATCGAAGTGCCGCCGGACCGCATCGCCGAAATCGCTGCGCCGGCGATGCGCGACCACATCGTCGAACGCTTCAAAGCCCATGGCTACGCTTACGTGGCCCTGGACCTTCAGGGTTATCGCACCGGCAGCATGAATGAGGTGCTGCCGGAAGAATCTCGCCAGCTTCCGCGTTAATGTTAGCAGCCGTCCTGCTCTCCGCCTCCGCATGGCTGCGAGCAGCCACCCTACATTCTTCGTGAATACTGAGGACACTGCGCATGGAATTGAGTGAGGCGGATGTGCGTTCGGTGGCCAGATCGCGAGTCCAGATGGTGTGCCTGGTGCTGATGGCGCTGATGCTGTCAGAGTGCGCAGTCATAGCGGCTCTTCGTCAGGAGATCGCCACTGATGCGTCGGTGTTGGGTTCCGGGCCTCAAGACGTGCTCGGAGGCCTGATTGTGGTCGGGTTCTCGTGGCTGTTTGCCGGCTGGGTTTGGGCTTCAATACGCATCTGGGATTGCACGTTGCCGCGTGGTGAGAGATGGCGACCATTGAGAGCCATATTTGCTGGTTTCGGGCGAATAGGGGCGGTTGTCTCTCTGATCGGACTCGTGCTGGTCCACGTCGCGTTCTTGGTAGTATATGGTCTGGTGATACTCGTGATGGCCACATCCTGAGTGGATCTCGGAAGGCTCCGAGGACGGAGCCGGATGAGACTACACAATCGCGGTTCCTGCCGGGGGCCATGCTTCTGCTCGCAGAAGCGTGCCGAGCAGGGAGACGCTCCAGAACCTAGGGCGAATTCATGACAGAACGTTCGGCTCGGACGCCGGTGTCGCCCATGAAGATGCTCACCGCGCCGTCGCAATAGGTCTTGTACAGGGCCGTCTCGTCGGGCCACGCGAATTCGCCGCGACGGTTAGTGTCGCGGAACCGCGCCACGCTCATGATAGCCACATCCGCACTGCTCGACTTCAGGAACTCGAGAATCTCATCACTCTGCTCGCCATGATGCGGCAACAGTAGCGCATCGCAGCGAATGCTCTGCTCGCGAGCCATGGCCGCCAGGCGATCGGGCGTAGCATCGCCGGTCAGGATCATGCTGCGGCCTTTGTAGTCGACCTTGAGCACCACACTGGTCGCGTTTGTCTCGGCCGCAGGGGGCAGCGAGGACGGCGGATTGAGGACCGTGATCGTGACGCCCGGCGGCGCGGGCAAGGTGTCGCCGGCCTGGACGTAGACGATCTGTCGTCCCGACTCCTCCAGGTAGTTCATCGCTCGGTCGTCGTAACCTTTCTCGTCGGTGAGGAACCTGCGGCTGAGAAAAACGCGGCGGCAGCCGATGCGGTCCAGAACCACCGGCAGGTCCTTGATGTGGTCGGCGTCGGCGTGGGTCAGCACGACGCCATCCAATCGGCCGACGCCCAGCTTCCACAGTGCGGGGACGGTGACCGTCTCGCCAGTGCGCTCGGCCAGCAGGCTGCTGCCGCAATCGACCAGCAGGTTATACGAGCCCGGCGCCTGGACGAGTACCGTGTTGCCACTGCCCACGGCCAGGACGGTGATGCGGATTTCGTGCCGCGGGCCGCGCGGGATGCCGACGCAGATGTAGACGGCGACGAGGACGACCGATGCGGCCGCGAGTTGCCAACGTGCGATCCGCCATCGCTGCCGCTGCGACCACGTCAGGACGATGGCTAGGGCCATCAGAGCCCAGGGCCAGCCGAAATCGCGGACATAGAAGTGTCCGTACGGCATGCGCGCCAGCAGGTCGATGGTCTGGCCGAGCCATTGGCTGATTGCTTCGAGAACAGAATTGACGGCTCCGATCGATGTTCCCGCGGCGAACCCTATTGCCGCCGTCACGGCGCTGGCGAGCAGCAGCACGAAGACCATCGGCAGGACGACGATCGTTCCCAGCACGCCGACAGGAGCCACGACGTGGTAGTGGCTTGCGGCAATCGGCGTGGCAAAGGCCCAGGCCGTCAAGCCGACCGAGACCATCTGCATCAGGCGTCGCTTGAGTTGCCAGAGCCCGCGGCCGAATCTCGTTCGTTCCTTCAGCCGCTCCCAGTCGGCCACCGGGAACAGCCGCGCGTAGACACGCGGGTAGACCACGATCAGGGCGAAGGCCACGAGGAACGACAGTTGGAAGCCGCTCTGCAACAGGTCGGCCGGGTTTAGCAGCAGGACGACCATGGCCGCGGCCGCAAGCGTGTTGAGCAGGTCGCGTCGTCGTCCCAGGAGCCACGAGCAGCACAACAGCAGGAAGAAGACGCCAGCGCGGACGACACTCGGCCGCATCTCCGTAGCCAGTGCGTAGACGATGATGAAGACGATCAGTACAATCGCCCGGGTCCGCGGACCGGCCATCGCCAGTCGCATCAGCCCCAGCAGCAGTCCCGACAGCAGGGCCACGTGCAATCCGCTGACGGCCAGATAGTGCAGGACGCCGGCGCGGATGAAGGCCTGTTCGTCGGCGTCGGTCATCCCCGTGCGGTCGCCGATGAGCAGGGCGGGGATGATGCGGGCGGCCGCTCCCTCTTCGTCGGGCATGGCGCGGCGGAGCCGGGCCCGAAGCCATCCCATCCACCCGTAGGGGTCCCAGGGCGGCGCGCGGCGGCAGGTCACGGCCTCCCAGAACTTCGTGCTCAGCCGGGCGTGGATGCCGCGCGAGGCGTAGACCTCACGGACGTCGACCTGTCCGGGATTGAGGGGCTCGGACAGTGGCCGCAGCAGGCCGATGAGGGTCATCCGGTCGCCGGTTCGCGGCCGGGTCTCGATATCGTCGGGCAGAGGTTGTGTGACGATAGCACGCAGCAGGCCGTCAACCGTTTCGCGGCGGCCGTCCACCGTGACGGCCGTGGCCCGCAGGATCAGGCCCGTGTAAGTGGAGACGTCCTGGCCCTGGAGCAGCAGAGGGTTGTCGGGGTGCCGCGACGGCCGCGGACTCTCCAGCAGCACGCCTTCGACCGTGACCAGACGACCGTCCGGCAGGGCGATGCGGCTGACGTCGCGCGGCCCGACCTGCGTGCGAGTGCGCAGCCACCCGGCGCCCAGGCAGACCCAGAAGATCATCGTCGCAACGACAAACGCCCGCGGCCGGAGGCTCCGGCGGTGCTGAAACACGATCAGCCCAAGCAACGCCGCGAGGGCCGCAACCAGGTACGTCCAGGACGGTCCGCCCACAGTGTGGCCCACGAGAATGCCGAGGCCCATGGCCACGGCCGGCGCCACCAGCGGCCGGTGCGGTCGCGGCCCAGCGTCAGGAGGCAAGGGCAAGTCGTCGGGTTGCCGATCTGCATTCATGCGGACTGTCCCACCTGTGAACATTCCTATGGTAATCGCTGCCGGCCGCGACGCAAGGGGTTGGCCGATTGATCGCACACCCGTGCCCGCGCCGTGGTGACGGATGCGGCTTTTGCTTGCCGCTTTTCCGGCGGGTTCGTATCATGTGCGGCATGTCAGAGCAGGAGATGGAGATTCACGTGCCGCCGCATCCCAACGTCTGGCAACCGACGCGCCGCCAAGTGCTCGTCGTGACTGTCATCGTCGGTATTCTCTACGCATTCGCGGTCAATAACCAATGGCGGTTCGGCACCGATTCGGCGCTCTACCTGTCGCTTGGCCGCAGCTTGGCCCGCGGCGAAGGGTTTGTCGTCCATGGCGGCCAGGGACTGCCCGGCGGTTCGCCCGGCCTGCCGATCATGATTGCCATCTGCTTTAAGCTCTTCGGCGAGGTGCTCTGGCCGGTCAACCTGATGATCTCGGCCATGGGCTTTCTGTCGGCCGTCCTGGTCTATCGCATCGTTCGGTTCGACCGCTCGCGGCGCCTGGCCCTGAATGTTTTCCTGCTGACCAGTCTCAGCGTGGCCCTCTATGTTCGCAGCTTGAGCGTCGAAAGCGACGTGCCGGCCCTGTTCTTCATGATGGCGGCCCTGTGGTGCCTGCAGAAGTTCACACGTGGACCGTGGCGCTATCTGCCGGTTGCCGTCGTCATGCTTCTGGGACTCATCGGTACGAGAATGGTCGGTGCGGTGATGGTCGCCGCCCTGGCCCTCGGGCTGCTGATCGAGCGCTGCCGCTTGCCGCAATGGAAGAAATGGGTCGGTGCGGCCGCCGTCATGCTCCCGCTGGTCGCCATGGGGTTGGCGGCCCTGGTCCTCGGTCGCCACGCATCGGCCGCCGGAGGCTACGGTCAGGCCATCCTCGGACGCCTCACCGAGCACGTCCACTGGGCCCAGTTTTACGGCTACGCCCTGAACAGTCTGCCGAGCAACTGCTTCCGCCTCCTGACCGGCCAGACCTTGCCGCCGATCTACAGTACACCGATCATACTGCTCATGGCCTACGGGGCTGTGCGGTTGCTGCGGCAGGGGCGGGCTCTCATCGTGCTGCCCGTCATTGTCTACGTCGTCATGCTTGTCGTTCTTTGGGGCGAGCCCGCAGCCCGCTATCTCGAACTGGCTATGCCGCTGATGGTCTACCTGTTCGTCGACGGTGCCCAGGCCTTGGCTGCGGTCGTGCTCTCCGTCTGGCGGCGCGAACACAATGCTCCGGTCTATGCCAGCATCATCATCGCGGTTTTCCTGGCCGCCAATCTGCCCAAGACCATCCGCGAGGGACTCTACAAGGCGCACCATCCCCGTTTCGCCGAAATCACCGAGCACGGCGCCCTGGCCCGCTGGCAGCCGGTCACCGATTTCCTGGGGCGGCAGACGCTGGCCGACGACGAGGTGATTCTGACGCCCGAGGGCGCCGTCGTCCATTGGCTCAGCGACCGCGAGACGGTCGACGCACTGGACGCGCCCGATACGGCCCTGGGATCGTGGCGGCTCACGCGAGACACGATCGGCGGCCGCGTGGTTCGGTTCGTCGTTGTACCGCGGAATTGTCAGGAGAGCGGCTTCTTCTACTTCCTCAAGCACCTCAACCGCAGACGCTGGACGGCTCCGGCCCTGACGACCGAACACTTCGAGGTGTACGACTGTCCGCGGGGCACGTTCATCTATCCGCCGGAAGACTATCCCGTGCTATGGCGCTGACGCGTCGTGACGCTGAACCATCTCGCCGCCGCGCCAATCGTTGTTGACGTCACTGCCGTGCCTGCCCCGCAGGCATGGGTGTGCAGCCGTTGCATGGTTGTCCCTCGCCCCCGCTCAGTTGCCGAGTTTACGATCGACTTCACCGGCCAGGGCGAAGAGCTTCTTCGTTCATTCCTGCCAGCCGGAGGCCAGCCACCACTGGCGGCCCTTGGCGGCTTCGGCGTTCCTCGTCTTGCGGTAACCGTTCACGGCCTTTCGGTCGGCCAGGCTGAGGATGAGCCTGACGAACAGGACATTTCCCCGCCCGCCTGCAAAACGCAAGA
>JAFGPY010000437.1 GCA_016935955.1 Planctomycetota bacterium
ACGCCGGCCTACGAGTGGTCGCGCAAGCCGCCGAAGAACATCAAGCCGCGCGACAACGTCTACATCACCCTGTGCTCGATCGAGTGCGACTTCGCCCATCCGCTGGCCACGGCCCAGAATGAGGTCAACACGGAGTTCCGTCAGGACATCGAGGGCTGGAGCAAGATCGCCTCGCGATTCTACGTCTGGGACTACGTCACCAACTACCGCCATCACCTGATGCCGTTCCCGAACCTCGAGTCGATCGTGCCGAACATCAAGTTCCTGGCCGACAACAAGGCCCGCGGCGTGTTCGAGCAGGGGGCGCACAAGGCTCGCGGCTCGGAGTTCGTCGGCCTGCGAATGTGGGTGCTGGCCAAGGGGCTCTGGAATCCCGATGCCGACGGCAAGGCCCTGGTCCGCGAGTTCTGCGACGGTTACTACGGGGCGGCAAGTCCGGCTATCCAGAAGTACATTGACGTGATCCACAAGCCGGCTCGCGAGCAGGATTTCGTCATGCGGATCTACCGTCTGCTCGACGGCCCGTACATCAAGCCCGAGGTCATGGCCGACGCCGAGGCGGCGCTGCGCGAGGCCGAAGAGGCCGCCAAGGACAATGCCGACCTCCAGCGGCGCGTCCGTCACGCCCACATGCCCGTCTGGTACGTGCTGGCGAAGCGCGGCCCGACCAGCCCCACATGGAAGGCCGTCGAGGCCAAGGTCGGCAAGCTGGACATCAAGGCGATGGCCGCCGGATTCGCCAAGGTAGCCGAGGAATACAACATCGGCTCCGTGGCCGATGGCGAGGTGCTGAAGCCGTGGCTCGAGTGGTTGCAGGCCTACGCGAACCAGGTGGCCGAGAAGGGCGCGCCGCTGCCGCCCGAACTGGCCGGCAAGGATCCGGCCGGCTACCGCCTCATCCAGGGCTGCCAGTTTGACGGCCGCGGGCGATGGTATGCCCAGGCCGAGGGAGCCAGCGACGGCTGGGGACTGCGGCAGCCAAGCGTGGGGTGGACGGCCACGTGCGGGCTGGCCGATCCCGACCACTACGAGGCCGGCAAGAAGTACAAGCTATTCGTCCGCGCCAAGTGCAAGATGAAGCCGAACGCCGAAGGGCGCGCCTGGAACTGTGGCGTGTGGCGGGCGAAGGACGGCAAGGCGCCCGCCGGCGCCAAGGTGGATGCCCAGACGATGAGCGACGGTGGCTGGCACGTCATCGAACTCGGACCGTTCGAGCCGGTCGACGGCGACATCTTCTATTTCGCCAACGACCCGAAGACGTCCGAGGAAGTCATCATTGACTGCATGTGGATGGAGGAAGTGTCCGGGAACTGACAACGCACCGGACTCTTAGGCTGTACAAGAATGCTTACGGCGCGGCGGCCCGACGGTCGCCGCGCCGGTTTCTATCATCGCGCGGACGGAACCGGCCGGGAGGGAAATCCAGATGGCCAAGACGACCAAGTGTGTTGCCGTCATTCAGTGCGCCGTGGCCCACGAGCGGTGTCCTGGGACGCAGTGCGCGGCGGCCTTCGCCGAACGTAAGGATTGCTTCGCCGAGTACGGCGACGAGGTGGTCTACTACGTGCCGTTCACTTGCGGCGGATGTCCCGGTCGGCGGATCTCACGACTCGTCGAGAACGTTCGCAGGGTCATGGCCAAGAGAGGCGTCGAGAAGGACGAGATCGTCGTTCACCTGGCCTCCTGCGTGGTGACCGACAACGGCCACTACCCGCCGTGCCCGCATGTGGACGACATGCGGTTGATCCTCTCGCGAAAGGGATTCCGCACTGTTGATGGCAGCCGCATCAGTCCTCAGGCCGAACAGCGTCGCCAAGACGGCAAGTACCGCAAACGGGGAGAGTGACCATGGAAGGCAAACGCATTCCGATTTCGTTCATCGTTGACGATCCGCCGGTCAGCACGACCTATTGGCTTCGCCGCCAGCCCGAGGAGATGGGCATCGCCACGGAGCCGCGCGGCTCGTTCGGCAAGTTCGTCGCCGACTGGCGCCGGCAGGAACCGTCCAAGATCATCCCGAACGCTTTCTGGCGAAAGTTCATCGACTGGGCCCGAGCCGGCGGCGTGCGCGGCAAGTTCACCCTGTTGCCGTGTCCGGCCGGGCTGGGTTTCATCGACAAGAAGGTTGAGGGTTACACGGCCGACGAGCTTTCGGAACTCGTCGGCATGGTCCGCGAGGAGTACACGAAACAGTTCACCATCACGCCCGAGATTCTGACGCACACCATGGCCTGGGACTTGGTCCGCGGCAAGCTTCTGCCCGAGACCGAGCACGAGTGGATGTCGCACCAGGACGAGGCCACCTTGACCGCCTACATGGCTGCAGCCCTGGACGTGCTCAAACGCGTCGGCATCGAGGCTTCGGGCATCACGCAGCCGTGCAACTTCCGCGGCGATGAGGACATGTACGCCCGGGCCGTGCTGGCGGCCGAAAAGAAGGTCAACGGCATCACGCGGACGTTCTACTTCCTGCACGCCGACGGCGAGTCGCCGGCCGTCGCGTCCTCGTTGCGGCTGGCCAATCTGGCGGCCGACGAGTACGTGGTCAGCATGGTCAGCGCCGTGCGGCCCGACGAGCCGTTCTGGCAATCGCTCTACGGCGAAGGGGACGTCGAGGAAATGGCCGACTACTTCATCACGGCCGACGGTCGCAGCGGACGGTTCATCGATCTGCTGGCCACCGACAGCGCCCTGGTCTTCCACGGCCACTCGCAGACGCTCTTCTCGAACGGAACGGAGAAAGGCTTCCAGTCGCTGCAACTGGTGGTCTCGCGCGTCGAGGAGCATCTCGGCGACCGCGTCGAGTGGATGACCGCGCAGGAGTTCTGCGAACACGTCATCGCGACTTCGGCCTGACGCCGTGCCTGTTGTAGCCCGGCCGCCCTCCGTTGGGAGCGCGGGGTGGCTCTCAAGCCGTCTGAAGAGCATGGTGGTGAGCCTGCTGTGAAAATGACAGAGAAGAACATCGTGCTGATCGGCATGGCCGGAGTCGGCAAGAGCACGGTTGGCGTTCTGCTGGCCAAGGCCACGGCGCGGCCGTTTGTCGACACCGACGTGATGATCCAGTCGGCCGAGGGCCGCACGCTTCAGGAGATCATCAACACCGAAGGCCTGGCCGCCTTCGCGCGGACCGAGGAGCGACACATCCTGGCCATGGACCTTCGCGGCCACGTCATCGCCACAGGCGGCAGTGTGGTCTACAGTGAGGCGGCCATGCGACACCTGAAGGCCTCGGGCGTCGCGGTTCACCTCGACCTCGATTTCGCCCACATCGAACGGCGCGTGGCCGACCTCTACACGCGCGGCCTGGTCATGCAGCCGGGGCAGACGCTTCGCGACGTCTACCGCATCCGCGAACCCCTCTACCGCCAATGGGCCGACCTGACCGTTCACTGCGACGACAAGACCCAGGAGCAGGTGGCGGAAGACATCATCCTGCAACTCAAGCTCGAAGATTAATTACTGCTGGTCGGGGGAATCCGGGGCGGATGAACCGTCCCGGCCGGGCGTTTGCTTGTTGCGGACATCCGTGTCCTGCGAGTCCAGTTGGTCGGTCTCGACGTCCGCGGCTATGACCGTGTCTTCGGCCGTCACCGGTTCGGGGGCTTTGTCCTCGGACGGGTGCCGCGGCTCGGACTTGCTTTCCACGTGCGTCACGGCCGGGGCGCCCGTTTCGCCCAGGGGCTCGGCCGACGTGACCACGGGCATCGTCACGTTGAACGTCGCCCCCTCGCCGGGCCGGCTCTGCACGGCCACGTCGCCGCCCAGCACGTCGACCAGTTCCTTGACGATCGACAGGCCGAGGCCCGTGCCGCCATATTGCCGCGTGTGCCCCTGGTCGACCTGGCTGAAACGGTCAAAGATGATCTTCTGCTGTTCGGTCGTCAGGCCCGGCCCCGTGTCGCTGATCTGGAACAGGAGCGTCTCGGCGTCGATCGGCCGCACGGTCAGCCGCACCGTGCCCTGTTGTGTGAACTTGACGGCGTTGGAGAGCAGGTTGTAGAGAATCTGCTGCAGCTTGTTGGCGTCGGTGGTCATGATCGGGCACTCGGCCGCCACGTCGAGTTCGAGGACCAGAGGCTTGCTGCCGACCATCGGCCGCACCATGTTCATCGCCGTCTCGCTGATGTCCAGCGGCGACACGCGGCCGAGCTTGATCTCGATCTTGCCGGCCTCGATCTTGGCCAGGTCCAGCAGATCGTTGATGATGTCGAGCAACAAGTGACCGGAGTTCTGGATGTTGTTGACGTAGCGCGACAGCTTCGGATCGTCGGCCAGGGTCCGGTTCTCGCCCAGGATGTCGGCGAACCCGATGATGGCGTTCAGGGGCGTCCTGAGTTCGTGGCTCATCGTCGTCAGGAACTTGCTCTTGACCTGGTTCATCTCGAAGAGCGAGACGTTGGCCCGGGCAAGTTCTTCGAGCTTGTGATCGAGCGAGACGTTGGCCTGCCGCAACTGCTCGCGCGACGACTCCAGGGCCTGCAGCATGCGGTTGAAGCTGCGGGCCAGGTTCTCGAACTCGTCGCCCGTGCTGATGTCGGCTCGCACATGCAGGTCGCCGCCGGCCACGCGCTCGGCCACCGCCCGAAGATGCTGCACCGGCTGGACGATGACCCAGCGGACCAGGGCGTAGAAGGCGATCATGCTCAGGATGGCCGTACCGATGGCCGCCCCGATCAGGATCGAGCGGTTGATGATGATCTTCTCACGGGTCTCCTCGATCGGGAACGAGACGATGATGGCTCCCATAAGGTTGCCGGGCTCGAGGTTCTCGCGGCCCAACGAGCGGTGGCACTCCAGGCATGCGGCCCGGGCGCGAAGCGGTTCGGCATAGCGATAGTAGAAGCCCTCGTCGCGATACTCGCGATCTTCCTCGTACGCCTTCAGCCCCGAGGCGGCGAACTTCTGCAGCCACCGCTTCTCCTTCTCGTCGCGCGGCTGCAGGTCGGGGCGATTCTGCGGCGCGTCCGGAACGATGATTCGCGGCGGGTCGGCCTTCGGCTTGACCGGCGCCGGTCCCAGGGCGGCGAACTTCTGCAACGTCTCGGCGGCTTCCTTCGACTGGGCGTGGGACGGCATCTTCAGCCAGGCCGTCATGGCCATGTGCTGGGCGCTCTCGCGGTCCTGGTCCCGCACCAGCGACTCCATCTGGTACCACGGAAAGAACAGCACCGCGACGATGATCAGCAGGATCATCAGCCCGAAGATCAATCGGACCTTGCGTTCGAGGGTCGTATGGGACAGTACGCGTCTGGGCATAGTCGGCTCGGGACGTCAGAGATACGCGGGCCGCAACGGCAGGCCAGGGGGTATTATCGCCGATTCGCGCCGTTGCATCAAGCGCCGCGTTTGCGACGCCTGCGTTTCTTGTCCGGCCGCACCTGGCACGCCGGGCAACACGTCGTGCCGCGACCGGCCACGATCAGACGCTGCAATGTGCGGCCGCAGGTCGTGCACGGCTGCCCACTGCGGCCATAGACCCTGAATCGGTCCTGGTACCCGCCGCGCCGTCCGTCGGGACGCACGAAATCCGAGATCGTCGATCCCTGCCGGCGAATAGCCGCCCGCAGAATCCGCCGCATGTGCTGCCACAGGGCATCGACTCTCGCCGACGGCACGTCGCACGACGGCGTCTCGGGATGAATCCTGGCGGCAAAGAGCGACTCGTCGCAATAGATGTTGCCGAGACCCGCCAAGCGGTGCTGGTCGAGCAGCAAGGCCTTGATCCCTCCGCGGCTGCCGCCCAAGAGGTCCGCGAACTCTCGCTTCGAAATCTCCAGCGGCTCGGGCCCCAACTGCGACAGCGGAGGCAAACCGTCGGCCAGATCGTGCGGCAGCACATACCAGCCGCCGAACTTCCGTACGTCGCGGAACCGCAGCAGCCGCCCGTCGTCGAGTCGCAGGTCGATGTGGTCGTGCCCGTCGCGCGGCGGGTCACCGTCCAGCACCATCAGCCGCCCGGTCATCCGCAGGTGAACCAGCAGCGTGGCGGCGCCGGCCGGTGGGGCCCCAAGCCCGCTGTTCAGTGGCTCGTCGAAGACCAGGTCGCAGCGGATGAACTTGCCCCTGCGCCGCACGCCTGCAAAGCGGGCCCCGACCAGGGCGGCAAGGGGAATCGCCTGGCAGCGAACGATCCGCGGCGTGTGAACGGCGAGGCCCGCGACCTGCCGCCCCAGCAGGTGCGGCGCGAGCTGGCGGACGACGGTTTCGACCTCGGGAAGCTCAGGCATAGGGGTTTGCGGCCCTTTCAGGGCACTCGGGCGCGAAAAAAGGCGTTGGCCCGGCAAAAAATGGTCGCTCAGGGCTTGCCTTCCGATGTATATTATAGGTGGAGCGAGGTGGAAAAGGCGCGCAAGTTCGCTTTTTATACGAACTTTGGCGATTTTGCCGCGTCTGTAAGTGTGCAGGTACAAGGTTGGCTGATTATGCCCAGGAGCATAAGAACCTCGGCTGTGGGATCGTTGGCGGCCGCCGTGCCGGTCGTCGCGTTGAACACAGCCGACCAGAGTTCAGCAGCCAACTTGGACCTCGATACGCTTCTCAGCCTCGCGCAAGAGGGTGACGAGAAGGCCTTCGGCCAACTCGTGGCGCGGTTCGAGCGTCTGGTCCACGGGCTGATTTTCCGCCAGACGCGCGACGTCGAACTCAGCGAGGATCTGGCGCAGGACGTCTTCATGCGGCTCTGGCAGGTGTTGCCCGCCTTCACCACGGCGGCGGCCCTGGCCAGTTGGCTCAAGAAGGTGTCCGTCAATGCCGTGATCAGCCACTGGCGACACGTCGACAGCCAGAAACGGCGGATCGAAGCCATGGCCCAGGCCTTTCCGGCCCAGCCGTCGCGCGGTCCGGTCGCCAAGCTGATCGAGGAAGAGGACCGCGACTCGGTGCGGGCGGCCCTCGACATGCTGCCGGCCGATTTGCGGAGCATTCTTACGCTTCGCATCTACGAGGAGCTCAGCTACGAAGAGTTGGCCGAAATGCTCGGACTTGAAGTCGGCACGGTGCGAAGCCGCCTGTTCCGGGCCAGGCAGTTGATCAAGGAAACCCTTGAACGCTGGCGGCAGCACGACGAGTGTCACATCCGTCAATCCCGCTCGATCGACGCCGCAAGCTGAGCGGGTACCCCGTAACGCGATTGATACACGTATCCTAGCAGGCTCATTGAGCGATGCCGCACTGTCCGCAGGAAAACCTCGTCAGCGCCTACCTTGACGGCGAACTCAAGGGCCAGGACCGCGAACGGTTCAAGGCCCACCTCACCGAGTGTCCGTACTGCCAGTCGCTGGTCGCCCAGATGATGGACATCGAGGACCAGCTCCGCAGCGGCATGCGGCCCATCGACCTGCAATCCGGCAGCGACATCGCCTCCAGCGTGCAGCAGGCCCTGTCGCGGACCGGCGAATTCAGCCGAGTCCGGAGACACAAGTGGTGGCAGCGAAACAGCGGCAGCCTCAACATCTTCCTGCTGCGCGTCGGCATCTTGGTCCTCGTGCTGGCCGTGACGATCATCGCGGCGAATCGCTTCACCACGATTCCTCAACCGCACGACACGACGACCGGCACGCAGACGCAACCGCGCCTGACGCCGCCCGCAACGGCGACGCCCGACGAGGTGCTCGAATCGGTCGAGACACTGCTGGCGGATCTGGTCCGTTCGGCCCGAACCGAGCCGGGTGCCGCCAAACGATTCCGCGAATGGGAAGCCTCCGCGCGGATCGCCCTTCGCCTTGGCCGGCTGGCCGATGCGGCCCTGGACCGGCGTCTTCACGCCGGCCTGTTTCACTTGGGGACGGTGCTCGACGAGGTGGCTGCGTTGAAGGATGATGCCCAAGCTGCGGCCTTGGCCGAACAGGTGGAAAAGGCTGGGCTGCTCAACATGGTTCGAGGGATCAGACAACAGATACGTCAAGAAGGAATGTGAGGCATGTCGGTGCGACGGAGACTCGGTCATTTTGTTCTGGCGGTGCGATCGGCGTCGATCGTCTGCCTGCTGACCGTCCTGGCTTGGGGACAAGCCGGCGATTCTCCGGCCGAGCGTGAGAGCCGCGTTCGTCAGCAGATGACCGTCGCCGATACCCTTCGCCTCGAAGGCATGGCGAGCCAGGGCGTGGAGGCCTACACAGAGATCCGGCTCCTGACCCAGGGGCGGGCGGCCCTGGCGGACCTGCGATGCCGCGCCACCATGGGCATGGCCGACTGCCTCTGGCAACTCGACCAGTCCAGCAAAGCCCGGGACCTTTACCTAGAAGTCGTTGGGACCAGTCCGACCTGCAGCATCGCACCGGAGGCGCTGCTCAGGGCGGGGCGCATCACCCAATGGGAACTCGACGATCCGGTCAAAGCACGGTCCCTCTACGAGAAACTCCTGGCCGATTTCCCGACCTCTCCGCAGGCCGGCCATGCCGCCCTGCTTGCCGCCGAGACCTTCGAGTATGAGAAGCGGTTCGACGATGCCCTCAAAGCCTACGACGCCCTGACGCTGAAGCATGCCGCCGACGCCAGTGCCGCCGTGATCGTCGAGAAGGCCCGCGAGGCCATACGGTTCCTGAAGATCAATCGCGGCGAGGACGACGCGCCGCTGGTCATCTATCGCCACAGCGAACGCCTCGCCCGGCACGAAAGCACCCGCAACGCGGCGCTGCTGGAACTGATCAACCTGACCGGACGCCACGCCGAATCGCCCCTGGTGGACGATGCCCTGGTCCTGATGCTTCGCACTTATCTGGCCAAGGGCGATCAGAAGGCGGCACGCGAGACGTTCGACCGCCTGGTCAAGATCGGACCGCGCAACCTGAGCGCCGACGCGGTTCGTTTCGTGGCCTCCCGCGCCGCCGCCTGGCTCATCAGTGACGTCGATGCCCATATTGAACGCGTGGCCGAGGTCTTCCCGGAACTGGCCGGCTACGGACGCAGCGAACTCGGCTGGAAAGTGCCCACCATGGTAACTCTCAATGCCGACGACCAGCGGACGCTCGTATATGATACTGGAGGAGCGGCCAATGCGCCGCGGCGGCTGACACTGCGGATCGTCGTCGGGCCGCCCACCAAGGACAAGCCGGCCGTCTATCCGGCCCTTGGCCTGTATCAGCAGGTGGTCGTCGAGACGCCGAACGAGGTCCTAAAACAGGAAATCATGAGCGACGTCGAGACGATGGTCGGCGTCCTCAGGCAGTTGGACCGGGCCGCCTACCTTCGCGCTGAGGGCGACTTCGAAGAGACAGCCGCGACCTCGCAGACGCTCGGCGCCGGCCGCTGAGCCGGATGCCGAACAAGGATGACAGTGGGATGCCTCAAGGCCGACGCACCACAACGCCAAAGCACGTTGCGCGGCGCTTCCGTGCCTTTCCGGGAGTGCGCGCGATTCTTTGCGCCGCCGCGATAATCCTCACGCAGGCCCTCACCGGGCCGCTTGCCACCGAGGCCCTGGGGCAGGGGCTCCCTGCCGACGAAGAGGTTGACCTGTCGAGCCCCCGCATTGAGGTCTCCGAGCGGGCCGAGATACTCCTGGCCGACATGCGGCGGCACCTGACCGAAGGCAACTACGAAGCCGCCCTTCGCCTGCTTGAACAGTTGCGCGACGTCGGGCCCGAGGTCGTTCTGCCGCAGGACGGTCGCGGCGTCCTCGTGGCCCTGCGCGAGATGTTCCTGTCGCTGCCGGAGGCCACGCGGCAACTGTGGGCCAATACCGTGCAGAGCCAGGCGCAGGAGGCCCTCGACCGCGCTGGCCGCCAGGGCACCGAGCAGGCCTGGATCGATCTCCTCCGCTGGTTTCCAGGCACGGACGCGTCGCGTCGCGCCGCCGAGCGACTGACCGCCCAGGCCTTTGAACAGGGCCGCTTTCGCCGCACGGTCGAGCTGGCCCAGATGGCCTTGGCCGACACGGACCTCTCCGCCCAGCAGCGAACCAGAACGCTCCTGTTGATGGGCCTGGCCGGTGCGGAACTCGGAGACCGCGCGATCTGCGCCGCCGCCCTGGACCAGGTCCGCCAGGGAGGCGTCAAGGCCGGCATCCGCTTTCTCGGCGACGCCGTGGAACCGGCTGCAATGCTCGGCGAAGCCCTCGATCGCGTGTCCGAGCAGCAGGACCGTTGGGAAAATGTCGGCGGCCAGGTCACTCGCGAGGGTGCCTCGTCGGCCACCGTCGAGTTGCACGGTTTGATGACCGTCGGCGACCATCCGGCTGTCGGCGAGTCCGCGTGGCAGGATGGCGCCGCTCCCACCCGCAAGCAACTCCTCGCCGTGCGACAGCCCGTCGCCGGTTCCTGGCTGGCCGAACAGCCCGTCCTGGTGACGCCCCGCACGCTGATCGTGGCCGGCGACGGAACCCTGACGGCCTACGATCGCTTCGGCGGCGACAGGCTGTGGCAGGTCAACTCGCTGGACGAGCACGTCCGCACGCAGACCTCGTGGCCGTCGGCCGGCGACGAGGCGGTTGCCGTCGTCAGCTCGGGCGTGACGAGGGACGAAGATCAGGACCGGCGCGTGATCCTGCTCGGCGCGCGGCCGAGAATGCCTGTTCGGCAGCAGATGCTGCTGGTGCTGTCGGAGGCCGACGGTCGGCAACTCTGGACCTGGGACGGCACGCTCCCGAACTCGGGAACTGAGGCAAGTCGTCTCGCTCCGGCCGCCCGCGAGACCTCGGACCGCATGGGCCTGGAGCCCGTCGGATCGCCCTTGATTTACGGGGGCCGGTTGTTCGTCGGAGCCGTGCGACGGCAGTACGAAAACAAACTCGTCGACAGTTACCTGATGTGCTTCGACCTGCGCGACGGCCGCCTGCTCTGGCAACGGTTTCTCGGCAGCGGGGCCGTGGCCCTCTGCGGCGCGGCGGGAACCACGGCCGACCGCATGGTCCCCACGACCGACGGTCAACGGGTCTACGTCGAAAGCGCTGTCGGCACGCTGGTGGCCATCGACCTGGCCACCTCGGACGTGGCCTGGACGAGACGCATGCCTGCGGCCGCAAGGCCCGCCAGCCGCTTCGGTGTGGCGGTCGCCAACTGGGAGGGCGGCATCATCGACGCACCGATCGTCGCCGACGGCGAACGGCTGCTGGTCATGGACGTCTACAGCGACAAGACGAAAGCCGTGCTGAGGTGCCTCGACGCCCGGACCGGACGCGACACGTGGCAGGCCGGACCGGTGATGCCGTGTCGGCGTATGATTGCCGGCGACAAGGTTCTTCTTGTCGACCGGCACTCCGTGACCGCCTATGACCTTTCGAGCGGCCGCGAGTTGTTCACGACCTCCACGCCTCTGGAGGACGAGGTGGTGGGCCGCGGGTTCGCCACCGCCACGGCGGCGTACCTGCCGACGAACGCCGGCATCCTGGTGGTCGACTTCGAGACGCACAAGGCCGCATACGCCCACACCTACGACGAGGGCACCCTGTCTTCCGTAGCTCTCGTTCCGATGTCCGGCGGCCTGGTCAGCAACCACATCTCGCATCTTCGCCTCTTCGGCAGCCTGGACGAGTACACGGCCCGTGTCCGTCGGGGCATGGCCGAGCATCCCGGCGACCCGGTGTGGACTCGCCGCCTGGCCGAGCTTCGCCGACAGCAGAAGGATTTTCCTGCCGCCGAGAAGTTACTGCAACAGGCCCTGGCCGAGGCCGACGCGCTGGGCGATACCGAGCGCCGCCGCGACGAGAAGCTGGCCATCTTCGACCGTCTCGGACGGCTGCAACTGCTGTGGGCCCGCGACCTCCTGGCCCAGGGCAAGGCGGACCTGGCGATCCGGCGGCTCCAGGGAGTCCTCGACGCCACGGCCGACGAGGCCGCGGCCGCTCGCGTCAGGATGATGCTGGCGGACGTCTATCGCGAACGAAACGATCGCCTTCAGGCGGCCGCCAACTATGCCCGTGTCGCCGGCGAGGACGTCGCCAGCCGGCTCCTCGTGCCGACCGACCAGCAGGGGCTCGAACAGTCGCTGGCCACGCAGGCCATAGCGGCCCTGGACGCCGTGCGGCAAACGGAGCGGCAACAGGCCCCGGCCGGTTTCATGCGGGGCGACCTCGGCCGCCTCGGCGTCGAGCGTATCGGCATGCTGACCTGGGGCGGCCCGTCGCTGGCCCAGGTGGACGGCAGCCACGGGACGTCTCCCATTCTGTGGGCTCGCACCGACGGGCTGATCGGACTCGGGCCGGCCGGAGAAATCCGCTGGCGGCAGGCCCGCGTCGGGCAGATCACCGACAGCTTCGATACACCGGTCATGGCGGCCGGCATGTTCTTCGAGTGCTCCCGGGACAACCTGCTTGCCCACCGTCTCTCCGACGGTCACGTCGCGTGGGCCTGGCGGACGCCCACCGGTCGCGTGACGGCCACGTGGGCGCAGGACAATCGCCTGCTGCCGCAGCGCCGCATCGAAGGGTTCGCCATGATCAACGGGCGGCGTATTCGCGTGTTCAATCCGGTCGAGCAGGCCCAGGACCGCATCGCCCTGGTGGCCGTCGGGCGGATGCTCGTGACGGTTACCTACAGGATCGACGGCAGTTCGCCCGTGTTGCACGGTCTGGACGCCGCGAGCGGGCAGCAGGTCTGGGAGCGCCCGTTGCCCAAGGACAGCTACGTGGAGCACCTGGTCTGCAATGAGCGGAACGTCTTCGTGGCCTCGCAGCGCAAGATCGGCCCGCTGGAAGTCCTCTGCGTCGATGCCGCCCGAGGCGAACCGCGGTGGACGGCCAGCCGCCTGCCCAAGCTCTACAGCGAGAGCCTCTTCGTGGGCAACGGCGTCCTCGTCCACATGGACGTCGCCGGAAGACCGTGGGTCATCGACATGGATTCCGGGGATACCCTCTGGAAGAGCGCCCGCGATTACAACCAGTGGCCCGACGCCGAGGCGGTCTACGCCGACAAGGACGTCACGGTGTTCGCCTTCGTCACCGGTCACGTCGTTTTCTCGAACCGCTCGGGCGGGGCCGTCTGGCAGGTCGGCAGCGCGATGACCAGTCGCCGGACGGTCTTCGTCGCCGGGGCAGCCCACATGGCCGCCTGGAACCGGCAGGCGGTCGTGGGGTCGTTGCTCATCACCTGGCAGTCGGAAAACGAGGGCGACTTCATCACGGCCTGGCAACTCAGCGACGGCCGCGTGGTCTGGAAGCATCGCCTCGACGAGCGAAGCGCGTCCGGGTACAACTTCGCCCTGTGCGGCGACATGCTGGTCTGCCACGACGTGGGCGACGTCGGGTTCCGCCGCGTCGGCGACACGGATGCCGGCAGGGAGCGGTCGCTCTGTTTCCTCGATCCCCACAGCGGCAAGTACCTCGGCTCCCTGGAACTGGGGGCCGGTTCGTCCCGCGACGGCATGCATCCGCAGATCGAGGTCTACGGCGTTCCTGGAGGGCTGGTCGTACTGAACGGAGACGAAATGCTGGCAGTGCGGCCGGGCGACCGCAAGACTCCGTGACGGACAGGCCGACCGGTGGTTGGCGAAGGCGAGGGGGGGGTATTCCGCGAGTTTCCTGCCGATGGTCGTCGGTCAATCGTATCATAGTGCAGCCGCGGACGGCATGACGCCACAGCGCCTGTGCAGGATTCTAACGGTTTTTCTCAGCCACTGGGCGACGATGCAGGGGTTTCAGCCAATGGAACCATGTCTTGCAGCGACGACACGTGCAGATTGAGCCGATCCACAGTAAGGAGATTCCGATGTCGCAGGATGAAACCACGAGCGGCGCCGCGCCGCAGGGCGAGCTGAGCGGCTCGGACCTCGAAGCCGTCAAGCACCTCAACGAGGGCTACCAGACCATCCGCCGCCAGATGGCCAAGGTCATCGTCGGGCAGGAACGTGTCCTCGAGGAACTGCTGATCACGGTCTTTTGTCGCGGCCACTGCCTGATGGTCGGCGTGCCCGGACTGGCCAAAACGCTGATGGTCTCGACGCTGGCCCAGTGCCTGCACCTGTCGTTCCATCGCATCCAGTTCACGCCCGACCTGATGCCGTCGGACATCACCGGCACCGAGGTCATCCAGGAGAACAAGTCCACAGGCGAACGCGAACTGCGGTTCATCTCCGGCCCGATCTTCGCCAACGTCATTCTGGCCGACGAGATCAACCGTACGCCGCCCAAGACCCAGGCCGCACTGCTGGAGGCCATGCAGGAACGCCAGGTGACCACCGGCGGACAGCGCCGGGCGATGCTCGACCCGTTCTTCGTCCTGGCCACGCAGAACCCGATCGAGCAGGAAGGCACCTACCCGTTGCCCGAGGCCCAGCTCGACCGTTTCATGTTCAACATCCTGGTGGACTACCCGAGCGAGGACGAGGAGTTCGACATCGTGCGGCGGACCACGGCCGTCGAGATGCCGCAGGTCGAGTCCGTCATCGACGGGCCCGGCATCCTGAAGCTACAGGACATCGTCCGCCGCGTGCCCGTGGCCGACCACGTTGTCCGCTACGCCATGACGCTGGCCCGCCTGACCCGCGTCGGCAAGACCGACGTGCCGCCGTTCGTCTCCGATTACGTCGCCTGGGGCGCCGGGCCGCGAGCCTCCCAGTACCTGGTCCTGGCCGGCAAGGCCCGCGCCATTCTGCACGGCCGCTACTACGTCTCGACCGACGACATCCGCCAGGTGGCCTATCCCGT
>JAFGPY010000059.1 GCA_016935955.1 Planctomycetota bacterium
CCGCAGCCGCGCCTACACGACGATCGACCGCCGCAACGGACGCCGCGTCGTGACGGTCTCGGCCGACGTCGTCCCGCAGAGCAAGGCCGGCGAAGTGCTCGACGACCTGCAGAAGTCGGCCCTGCCAAAGCTGTTGCAGAAGTATGCCAGCCTGCGCTTCAGTTTCGAGGGCCACCAGGCCGACATGCGTGAAAGCATCGCCAGCCTGAAGTACTCGTCGCTGATCGCCCTGCTCGGCATCTACGCCCTGCTGGCCATTCCGTTCCGCAGCTACGTCCAGCCGTTGGTGGTCATGACGAGCATTCCGTTCGGCATCGTCGGGGCCATCATCGGGCACCTGCTGATGGGCTACGACCTGTCGCTGATGAGTGCCTTCGGCATCGTCGCCCTGGCGGGCGTCGTGGTCAACGATTCGCTGGTCATGATCGACTTCGCCAACACCCGCCGGCTCGAGAGCCCCTCGCTGACGCACCGCGAGGCCATCCATGTCGCCGGCATCCAGCGCTTCCGCGCGATCATGCTGACCACGCTGACGACTTTCGGCGGACTGGCCCCGATGATCTTCGAGACCTCCCGACAGGCCAAGTTCCTGATCCCGATGGCCCTGTCGCTCGGCTTCGGCATCCTGTTCGCCACCTTCATCACGCTGATCCTCGTGCCGTCGCTCTACACCGGCATCGAGGACATTCGCCGCGCCGCCGTGAACGCCAAGCGATTCCTCTTCCCGCCGTACGCCGAGGGCCGACCGGCCGCGACGGCACAGGACGCCGTCGGCGTCATCCCGGTGGCCGATTCATCCGCCGCCGGCGACGCGGCCCTGGAAACCGAAATCGACGAGGGCGACCCCGGCTTGTAAGGACGAAGGCCTGTTCGGCGACAATCCGCCGCACCCCGAGCCGCGGCGACAACGCTGACGAGAGGCAACGCCGCCCGGCCCCGGGCGACGGGGGGCGTTTTATGCTGCCGCGTTGCCCGGAATCCACATCCCGCATAACCCATTGATGGGGCGAGCCTTGCGTTGCTCGCCCTTGTCCATCACATGCATGGAATCACATTTGCGTATCTCTCTCCTCGTCACTCCAGACCCGGGGTGCGGTGAAAGTGCGCTCTGATTGACCGGAGCCCGTCGGGCGCGGGCTCACGGTGCGGGAACATGGCGTGCCGACAGGCATGCAGCCATCGGGGCTGCTTGTCCTTGGTTGTCGGTGCCCATGCCAAGGCGCTCGCCGTGCGCCCGTGGTCGTTGTGACGACTTCCTGCCGCAGGCAACCTGTGCGCCCGTCATGGATGAGAGGAGAGTACGTAATGGATTGCGGGAAGTTGATGGTGGGCGGTGCGCGCCGGTTGGGCGCGGCGGTCATGTTGTGCATGCTCGCGACGGCGGCTTCGGCGGAGACGGTGATCTTCTCGACCACCGAGGCGGTGTCGTTTGACGGAACAACGTATCAGAAGGGGGACCTTGCGCAGTGGGATGGGGAGCGCCTGCAACCGTACCTGAGCATCTTCGGCGGGAGCAGGAATCTCGACGCCGTCTACGTCTTCGCCGGCGGCGACGTGCTGCTGTCGATCAGCGGCTCCGGCTCGCAGACACTCGGCGGCGTGACGTTCAGGTCGGGCGACCTGGTGCGCTACGACCCCGTGGCCGGGACGGCCAGCCTGTACCTGATGGGTTCGTCGTCGACGTCCGGCACGGATGCCTTCGGCCACAGGCAGAGCATCTTCCGCACGAGCAACGGCAGCGAGACCAGCGGGGACATCGACGCCGTGCATGTGCTGTGGAACGGCAACATCCTGCTCTCGACGGCCGGGTCCGCCCGGCTGTGGTCGGACCATGGGCTGCTGCGTTTCTCGGACGAGGACCTCGTCGAGTACAACCCGGTGACGGGACTGGCGACGATGTTCTTCGACTTCGATGAGTTCTTCAGCACGGACGAGGACATCGACGCGGTGAGCGTGCTGCTGAACGGTCACCTGCTGCTGTCGGCGACCAGTGCCGTGACGATCGGCGGCGTGACGTTTGCCGAGGGCGACCTGTTCGAGTTCGACACGCTGACCCGCCAGGCCTCGCTCTACTTCAGCCGCGACGACTTGGCCAAGTGCTCCTTTGACATCGACGCTGTGCACGTTCTCGCGCCGTCGATTCCGGAACCGGCCACGATGGGCCTGCTGGGCCTGGGGCTGGGTTTCATGCTTGTCCGCCGCCGGCCGAAGAGTGCCTGAGCCACCGGCAGCGAGCGGAAACGGTACCGTACAGGCGGGGTCTCCACGTGGGAGGCCCCGCCTTGATTTTCCTGTGGATTCGCCCGGGCCAGGGGCTGGTCGGCCGCGGGCGGATGCGGTACAATTCGCGTTTCGCGCAGGGGACGCGGGCGCCATGGTCTGGCAGAGCCAGGTCGCCATGGCTTCTCGCCGCAGCGGTATGCAGGTCGGATCGGCAGGCCCGACGCGGCCGCACGCCGCCGGTTCGAAGGTTGGGGTCACGCAGTCAAAGGCAGGAACATTCTATGGGAACCAATAGGGTAGCACTGGTCACCGGCGGCAGCCGGGGCATCGGGGCGGCCATCGCGAAGCAGTTGGCGGCCGAGGGTTGTGACGTGGCGGTCTTCGACGTGTTGGAGAGCGCCGAGACGGTGGCCGCCATCGAGGCCGCGGGACGCAAAGGCCTGGCCATCATGGGCGACGTGACCAAGGCCGAGGACCGAGCGGCCGCGATCGAGAAGATCCGCGCGACGTTCGGCCGGCTCGACGTCCTGGTCAACAACGCCGGCGTGGCGCCGAAGGTCCGGGCCGACATCCTCGAGGCCGGCGAAGAGAGCTACGACCGCGTCATGACGATCAACGTCAAGGGGCCGTACTTCCTGACGCAGGCTGCGGCCAACTGGATGGTCGAGCAGGGCAAGACCGCTCCGGACGTCTGGCGGTGCATCGTGAACATCTCCTCGTGCAGCGCCTATGCCCCGAGCCCGGCGCGCGGCGAATATTGTCTGAGCAAAGCGGCTGTGAGCATGGCCACCAAGCTGTGGGCCTCGCGGCTGGCGGAGTTCGGCATCGGCGTCTACGAGATCCGGCCCGGTATCATCAAGACCGACATGACCAAGGTCGTCACCGAAAAGTACGACAAGCTGATCGCCGGCGGCCTGACGCCGATCAAGCGCTGGGGCTACCCCGAGGACATCGCCCGGGCCGTCGCCGTCTGCGCCCGCGGCGACCTGAAGTTCTCGACAGCCGAAGTGCTCAACGTCGACGGCGGCTTCCACCTGCAGGTGCTGTAGCCGCAAGCAGTGAGGGTGCCATGGCTGCTCCGCAGCCATGTTCGCCGTCCGGGTTCGCGCATGCCTGCGGTTTCAGGCATGGCACCCCCAAGAGAAGATGTAGAGTGGGTCCCCCGGCCCCACGTGGTTGAACCAAGAGTGCATCCAGCGGAACATCTTTGCCGGTTCAAATGGAACGGAAATTCAAAGTGCATCGGGCATGGCCACGCTTGCGTGGCCATGAGCCGGCCGAGAGCGAACGGAGTAATGATGAAGACCACGCGAGTGACGTTCAAGGGCAAGGCCGTCCCGGTCACGGCCACCAACACGGTGATCATCGGCGCCGGGGCCGCGGCCATGAACTGCGCTGTCAAGCTCGTCGAGTTCTGGCAATCGCTCGGCGTGGCCGATGCCGCCGAGAAGCTGCTCGTGGTGACCGGCGGCCTGCCGCTCGGCGCCAGCCGCATGAGCGGCTCCGACAAGCAGACCTACTACAAGATGGGCACCAGCCCGCGCGTGCCCGATACGGCCGTCGAGTTCGCCAAGGCCCTGACCGGCTTCGGCTGCTGCCACGGCGACAACGCCCTGGCCGAGGGCATCGGGTCGCTTCGCGGCTTCTACCACCTGGTCGAGGTCGGCGTGCCGTTCCCGCACGATCCCTGGGGCGCGTTCATCGGCTACAAGACCGACCACGATCCCTACGAGCGGGCGACCTCGGCCGGCCCCAAGACCAGCAAATTCATGAGCGAGTGCCTGCAGAAGAAGGCCGCCCGCCTCGGCGTGCGCATCGTCGACAAGCATCCGCTGGTGCGACTGATTACCGAGGGCTCGGGCGACAAGCGGCGCATCCGCGGCGCACTGTGCATCGATCGCCAACGAGCACGCGGCGACGATCCCGGCCTGGCGGTCTTCGTGGCCGAGAACTTCGTCCTGGCCGCGGGCGGCCCCGGCGAGGTCTACCGCACGACCGTCTACCCGCGCGGGCAGTACGGCATCCACGCTGCGGCCCTGGAGGCCGGCCTGGTGGCCTGCAACCTGACCGAGAGCCAGTACGGCCTGGCCAGCACGAAGTTCCGCTGGAACGTCAGCGGCACCTACATGCAGGTCGTGCCGCGCATCTACTCGACCGACGCCTCGGGCGGCGACCAGCGCGAGTTCCTCGTCGAGTACTTCCCCGACATGAAGTCGATGGCCACGAACGTCTTCCTCAAGGGCTACCAGTGGCCGTTCGACGCCCAGCGCATCGTCGACCACCAGTCGACCCTCGTGGACATGGCCGTGCACGTTGAGACGGTGGTCCGCGGGCGGCGCGTGTTCATGGACTTCCTGCGCAACCCGGTCGGGGCGGAGGGCTGGGACGAGTTCCGCATTGACGATCTGGGCCCCGAGGCCCTGGACTATCTGCAGAAGACCGGCGCCCTGCAGGCCCTGCCGATTGAGCGGCTCGAGCACATGAACCCGCCAGCCATCGAGATCTACGCCGAGAACGGGATCGACCTGAAGACCGAGCCGCTGGAGATCGCCGTCTGCGCCCAGCACATGAACGGCGGCTTCGCCGTCAGCAAGTGGTGGGAAAGCTCCCTGCCGCACACCTTCGTCATCGGCGAGATGGCCGGCACGCACGGCGTGAAGCGCCCGGGCGGCAGCGCGCTGAACGCCGGCCAGGTGGGCGCGAGCCGCACGGCCGAGTACATCACGCACGTCTACGGCAACCAGGAACCCGACGAGTCTGCGGCCGCGAAGGTGGCCGAGCAGGGCCTGAAGGATGCGGCCCTGGTGGACGAGTTGCTCAGCCGCCGCGCGACGGCCAAGGCCACGTGCGACGAGGTCATGGCCGAGATCGGCGACCGCATGACGCGCTACGGCGCCCACCTCCGCAGCCGCAAAGGCGCCGCTGCGGCCCTCGACGCCGCCAAGGCCCAGTACGCCCGCCTGCGCAAAGAGGGCGTCAAGTTCGCCTCGGCCGAAGAGCTGCCCATGGCCGTCACCGTCGTGCAGCAGTGCCTGACGCAGGTGGCCCTGCTGAAGGCCATCTGCGCGATGTTCGAACGTGGCGCCGGGTCGCGCGGCAGCCACTGCATTCTCGACCCCGACGGCACGGACATGCACCCGAAGCTGGTCGATCCCGAGACCGGCAAGCCGTTCCGCTTCGTGCCCGAGAACGAGGCCCTGCGCAACGAGATCGTGCAGTTGTGGTTCGATGCGAAGGCCGCCGACTTGTTCGCCTGGAACACGGTCGCTCCGCGGCCGCTGCCCGAGCGGCAGATCGCCTTCGAGCCCGCCTGGACCGAGTATCGCGAAGGGAAGATCTACGAGCTGTAGCGGTTGGCTGACAAGAGACAATGAATCGACGCGGCGGTCCTTCGACGACTAGGGCCGCCGCGATTGTTTGTCAGGGCAGGATTATTGCCGCCCGGTGATGATGGTTCGCGGGTCGCTCCCGAGCGACCCCTACAACGACACAGATGCATGCCGCCCGGTGAACATCACAGACCGAGGCCGCACGCGCGGAGCGAGAAGTCGGCGTCGTCCAGGCCGACGTTCAGCGTCACGTTTTCGTAGACGTACTCGGCCTGAAGCTCGTCGTTCCAGTCCCACATGGCGATCGACAATGGCAAGAGCGACTCGCGATCCAGCTGGACGACGATGCGGCCATAGGGATAATCGTCTCTCTGCGGCAATCGCCACTGGAGGGCCAGGGTCGGCCGGCCGCCGACCTGGCGGACGCCCAGGTAACTCTCGCTCAGTTCTCCCTGCACGCGGGCCCCCGCGCCGCGAGCGATCAGCCGCTCCAGCGTGTGAGCGAAACCGAACTGCGTGATGCCTCCGGCCGTCTTGGCATACCTGCCGTCGAGGTCCACCTTGACCACCGGGGCGAAGAACCCCGCCAGCCCGGTCGGGTGAACGTGAAGCTGCGGACCGTGAAGCGCCGGGGCATACAGCGCCTTGTCCACCTTGCCCGCGCCCTTGTTCCACTTCAAGAAGACGTTGAACGGTTCCTGGCGGAAACGACACTGCATCGACTCCTGCGGTCCGAACGTGCCGTCGTCGTCGCGCAGCCGCCGACTCAGCGTGGCCGTGTAGTCCGAGACCGACTCGTCATACTTCCTGCGAGCCAGTTGCAGAAGGGCCAGGGTGTCGCGACCGGCGAGAATTTCGTGGTCGACGCCGTCCGTGGTCGTCGATGCCGCTGCGGGCGCCGGCGATGTGTCATGCCAGACCATCCACTCGGGCACGTAGAGGCCCAGTGCGGTCGGCTCGGCATCGTCGCCCTCGGCAAACAGCGAACTTGCAGCCAGGCCCGCGCCCGGCCACACGCCGCCGACCGTTTCCGGTGAGAACGGGTCCGCATCGGTCCAGGCCGCTGAGACTGCAAGGTCGTCCATGTGGTCGGCACTCTGGGGACTGTCGATCAGGGCCGACCGGACCTCGCTGCCCGGCGGCGCGACCATCACGGCCAGCACGCCCGGGGCGTGACCCTCCACCACGGCCAGCACGCAGAGAAAGCTCACCGTGACCGCGGCGCCGGCCAGCGACGCCGAACTGTCGCTGGACCGTCTGCGGTCGCCGAAGTACTTCACCGTCAGGCCGCCAATCGCGGCCAACACAGCCACACCAACGAGATCAGCGAATGCCATACGTCACCCCTCGGCACGCAAACGGTCACGAGGCCACCAAGCCCGCAAGCCATTCGCGCGGAACATCTTATCAACACGATAAGCATACGCATGACATGGGCTGTGTCAAAGTGGGTTGACTGGGAAATCTGGGTCGTGTGTTGTGGGAGATGTAAGCTTCTGCCTGTCAACAGGTTAAGTTTTCACGTCCACTCGCGGCAGGTGGTCATGTAGCGGTGGGTTCACCCGGAGAAAGGCGTCTGTGGGCGGAAAACAGGAGGGTTTTCCGGCGCTGCGCTCGGAGGCGAACGACGCGGTTCTTGCTTGCGGTTGTGGCGGCAAGGGGTTTAATGGTGGCTCGCCCATGCGGGCGATGGGATGGCAAGGCAACCGTGGCAAGGAGAGCGTGTGATGGGATTCGCGAAGGACTTCGTGTGGGGTGCGGCAACGGCCAGTTACCAGATCGAGGGCGCGGCGGCCGAGGACGGTCGCGGCGAGAGCGTCTGGGACACCTATTGCAAGCGGCCCGGCGCCGTCTGGGAAGGCCAGTCGGGCGACGTGGCCTGCGACCACTACCATCACTGGAAAGAGGACGTCGGCCTGATGAAGCGGATCGGTCTGAAGGCCTACCGTTTCAGCATCGCTTGGCCGCGCGTCGTGCCCGACGGCGTGGGCGCGGTCAATCCAAAGGGACTGGCCTTCTACAGTCGGCTGGTTGACGAGCTGCTGGCGGCCGGCATCGAACCCTGGCCGACGCTCTTTCACTGGGACATGCCGCAAGGGGCGTTCGATCGCGGCGGCTGGCTGAACCGCGAGTCGGCCGACTGGTTCGCCGAGTACGCGACGGCCGTGGTCGACGCGCTGGGCGACCGCGTGCGGAACTGGTTCACGCTGAACGAGCCGCAATGCTTCATCGGTTTCGGCCATCGCGACTCGCTGCAGGCGCCGGGCCTGAAGCTGTCGCGGAGCGAGTGGCTGCGGGCCGGGCATCACGCGCTGCTGGCTCACGGCCGCGCGGTGCAGGTGATCCGCTCGCGGGCCAAGGCGCCGTGCCGCGTCAGTTGGGCACCGGTCGGCTGGTCGAAGATGCCCGCGACGAACAACAGCGAGGACATCGAGGCGGCTCGCGAGGCGACCTTCGCCGTGACCGACGAGATGATCAACAATGCCTGGTGGATGGACCCGGTCTACCTGGGCCGCTACCCGGAGGACGGCCTGGAGCTTTACGGCTCCGACGCCCCGGAGGTGCAGCCCGGCGACATGGAGCTGATCGCGCAGCCGCTGGACCTGCAGGCCTTCAACACCTACAACGGGCAACTCATTCGCCGCGGGGCCGACGGGCGGCCCGAGCTGGTGGCCCTGCCGACCGGTTACCCGATGAACTTCTTCCACGGGTCGATCACGCCGCCGTGTCTGTACTGGACGCCGAAGTTCATGTACGAGCGTTACAAGCTGCCGGTGGCCATCAGCGAGAACGGCATGTCGAACGCCGACTGGGTGGCCCTGGACGGCGGCGTGCGCGACGGGGCGCGGATCGACATGCTGCGGCGGTACCTGCTGGAGTTCGAGCGCTGCGGCGACGAGGGCGTGCCGCTGGCCGGCTACTTCCTGTGGTCGCTGATGGACAACTTCGAGTGGTCGCACGGCTACAAGCAGCGCTTCGGGATCATCCACGTCGACTTCACGACGGGCAAGCGCACGCTGAAGGATTCGGCTCTCTGGTACCGCGACGTGATCGCCACCGGCGGCCGCAAACTGCACGAGGGACTGACGTAGGGGGCGTAAAATGCTTTCTGTAAATTGATCGTCCTGGGGCGGCGCAGCGGAGGCGAGCGCCAGCGAGCCGAAGCGAAGCCGCCCC
>JAFGPY010000438.1 GCA_016935955.1 Planctomycetota bacterium
ACCCAGTTGAAACGATGCTGCTGGGACTCGACTTAGCGTTGTAGTACTAATCCGATGGATGTACGGCAATACAACAGGAAGTCCTGGGACAGGCAGGTTGAGAAACGTAATGTCTGGACCCGGCCAGCGGATGCAGCAGCCATTGCGGCCGCTCGCAAGGGGGAATGGAGCATTATGCTCTCACCAACCAAACCAGTACCCAGGGGTTGGTTTCCACCCGATCTGACGAGGAGACGTGTGTTGTGTCTTGCCTGTGGCGGCGGCCAGCAAGGCCCGATCCTTGCCGCTGCGGGGGCCGCAGTCACGGTCCTGGACAACTCTCCGAAGCAGCTGGAACAGGACGAATACGTCGCACGACGGGAAGGTCTGGCCATCAACACGGAGCTCGGGGACATGCGGGATCTATCCCGCTTCGACGACAGCTCCTTTGACCTGATCGTGCATCAATCGAATGCGTTTGTCGAGTCCGCTTTGCCAGTGTGGAAAGAAGCGGCTCGGGTGCTCCCTCTTGGTGGGCTCCTGTTGTCGGGACTCTCCAATCCCGTCGCGTATGTTTTCGATCTCAAGTCTTGGAACGAGGGGAGACTGGTGGTAAGGCACAGTATTCCCTACTCCGATGTCGCGGACCTTCCGGAAGGGGAATTGCAGTCGCTTATCTTGGATCACGACGAACCCATCTGTTTCGGGCACTCTCTGCACGACCTGATCCAGGGCCAGATTGACGCGGGTCTCGTGATTGCTGGATTCTACGAAGACAAGGAAGGTGAAGGCCCGTTGGATGCCTACATCGATAGCTTCATGGTCACCAAGGCCATTCGAATCGACGCGCTGACTCTCCAGAACACTGCAGGCCGCCCGGATGCTGCGACCGGCTGATCTTTGGCGTTGGCCACTACAGCCATGCACGCGGATGACAACCGCTGTCTGACGTCTTCCTCCGAGGCTGATGCAACCGCGGCCGGGTGCGAAAGCCACGCTTGTCGTGGACATGCCTTGCGTGTCGTCCGTCTGCTCGATTGGCGTCCGCCGCGGCGGCCGGCGGCGGGCCATGCCGATCGACTGGACAACGTCCATGTCTGAAGCCGGATAACTCGACCAGCAAAGGCACTCGTCGCCACCACGAGTTCCTCAGGCAGCGAGCCTCGCGCTGAACAGGGTATCGTTTGCACCATTTTCGCATACCCCTGGATCATGACCCGATTCTACGTCCCGAAGCCTGCCCACGACAAGCGTGGACAGGCACCCGGCTACTGTATATGGCTCAAACGTACGGTGTCGATTCTGGCTGGACCGGTTCAGCCAAACGCAACGCACGCTCTCACTTCCGCGTGGCCAGATCGTAGCTGGTCATGGGCACCTGGAAGTAGCCCATCGCGGCGGCGGCAACGTCGAGACGGTAGATCGGGTCTTGCATCAGGCACGCTCGGCGGTCGACGGCCGGGATCGTGGTGGTGTAGATCCTCAATTGGCCGCCGACGCTGGTGATGATCTCTTCGCGCCAATCGCCCAAAACGTCGGCCACCGCGGCGATGCTGCCTTCGACCCGTGGCGGCACGACCGGCTCTCGCCCGTCGCCGTAGTTGGTGATCCGCCCGCCGCGAATCACCTCGCGCTGTAGATCGGCGTCCCACCAGGCGGCTCGCGGCGCGAGTCCGCCGAGGTCTTCGGTCGAGAGCACGCGACCCTTGGCGTTGCGGAGCCAGCGCTTGTCGGGGAAGTCGCGCTCGCCACTGTAGCACTCGCTGCCCGGTTCCGCGGCGTCGATGTCGCTGCAGAGGCCCGAGGAGTGGATGTGTCGGGTGGGCTGGTCGTGGCCCCAGAGGATTTCGCCCGTCCGGGCGTCGACCAGGCACATCGTGTTCTGCTTGCGCCCCGGCTCGATGCCATAGTAGATCTCCAGCCCCGGCCGGCTCGGGTCGATGTCGCCGATGTAGAAGTGGTCGGGATGGCCCAGGCCGGTCGACCAGAGCGACTTGCCGTCCTGGTCGATCACCGACGAGCCGATCAGTACTTCGTCACAGCCGTCGCCGTCGACGTCGGCCGCGTGCATCCAATGGGCCCCTTGGCCCCAATACTTGCGGTCTTCGCCCGTGTTGTCCCACCGCCATTGCTCCTGGAGCTTGCCGTCATGCAACCGGTAGGCGACCAGCTTCTGGATGTTGTAGGTGCCGCGCTCGACGATCAGGCTGGGCGTGCGGCCGTCGAGATAGGCCACGCCCAGTTGGTTGCGGCAATAGTAGTTGTAGGCGTGCTCGCCGGTGAAGCCCTCGCGCGAAGGCCAGTCGGCCCGCACCATCGACCGTCCGGTCTGCCCGTCGAGGATCGTCAGGTGCTCCGGCCCGCTGGTCACCTTGCCGTCGGCGTCGCGGGGATCGCCCTCGCCCGTCTTGACCGCCACTTCGGCCTTGCCGTCGCCGTCGAGGTCGTAGACCAGATAGGGCGAATACCAGATGCCCCGCTCGATGGCCCAGCCGAGATCGTGCCGCCAAAGCAGCTTGCCGTCGTGGCGATACGCTTCCAGCTTGTAGGTCTCGGCGGCGGGCTTCCAATACTTGTACCACGGATCGATGTTGGCGTTGGGCTGCTTGATCACGAAGTCGTAGCGGCGGTCGCCGTCGAGATCCGCAATGCCGACTTTCTGGAAAGTGTAATCGCCCTGCAGTGGAATCGAGATGTAGGCCGATACTTCACCGCCAGGCGTGGCCTCGGCCTCTCGCGAAGGCGGGCCGGCCGTGCCGTTGAGCACCGGCCGCACGAACCAGGCGTGCTGCCGGCCCTGCTCGGCCGCGGTGTCGAGGAAGTCGGTGGTCCGGGTGATCGGCCGGTCGTTGAGCTTCACCGGCGGCGCATCGCCCGTGCGGCGATAGACGTCGAAGGCTATCTCCGGGGCGTCGGCCTCCCATAGCCGCCAACCGATGTAAACGTTCCCGTCGGCGACGGGCCGGGCGATCAGGCCTCGGTCGAGCGGCTCGCCCACTCGGCCGTCGCCGTCGGGCGCCGCTTCGGCCACGGCGAGGCTGGTTGCCCAGAACAACAACGGCAGCAACAGCAACAACACATTCTTCGTCGGGCGCATGGCGGGGGCTCCTGGTAAGGTTGTCGTGTGGGAGGGCAGGAAGCGCGAGCTTTCCCGATACGTCGCACGGCAGTATACCAGATGGCCCACCGCCCGGCCATCACCACCACTTCGCGGTCCGCGACGAGCCATCTCGGGACACGGCTGACCTGTCGACGCGCCGCAACCGGCGCGGAACCACCAGCACTTGCCATTGGCGACGGCGGCGCCGGCACCGCCTCCGCCGGCGCCTCCCGCATCGTCGTCGTCATCGCCGCCCAGAGCATCATCACCCTCGCCGCCGGAGCAGGAAGAACTCACGGCGGCGGAGATCAAGGCCCTGCAGTCGCGGTTCCACGGTCGACCGCTGGCCGGCAACTCGCGACCCTCACCCGCTCCGTCCGACTCCCCGGTATCGTCTGCCTCGCGCGCTCCGCCTGCTTCAACCACCTCGAACTCGCGAGGTACCTTGCCCGCTCCGGTCCCCTCGCCTGTTGCACCTGTCACACGAACGAGCACGAAGCGAGTGGTCACCTTCGACGTACTCGGCTTCGACGGCGAAGACGACCCGAACGACGCGGCAAGGCGGCGCTGCAACAGGCCGGTTTTCGCATCGGCAGGACGACCGTCCGCCTCTAGCCGTCAACTAGAGAAAAGGGTAGAAAGAGGAAAAGAAGAGGAAAAGGGGGCACAACTGCTCTGTAAAAAACCTCAATGCGCCAGAGGATCATGATGTTGTGGGTCAGCACCATGAGCATCAAGTCGCGGCGGCGAGACCAGTAGCTGCGGCCG
>JAFGPY010000060.1 GCA_016935955.1 Planctomycetota bacterium
AAGCGGCTGTGCTGTGGCTGGAGCCACGAGTACCTGTTCCGCGTCCTCACCCAGCAAGACCAGGGGCTTTAGATGCGATTGCCCTGCGTTTGGCGACCTGCGGTCTTGACGCCGGGCATCGTTGCGGGCTATAATGCAGGTCACAAGTGGTTGCCCAGGTGCTCGGGTGGTGGAATTGGCAGACACGCTACGTTGAGGTCGTAGTGCCCATTTGGGCTTGCAGGTTCAAATCCTGTCCCGAGCACCATGTTGTTGTTCTTGCGTGCCGGAAATGCCGATAATTCACGCGTCGGCAGCGCATTTCTGAAATCAACGGTCGGTTGTCGTCGGTCGAGCTGGGGAGCATCCGTTGAGCCGCACGTACGTTGTGTTGACATTGCTGCTTGCTGTGCTGATCGTGGGCTACCTGGCCCTGACCTCTGACAGTACGTCCATTCGTCCGCAGGAGATCATGGCCTCGGAGAGCGAGTTGGCGGACACGCCCTCCCCGGGGACCGACCAGGACAAGGAAGGTCACAACCTCTGGATGATCATCAGCACGGCGGTTCTGGTTGTCATGGCCGTGATTGCGACGGTCGTCCTGGCCAGGTTGCAGCATCGCCGGCGCGAGGCCTATCGTAAGGTGGCCCAGCAACAGAAGGACCAGGCCCGTGCCGCCGCCCGGTCGTCAAGCAATCTGGACGACCGCTGACCTGATCGTCTTTCGCTTAACCAACCCAAGGCACGTAGCCGCTCGCGGCCGCGTGCCTGTTCTATTCTTCGCCCTGAGAACGAGAAACCGTTGCGCCACCAAGAGCACGCCCAGTCAGTTGAAGCCGGCCAAGGCGTGGCACCCGCTCAGAAGGCGAGGCGGAGGGCGCCATGGCTGCCCCGCAGCCATGCGGTCCGTTTGCCACATTCGGCATGCCTGCCTGGGCAGGCATGGCACCCGGTTCCGTCAGGCGCGGCCAGGCGGCCTCGCGCAATACAGGACGATAGCTTCAGTGGTCGGCGCGGATCCGGTAGAGCCGTTCGGCGTTGAGGCGGTAGATCTTCTCGAGGACATCCGGCGGCAGATCGAGGCCCTGAACCGTCACCGGTCCGTCGGCGTCGTCGTCCGGGATGGGTGACAGGAGCGGGCCGCGGCCCTCCCACAGGTGGCGGTGCACATAGTAGCGCGTGGCGTAATCGTCGAAATCCATGTTCTGTTGCCGTGCGACCACCAGGTCGCTGCCCCAGAGCAGGCGGTCGGCGCGGCGGACCACAAACTGCCGCGACTCGTCGGGCTTGCGCGACAGTTCGCGGGCCAGCCACTTGGTTGCCGACAGGTCGAGATAGAGGTTGGCGTGCTCGTCGAGAAGGCGGTCGAGGTGGTTCAGGTGCTCGGGATCGCCGCCCAGGTGGGCCGCCTGCACCGTCACGCCGCGGTGCCGCCGCAGGCGATTGACCAGTTGGCGATAGGTCTCGGCCTTGGTTCCGTAGCGCGCCGTGTCGCGATAGGTGTGCCGCCACCAGACGTCCGGGTCGGCGATGTGGACCAGGGCGACGAGGCGATGCTCGGCCAGAAAGTCGAAGACGATGTCCAGCCGCCGATCGTCCCAGAACAGTCCGCTCGTGGCATTGAACATCGGCTTGAACCAGAACTTCACGCCGCGGATGTCCTCTTCCCTGACGGCCTGGTTCAGCAGACCGATCGCGTACCGCTGAAAGTCCTCGTCGTCGTTGATCCGGTCGTACTGCAACCGCACCAGGCCATGGAATTGTCCGGGGAACTCGCGGCGGCAATCGGCCACAAACGACAGGTCGCCGTTGCCGAGGAAGGTCCGCACGCCGTAGGCTTCGGCCATCTCGACGAACAGCCGCGTCTCGGCGGCCGTCCGCAGGTGCATGTGAGCGTCGATGATCGGTCCCAGGTAGCGGGCCATCGGCGGCTTGGGAAATCGCGGCATGGTCGTCCCCGAACGGAGGCGACCTCAGCGGTCGCCGTACCACTTATCATAGAATTCCTGGTACGACCCGTCGCGAACGCGCCGCCACCAGTCCGTGTGCTCCTGGTACCAGTTGATGGTCTGGGCCAGACCGTCCTCGAACGTCCACTTGCGGATCCATCCCAGTTCGGTCTCAGCCTTGGTGCAGTCAATGGCGTAACGCAGGTCGTGCCCCGGGCGGTCCTTGACGAAGCGGATCAGGCTCTCGGGCTTGCCCACCTGCCGCAGGATCTCGCGCACCACGTCGATGTTCGATCGCTCGCTGCGGCCGCCGAGGTTATAGACCTCCCCTGCCCGGCCGCGCTCCACGATCGCCAGGATACCGCGGCAATGGTCCTCGACGTGAATCCAGTCGCGGACGTTGGTGCCCTGTCCGTAGACCGGCAATGGCTTGTCGTCCATGGCGTTGGAGATCATCAGCGGAATCAGTTTCTCCGGAAACTGATATGGCCCATAATTGTTTGAGCAGCGTGTGATCACGGTTTCGTATCCGTGAGTGTGCCACGCGGCCCGCACCAGCAGGTCGCTGGAGGCCTTGCTCGCGGAGTACGGCGAGTTGGGGGCAAGGGGCGTGGATTCGGTGAAATAGCCGTCGTCGCCCAGCGAACCGTAGACCTCGTCGGTCGAGACGTGGACGAAACGCGGCACGCCCGCCTGGCGGGCCGCATCGAGCAGCACCTGCGTGCCCATGACGTTCGTCTCAATGAACGGCATCGCCCCGACGATCGAACGGTCGACGTGGCTCTCGGCCGCAAAGTTCACGATCACGTCTACGCCGTCGGCCAGGGCCTCGCGGACGGCCGCCGGGTCCTGAATCCTGCCGCGGACGAAGGTGTACCGCGGATCGTCGCTCAGGTCGGCGAGGTTCTCCAGGTTGCCGGCGTAGGTCAGCGCGTCGTAATTGACGACGTGGACGTCGGGGCGTTCCTGGAGCACCAGACGCACAAAGTTCGATCCGATGAATCCCGCGCCGCCCGTAATAAACCATCGCATGCTACGGCTTCTCCTTATCGTTCCTGGTGTCGGTCGTCGCGCCCTGTGTCTCGGCATTGCCCGACGGTCGTTCGCTTTTCTGGGGCTTCTCGCCGGTTGACTCTCCGTCTCCTGCGGCCGTCCTCTTCACCTCGTCCACATGGCTGCGCCACCAGACGTCCCAACGATGGGCGAGGACTTGTGCGTCGCCGTCCGGGGCGTCCGCCGACGGCGGCACCTCGACCTCCTGAATCACCCCGTTGCCGCCGGCGATGATGCGAACCGCGGTGCCAGTCGGAGTCGGCGACGCGCCGAGGACGACGTCCAGGTTCAGGTACGCCTGACCCCGAAACAGGCTGACGCGGGTTTTGCCGCTGGCCCCGATGCGCTGGATGCGATTCTTGAAGTTGTCGATGCTGAAATCGCCGAGGAACTTGCTGCCGTCGAGGGACACGATCAGGTCGCCTTCCCTGAGGCCGGCCTTCTCGGCAGCAGTGTCGGCCACGACGCCCATGACCAGGACGCCGTTCTCTCGCTCCCCGAGCCGCGGATCGGCGTCGTTCACGACGACGTCGAGCTGGATGCCCAGGAACCCCGGTCGGGCATCGTCGCCGGCGTACTGCGACTGCGGCGTCAGGTCGCGGAAGACTCGCTCCAGGCGCTGCAATACCTCGGGATCCTTGGCGACGGGCAGGTACTTGTCGAGGATCGGCAGGACGTCGGGCCCGAGGCCGACGAGTTCCTTCTCCGCGTCCTCGCGAGTCGTCCACTGCTGGTCGCCCAGTTTGGCCACCAGGGCGGCCACGTGTGCCTTGTCGATAGATACGGGCGCAGGCTGGTCCGCCTTGGCGGCGGCAGGCTCGGGCTGCGGCGTGGAGGCTTGTTCGTCCTCACCGGCTCCGAGGCAGGCGGCCGCCGACATGGCGACAATCGCGGCAACAAGCGCCCAGCATGTCGTGCGATGCGGTTCAGTCACCGTCAGTTTCCCCTGGGTCGTCGACCGGCGGACGTGCTCTCATGGCCTCGCTGTGCCCCTTGGCCCGATAGGCGTCCTCGTCGCCCAGGGGTCTGGTCACGTCCTGGTCCTGGGGCGTGTCGTCCTTGGAGCCCTCGCGCACGCGGCATCCGGCGGCCATCGCCCCGACCATCACGAGCATCGCCAGCAGGATCGAGCCGATTCGTCTCATCGTCACACTCCCGTACACAGTGAGATTGCGGTCACGTGTCCCCAAAACGTCATCATACTATGCCATGGACCGACCCGACAACAGAGAAAACCCCGCAGCCCGCCGGACCGCCCATCGGCCGGACGTGCGCCTTGCCGCCGCGCAAATGATCGCCATCTTCACCAGATTCTCTTCGGCCACGCGAACCGGTCCGGCTATAATTGTGTGGTTGAGGGCCCTCGGGGGGCACCGACTGGGGAACGCGATGTTTGACCTGCTGCACATCAAGCCTTCGGACATGGAGATGCGGCTGTACCTGCGGCCGATCCACCCGGAGTTCTTCCAGATCTTCACCTGGCGGAGCTACGAGGGCCCCGGCTACGAGGCCGAGGTCTGGATCACCGGGCTGAGCCACGTCCTGACGCTGCGGCGGCTGGCCCCGGAGCTTCGGACGGCCGAACGTTGCGTGACCGAGGTTATCGGGCCGACCGGCATGCCCCTGCCCGACCGCGGACACGTGGAGTCCCTGCCCCTGCGCGGCGAGGACGAGACCAGCATCCGCCTCCGCAACGGGTTCCAGTACCATCTGCAGTTCCACTGCGAGACGCTCGAGGAGAACGTCTTCGCCACGACCTACGAGGAGCTGCGCACCCAGGGCCTCAAGGAGGGCATGGCCTGCGAGTACCGCGTCGAGGGCATGGATCGCAGCACGTGGCCCCTGGCCCTGACCGTGCCCACGCACACGCGCGACGGTTTCCTGCTGCACGCCTTCCACTGCTTCCCGGACCAGATGACGATCCTCAAGACCCAGACGCTGATCGAGTGGCCGCCGCGCTGAGCGGCTACACGATGGGTATTTCCTTGATGGTCCGTGGGGCGACTGATATCATGCCCGTCAAGCACCGTTCTCGCCACACTTGACAGGAAGGAACCGCTGTGAGCAAGAAGTCTTTCGTCCTCGACACCAACGTACTCATCCACAATCCGGCCGCCCTGACCTCATTTGCCGACAACGAGGTGGTCATCCCGTTCGAAGTCCTCGAAGAGTTGGACGAGTTCAAGAAGGATTCCTCCGACCTGGGCCGCAATGTCCGCATGGTCATCCGCCACCTCGACGCCCTTCGGGAGAAGGGACGGCTGGCCGACGGCGTGCCGCTGAACGGTGACGGGGGCTCGCTGCGCGTCGACATCGAGGACGGCCTGATCGACCATCCGGCCATGGCCGACGATACGCCCGACAATCGCATCATCAGTTCGGCCCTGCGTCTGCAGCTTGAGGGCAAGCCCGTCGTCTTCGTCTCCAAGGACATCAACGCCCGCATCAAGAGCGATTCGTTGGGCATCAAGACGATGGACTTCGAGAAGCAGAAGGTCGACTTCGAGCGTCTCTACACCGGCTACCGCGAGGTGGAGGTCAGCGAAGACGCCCTGAAGTCGCTGATCCAGGATCGCAAGCTCACGGTCGAGGTTCCCGAGGACGATCCCTGGAACGCCAACGAGTTCGCCGTCCTGAAAGTGGAAGGCGACCAGGGCGCACCGACGCTGGCCCGCTACGACGCCGAGGCCAAGGCCCTGCTGCCGACGCGCTTCAGCGAGATGACCGTGATGAACATCCGGCCGCGGAACATCCAACAGCAGATGGTCTTCGAGCTGCTCCTGGACGACAAGGTCAAGATGGTTACGCTGGTGGGCCAGGCGGGTACGGGTAAGACCCTGCTGGCCGTGGCCTGCGGGCTGCACGCCGTGATGAATACCGAGACCTACGAGAAGCTGCTCGTGAGCCGGCCGATCATGCCGCTGGGCCGCGACATCGGGTTCCTGCCGGGATCGAAGGACGAGAAGCTGGCCAACTGGATGCAGCCGATCTTCGACAATCTGGCGTTCATTTTCGCGCTCGAACGCAAGCAGCAGGAAGAGTCGATCGACAAGACGATCTCGGACCTGACCGCCCGGGGCCTGCTGGAGCTTGAGGCCCTGACGTACATTCGCGGACGTTCGATTCCGCAGCAGTACCTGATCGTCGACGAGGCCCAGAACCTGACGCCGCACGAGATCAAGACGATCATCACCCGCGTGGGCGAAGGAACCAAGGTGGTCCTGACCGGCGACGCCACGCAGATCGACAACCCCTACCTGGACGCCTCCAGCAACGGGCTGTCGTACGCGGTCGAGCAGATGCGCGACCAGGCCCTGGTCGGTCACGTCACGCTGCTGACCAGCGAGCGCAGCGACCTGGCCAGCCTGGCGGCGCAGCGGCTCTAAGCGGCGTGGAGTGAGCGTTGGGTGCCATGGCTGGCCCCGTCGTAGATCCCGAGCAGTGTCGAGGGGCAGCCATGCGTGAGGTGGAAGCTATTCGGCATGCCTGCAGGAGCAGGCATGGCACCCACCATGGATGCCCTAAGGGACTTGCGTAAGACCGCTTGGACGAGGACACGAGTATGAGCGAGAGCGTTTCGATTCAGGATTTCGCCCGGCTGGACCTTCGCGTCGGGCAGGTGGTGTCGGTCGAGGCGCACCCGAACGCCAACAAGCTGCTGGTGCTCAAGGTGAACCTCGGCGAGTTGGGCGAGCGGCAACTGGTGGCCGGTCTGAAGGCCCACTACGAGCCCGAGCAGCTCGTCGGTCGCAAGATCGTCGTCATCGCCAACCTCGAGCCTGCCGTGCTTCGCGGCGTGGAGAGCCAGGGCATGCTCCTGGCGGCGTCGGCCGGCGAACAGGTGATCTTCCTGACGCCGGAGAAGGATATCGCCCCGGGCGCGAAGGTCAGTTGATTCCCAGCAGCCAGAGACGGAGCAGGTCGTGCTGCGGACCTTGTCCATCCAGAACTTGGCCGTCATCGAAGACGTGCAGATCGAACTGCGGACGGGCCTGAACGTCTTCACCGGGATGACCGGCGCCGGCAAGAGCCTGGTCATCGGGGCCCTGGAACTCCTCCTGGGCCTGCGGGCCTCCAGCGACATGGTCCGCGCGGGGGCCGACGAGGCACGCGTCAGTGCCCTGTTTGAAATCACCGGCGACGACGTCCGCCGCGACCTCCAGGCCGCCGTCGATCTGAAGCTCGACGACGACCAGGTGCTCATCCAGCGCCGCGTCTCGGCCACCGGCGGCAGCCGCGCGAGCCTCAACGGTCAGCCCATCACCGCCACCATGCTCCGCCGCCTCAGCCAGACGCTCGTGGACATCCACGGTCAATACGACCAGCAGTACCTCCTCCAGACGACCAATCAGCTCGACGTGCTGGACGCCTACGGCAAGCTGCACGACCAGCGAGTGGCCTACCGCAAGATCTACGAGGCCCATCGCGACGCCCTGCAGCGCAAGGCCGAGCTGGAGGCCGGGGGCGACCTGCGGCGACAGCAACTGGAACTGTACGAGTTCCAGGCCGCCGAGATCGACAAGGCCGAGATTCGTCCCGGCGAGATGGAGGAGCTGGAATCCCTGCGCCGCCGCCTCAGCAACGCCGAGCGACTGACGTCCAACCTGTCGCTGGCCTACGACGGCCTCTACGAATGCGAAGGCAGCATCACCGATCGGCTGAAGGCCCTCGTCCACGTGCTCGATGAACTCTCGGAACTGGACGAGTCGCTCCAGACGCTGGCCGACACGGCCCGCGACTCGGCCTACGCCCTGGACGATCTGGCGTTTCAGTTGCGTCATGCCGCCGAGCGTATCGAGGCCGATCCGCGGGCCCTGGCCGAGGCCGAGGACCGCCTCCACAGCCTGAAGCGTCTGGCCGACAAGTACGGCCCTTCCGAGGCCGAGATTCTGTCGCTGCGCGAGGAACTGCAGTCGAAGATCACCTCCCTGCGCCACCAGGAAGACGACCAGGGCCAGGTAGACGCCGAGCTGGCGAAACTGAGCGAGGAGATGTTGAGCCTCGGTCGTGCCCTCAGCGAGGCACGCTCCAAGGTGGCCGCGAAGTTGCAGAAGAAGATCGAGACCGAGCTTCGCCAACTCGAAATGAAGGAGGCCCGCATCGAGGTCGCCGTGCGGCCATCGGTCGACGAGCGCGGCGAACCTCTGTCCACACCGACGGGGCTTGACGACATCGAATTCCTTTTCGCCCCCAATCCCGGCGAGCCGCCGAAACCGTTGCGGAAAATCGCCTCGGGCGGCGAACTGAGCCGCGTGATGCTGGCCCTCAAGGGCGTGCTCGCCCAGTCGGACCGCGTCAGCGTGCTGGTCTTCGACGAGATCGACGGCAACGTGGGCGGACGACTCGGCGCGGTCATTGGCCGCAAGCTTGCCGCCCTGGCCCGTCACCACCAGGTGCTGTGCATCACGCACCTGCCGCAGATCGCCAGCTTCGGCCGCCAGCAGTTGACCGTCCGCAAGGAGACCCACGACGGCCGTTCGTTCACACGCGTCGAGCCGCTGGAAGGCGACCGCCGCATCGCCGAGTTGGCCGAGATGATCAGCGGCAAGAACGTCACCAAGACCACCCTGCGCCAAGCCCGCGAGATGCTTGCGGCCGCGGACGAGTAGACATCTCTACGCGCTCTTGTAGGGGCGGCTCGCGAGCCGCCCGTCGTTCAGGGTCGCTCACGAGCGCCCCCTACAACGACCTTCTGTCAACATGGCTGCCTCGCGGGCACGGCGGCCCGTGTCCCTACAGTCTCAACGTACGGGGTGGCATGGCCACGCTGGCGTGGCCATGATCCTCTTCCATGCTTCTGCAGGCGGAGACATGGCCCCCATGGGTACCGCGTGGATGCAAGCACCCACGCTACATTCGCGGGCACGCCCGCGCCGTGCCCCTACGGTCTCGATATCAGCATGTCGAACGTGTAAGAAACTCAGATGTGCAGGCCGAAGCGCCACCAGGCGACGCGCGGAATTTCGCGGCCCACGAGGTCCAGGGCCAGTTCGGCGGCACGCTCCGACGCGCCGCCGTGACCAAGCTTCTCGTGGACCTCGGCCAGGTCCTG
>JAFGPY010000439.1 GCA_016935955.1 Planctomycetota bacterium
GGACGATCTGCTCCGAGCGCGGCGGTCAGCAACTCGAACTGCCCGGCGGCGTTCGCGCCACGCGTCGCGGCAAGCGTCTGCGCATCGCGGCGGCAACGTGAGTAGGCCTTCGCGGCCGCTCCGACCGCCGCGGCGCGGGAAGTCCAGGTCGGCGTGCGGGGCCGTTTGTTAGTACTGATAGGGCGGTTACAGCGGGTCCGCAGGATGTTGCGCGTCGGCCGGAAGTTTTGGCTTGACGGTCAGTTACGCAAGGTGATAGACTCGCTGTTCGCTTGAGTCGGGGCCGGTTGGCAGCATGGGGGTGTTGCTGCGCCTTTCCGTGACCGCGCGCCGACAGAACCGTTTGCAGACGATCGCCGCCTCGGTTGATGGAACTTCGGCGGCGTCACCGGGTCGATGGAGGATTCCCATGGCGATATCGAAGGCATGCTGGGGCATTGACGTCGGGCAATGCGCGTTGAAGGCCGTCAAGCTCCGCCAAAGCGGCGGCCAGGTGGAGGCCGTCTCGTTCGACGTGATCGAGCACGCCAAGATCCTGAGCCAGCCGGACGCCGACGAACAGCAACTGATCCGCAACGCGCTGGACAAGTTCCTGTCGCGCAACGATGTCAAGAACGACTTGATCGTCGTCGGCGTGCCGGGACAGGCCAGCTTCAGCCGCTTTATCAAGCTGCCGCCGGTCGAACTCCGCAAGGTGCCGGAGATCGTCCAGTACGAGGCTCGGCAGCAGATTCCGTTCAACCTCGAGGACGTCATCTGGGATTACCAGACGATGACCATGCCCGGCGGCGGCACGAGCGAGATCGAGGTCGGCATCTTTGCCATGAAGCGCGACATCGTGCAGGACTACGTCAACGACTTCACGCAGGTGAAGATCGTTCCCGACGTGGTGCAGATGGCGCCGGTGGCCCTCTACAACTACCTGCAGTACGACCGCAAGGAAGGTTCCGGGGCCACGCTGCTGATCGACGTCGGGGCCGAGAACACCAGCTTGGTCATCGGCGACGGTTACCGCGTCTGGATCCGCAACTTCCCGCTGGGCGGCAACAACTTCACGCAGGCCCTGGTCAAGTCGTTTAAGCTGACCTTCGCCAAGGCCGAGAACCTCAAGCGGCACGCTGCCGAGAGCAAGTACGCCAAGGAAGTCTTCCAGGCCATGCGTCCGGTTTTCTCGGACATGTTGACCGAGGTGCAGCGGAGCATCGGTTTCTACACCAGCCTGCATCGCGACAGCCGCATCGACCGCGTCCTGGCCATGGGCAGTTCGTTCCGCCTGCCGGGGCTGCAGAAGTACCTGTCGCAGAACCTGGGCATCGACGTGGCCAAGGTCGAGCAGTTCAATGCTCTGACCGGCGACCAGGTGATCGGCGCCCCGGTCTTCAAAGAAAACGTCCTGAGCTTCGGCGTAGCCTACGGTCTGGCCCTGCAGGGACTGAACCTCGGCATCATCAACACCAGTCTGCTGCCGCCCGAAATCCTCAAGGAAAAGGAACTGAAGCGCAAGCGGCCGTTCGTGTTTGCCGCGGCTGCGTCTGTGGTGGTCGGCTTCGCCTTGCTGGCCGCTGGTTCCTATAAGACCCTCGGCGCCACGGACCCGTCCGACGGTTGGGTCATCGGCCATCCCGAAAGTGCCAAGGCTAACGTCCTGGACGATGTGGCCAAGTTCGTGGAGAGCAACTCCAAGCTGCAGTCGGAGAGTCAGACGGCCGTCGCCAACCTGACGACCAAGCAGGCCGAGTTGGCCCAGTACCTGGATGTCGAGAAATACCGCGACCTCTGGTACAACGTGCTGCGGGACATCTGGAAGGCGACCACCGAGGGGCCCGAGTACAAGATCTATGCCGACTACAACCCGGCCAGCCCGGAGGTGCCCTGGGACCAGCTTCAGGTTGTCGAACTGACGAAGGTCTGGACGCAATTCGACTACGCCGTGGAAGCGGCCGATCCCAACAATCCGCTTGCCGCGGCCGATGCCGCCAAAACGCCGATCATGATCGTGCACCTTCAGGGCACCGCGCCGCGGCAGCCCGGCGAACTGTCCGCCTCGGTCGTCGAGCAACGCATCAAGAACCGCCTGACGTCGCTGGAGATTGCTAACGGCGGCAAGCTTCAGGGCTACAAGCCCGTCTCGATTATCGAAGAGTACCGCAATGCACCGAACTATCCCTACGAGAAGGATGACCCGCAGGAGAAGCCCGCCGAGTTGACGACGTCGAGCAGTTCGACGAGCAGCCGTAGCAGCAGCGGCAGTGGCAAGGGCGAGGAAGTACTGCCGCCCAAGCGTCCCTGGCGCGGCCGCGACGTCTGGTTCCACGTGCGGTACTACGTGAACCTGAAGGATCCCGGCAAGGAAGTGGGCTATCAGGAGCCGACCACCGGGACGACCCCGGGCATGAACGGTATGCCGATGGACCCGGCGGCGTACGGGCAGTAGTCGCGGAGATCTCGTGGCGAGGTTGATCAAGACGATCTAAGAAGGGCGTTTCCAGGAGAGACCCTTATGGAGTTCTTGAAACGGCAGATGTGGTTGGCGGTTACGATCGGAGTCATGGTCGTCCTGAGCGTGCCGTCACTGCTGCTCTGGTTCGGCAACCAGGGCGAACGCGAGGCCCGGGTGAAGGTCTACAAGACCAGCCGCGACAAGGTCAACAAGATCGAGCAAGTGGCCAACGCCGAGATGGTTGACTACGCCGAGCAGGCGGCCAACTATCGCCAGGAGGAACGCCAGGAGATCCTCAAGTCGCAGCGAAAACCGCTGAACTGGCCGTTGCTGGTCAAGGATATCCTGCCGAACTATCCCGGCGAGACGCGCGTCTTCGAGTTCAAGAACAAGTACAACCTGCAGATCCTGGAATTCGCCCGCGTGCTCGGCGCCGCGAGCGAGAAGGATCTGGCGAGCGTCGACGTCACGACGACGATGTTCTACAAGGAAGACGCGTTCTTCAAGGCCCAGTGGATCCGCGAGACGACCATCAATCAGAACCAGCAGATCGTGGTCGAACAGCTGCGGGAGTCGCAGGACGACCTCTACATCCAGCAGGATATCGTCGAGGCGATCAAGCGGACCAACGACCTGTACTTCAAGCTCCATGACATCGCAGCCGACCAGCAGACCGTCGACAAGGCCGTCATCAAGGAATTGCTGCAGATCGGCATCGGCCGCGCGTACGATCGCCTGCCGGACGTCAACACGACGCGTCCCGACGCCCCCATCTACCAGGGCGGACGCCGCGATCGTGTCATCACCGGGAAGTCCGGCGGCTTCAGTTCCTTCGCCACGACGGGCACCGAAACCGTGGATGAGGTCGATCCCACCACGTTGGCTGAAACCATGACCGGCCACGCCACCAACAACAACGGCGGCAAGTACAAGGTCATGCCCATCCGCATCGTGGTCATCGTCGACGCCGGCAACTACCTTGAGTTGCTGCGACAACTATCGGCATCCCGTTCGTTCTTCATCATCGAAGGCGTGCGCATGGAGATCATTCCGGAGCTGGACTCCGCCTACAAGAACTACGGGCTCACCATTGGCGACACGGTGACGTCCCGTTTGCGCACTTATGGTCCGCGACCGCTGGGCCAGTTGACACTGGTCGGCGAGAGCCTGATCTTCTACGGCACCGGCCGGCCCACCCTGCCGCCGGAGCCGGTCGCCGATCAGGCGACTGGAATCTGAAACCGGCCGACCGGCGGCCACGGGCCGGCGGCGGTGGACGTGAACGTGTGAACATCTTCCTGCAGCCCGGAGAACCCGCGATCGCAGCGTGGCCGGGCGCAGCGACGGACGGGAGGACGACGCAATGGCCATCAAGTTCGATCAGGATGCCGTCTTCAAGTACGCGGACAAGGTCTTCGTGGCCTTGGCGGGGGCTTTCCTGATCTTCGCAATCATCATGCTCGCGCTGGGCAAGACCGCGCCCGTTGTCTCGTACGACGATGTGGTCAACTCCCTGAACGACGCCAGGACCAGGCAGACACGGGCCCATGTCGACCAGTTCCTGGTGGGCACCGACGAGTTGGCGGCCCTGCCGGAAGACCAGCGCAAGACGGTTGCCCTGGTTCAGGAGACGCCCTACTTCCACAAGCAGTTGCCTTCCGAGATCAGCCGCTATCCCGAACTCGCCGACAAGAAGTTCGTGGGCGAGGTCAACTACTCGGTCGAGTTCCTGAGGCGCCACGACACCCTGCCGCAGCCCTGGATTACCGATGATAAGGATCGCCCCGTGCCCTACAAATCCCCGGTTGAGGGCGGCGTCCGTGACCGGAAGGAGTATCACATCCCGCCGCTTCAGGACAAGGACGGACAGCCCAAGCGCATCGCCCCGAAAGACCTCAAGGTGGTGTCCGACAAGGGCTATGCCGGCACCGGCAAGGAGAAAGACGGCGAACTGGGGACCGACTACTTCTACAATTCCGGCCAGTTCAAGCTCGACGTGACCCAGCAGATTCTCTGGATTCGCGAGTACGCCGAGCAGCAGACCATCAGCAGCGTGGTCTTCACGGGGGTCGACGTGCAGCGCCGCGACGTGCTGCCCGACGGCAGCTACAGCGACTGGAAGGACATCAAGGCGGCCGACTGCGAAACGGTCAAGAGCGAGACCCTGATTCCCCAGCGGCCGCGCCCCGAGGATCTCGATCCGAAACTCCTCGACACCGACGAACGCAGACGAAAGCTGGCCGTGGACTTCGTCAACAAACGAATGAAGGCTGTCTGGCAGAAGCGGCAGGCCGACGTGCTGCGCCCGCCGTTCTACGCGATGACCGGCAAGGAATGGTTGCAGCCGTACGAGGTGCTCCAGTTTGACGTCGACAAGGCCGAGGTGGTGGGCGAGACGGCTCCTAAGGAGGGTGAGGGCTGGCTGACCCTGGAGGAGCTTGAGAAAGAAGAGAAAGAGAAAAAGAAGGCCCAGAAGATCGAGGTCGAAGGCTGGTTCAACGACGTGTTGTCGAAAGACGACTTGGGCAAGACCTTCCAGTATCGCGTGCGGGTGCGAATGTTCAATCCTCTTTTCGGAGCACTGCCCCAGAACAGTGTGCCCGAAGAACGGTACGTGGTTGAGGTGCCCTGCAACTGGAGTGAGCCCAGCGAATCGATCACTGTCGACCCGGCGGTCAAGTTCTTCTTCGTCGGCCGGGCTCAGGTCTTCGGCGGCGAAGTGAAGGCCAACGTCGACATGTTCCGCTGGATTCATGGCAAGTGGTACCATGCCAAGGCCGTCCAGTTCGACGTCGGTTCACCCATTGCCTACAGCAAGGTTTTTGATATCGAAGTGCCCGACAAGAAGAACTGGGTCGTTGCCGGCCGGGCCAGGATCGACTTCATTTCTTCTGCCACGGTTGTCGACGTCACCGAGGCCACGACGATCTACAGCGGCCAGGAGAGGACGGTCAACAAGCTCGTCTACAGCACGGCCATGGACGACGGGTCGCTGAGTTCGCGCATTGACATCGAGGACCGCGACAGCCGCGGTGCCTTCGAGAAGAGCAGGAAAGAGGAAGAGGAGCGGCTCAAGGCCGTCAAGCGGCGAACGGTTCGCGACGATACCAGCCAGCCTGATCGCATGTCGCCGGAGGAGGGTATGCCTCCGGAGGATATGATACCTCCGGAGGATATGATGCCGCCGGATCGCCCGCCGCCGAGATGGGGCGATCGTTAGCCTGTTCGGGATCGTCCCGCGTCTGAGTGCCGCAACGGTCGCTCACGAAGAGGCTTGCAGTGGGCGACTGAGGGCGATGCGGCAGTTGCCAGCCGTCTTTTGGGCCGCCGATTACCGCCCGCCGCAGGGGGGCGACGGAACCGTACCGGACGAATGGGGATTTCCGTGCTAAGTCTGGATTTTTTCTTGCCTTTAGGGGTTCCAACGGTAGACTAGCCCGGTCTGAATATGGCTTGGTGCGGCTGCCCTCGCGGTGGCCAGAAAAATGTGGTGGTCGTGCCGGTTTCAATAGTGCAAATGCGGATTGCGTGTTGCTCGGTTTGGCTTGCGGCATTTATCCATACCATACCCGGTGCTCGGGCGACACGTCAGGAATAGGGTCGTTTGTGCCAGGTGTCTGGGAGGCTGCCGCTGGTCGGTACACGGTTGCCGTAGCGGTCATGCCTAAGGAGGTTGAATGTTGAAGCGCTCATTGATGATCGTGTCCATCGTGACGACGCTGACGCTGATGTTTGGTGTTGGTGTCGCGCTGGCCCAGGAACTGTCCGACAAGGAACATCTCGCCAAGGGCATCGAGCTGTTCACGAACAAGAAGTACGAGGAGGCCATCGATCACCTGAAAGAGATCGACGCCTCCAAGCTGCCGCAGTTCGATCAGGACAAGCCCGCCCTCTACATGCAGCGGGCCAACGAAGCCCTGGTCAAGCAGAAGGAGACTCTCTCCCTCATGCAGACCGGTCGCCAGAACCTCCGCAACCAGCAGCACGCCGAGGCCCTGGCCGTCTTCGAGAAGGCGCATGCCAACACCCAGTATCTCGGTGCCGCCGACGCCAAGACGCTCGAAAGCCTCATCATCCGTGCCAAGCAAGGCCTCAGTGAGTCCGGCCAGAAGCCCGAGGCCGCCACGACTGCGGTCGAGCCGGCCAAGGTTGCCGAGCCCGTCGCGACCCCGGCCGTTGCCGAGACCACGGACAACGGCGGCATGAAGCCCGTCGTTACGGCTACCCCCGATGTCACCGCAACCGAGACCAAGCCCGTCGAGCCGGCCGCCGAGATGAAGCCGGTCGTCGAGGAGACCACCACGGCCGTCGTGACGGAAGTCCAGCCGGTGGCGCAGGCGCAGCCGGTGGAGGCCGCCCCGGCGGTCGACATGGAGGCAATTCGTCAGCAGGCGATGGCCAAGCGCGTCGAGGCCGAGTTGGCTGCCGCACGCCAAGCCATGGAAGACCGCAACTGGGCCAGGGCCGCGATGGCCTACACCAACGCCCTGTCCATGGACCCCGGCAATGCCGAGGCTCAGGCCGGCAAGGCCAAGGCTGACGGCATGATGGGCATGGGGCCGAAGTCGCTGCTGGGCAAGGAGAGCGACTGGATCACGATTCAGGTCAAGGAGACCGAGGCCAAGGTGCGTGATGCCCTGGCCAACGCCGAAAGCCTGCGGGCTGCCGCCAAGGAACCCGAGGACTACAACGAAGCCATTCACCAGCTCCGCGAAGCTCAGCGGCTTATCAAGGCCAACCGTTACCTCAGCCCCGCGATGCGCGAAGACATGACCGAAGAGGTCATGGTTCTGTGGGCAGCCATCGAGCAGGCCAAGGCCGATCGCGTTGCCGTGATCGATGAACAGCGCAGAGACCAGATCGCCGACCGCATCAAGGAACGCGAGCAGCGCGACCAGATGAACCGCGACCGGCAGATCACGAGCCTCTGGACGACGGCCAAGCAGTACCGCGATGTTCGCGAGTATGACAAAGCGGCCGAGGTCCTCGACCAGTTGCTGGTGATCGACCCGCAGAACGAGCGGGCTCGTCGCTTCCGCGACGACTGCATGTACTTCGCCGGCCTGGACCATTCGATCAATGTCCGCGTCAACCGCTACCAGGAGAACAAGAAAATCCTCCGCGACGTTGAGGAATCCGCGATTCCCTGGTATGAACTCTACATCTATCCGGAGGCCCGCGAGTGGGCCGACCTGACCCGCCGCCGGGCCAAAATGGTGGCCAGCAGCCAGGGCGAAAGCGATGCCGCCACCGAGACGCGGCGTCGCATGTCGCAGAAGGGGCTCATCAACGGCGTCGACTGGTCGATTCACCTCTCCATGACCGACAGCACGCTGGACAACGTGCTGAACTTCATCCGCGAAGTGGCCCGTCAGAAGCCCCGCGAGATCAACATCCTGATCGACCGTCGCGGCATCGAAGATGCCGGCGCCGATCTGCAGGCTACGTTGACCCTCGACCAGAGGGACATCTCCGTCGAGCAGGCCCTGAAGATGGTCCTCGGCAGCGACCTGGGCTATGTCGTCCAGGATGACGGCACCGTGGTTATCTCGGCCCTCGACAAGCTCAACGAGAACCTGCCGGTCCGCACCTACTTTGTGCAGGACCTGATCACGCCGATTCCCGACTTCGGTCGCACCGTGCCCCGCATGCGTCTCAGCGAGGCCATCGAGCAGGGCGGCGACACGGGCGGCGGCGGTGGCATCTTCGACGATGATGACGATGACGAGGACGAGGCTCCCGGCACCGAGGTGCTCCAGCAGCTCATCGAGCGGACCGTCCGCTCTACGGAGCCGTGGGAGAGCATGGGCGGCCGGGCGAC
>JAFGPY010000440.1 GCA_016935955.1 Planctomycetota bacterium
TCCCAGTCGGCGACGCGCGGGTCGCCGCTGGTGACGAAGCGCTTGACCAGCTCGATGATCCGCTCGTAGGCCGGCGGCCCGGTGTCGTCATCATCGTCATCATCGTCGAAGATGCCGCCGGAGCCGCTGTCGCCGCCTTGTTCAATGGCGGTGCCGAGGTTCATCCGCGGCGCGGTCTTTCCGAAGTCGGGCACCTCGGCCACCAGGTCGCGGATCGGGTAGCTGCGGACCTTCAGCGGGTTGGCCTTTTCGCGGCTGCTGACGATGATCTGGCCTTCTTCCTGCCGCCAGCCCATCTCCTCGGGCAGGATCATGTTCAGGGCCTGCTCCAGGGAGATCATTTTCACGTTGACGGTGATCACCTCGTCCTCGACCGACTTGCCGGTGTCCGCCTGCAGGTGCGGGTCCACGGCAATCGGCACGCCGGCGGAATCACTCAGGAAGAGCAGGGCGTTTTTCAGCGTCGCGTCCTGCATCTCGATGTTGACGCGCTTCTGCAGAGCATCGAGCGACTGCAGGCTCTGCGTGGTCACGCCCTGGTCCCGCAGCAGCCCCATGAACCGCCGGTTGGTCAGCGCCTCCCACGTCTTGGCGTCGGGATAGTGTACGAAGCCGTGGTAGGGAACCGCGGACTCCTCGGTGTCGCGCATCACCTTCCGGAATTCCTGGTAGCGGCTGATGCGGACGGCGTAGCCCTGGGCCGAGTCGGCCAGGTACCGGAGCTGATCGGCCACGCGCCGGGCCTGCTCATCATTGGCATTGCGCTCGAGCAGCGCCTTGGCCTCGTCCAGGGCCAGGTCGTACTTGCGCTCGTCCTTCATCTCCTTCAGCCGCGACCAGTGGGCCTCCTGCCGGCGCTGGTCCATGGCTTCGCGCGACTCGCGCCGCTGGGCCTCGCGGGCGGCCACTTCCTGGGTCAGCTTCTCCTCGCGAACCGCAAGGTAGGCGGTCTTCTTGTCGGTGAGCAACTGGTCCAGCCGGTCGACGTCGGCCATCAGGGCCGCCTTCTCGTCGAGCGACAGGTGGCGGCCGGCGGAGACGATCCGCTTGGCGGTCCGCAGCTTGATGTCGGCGTCGACGTAGCGCTCGGCGGCAACCAGCTCGGGCACCTGGGCCAGCAGGGCATGGACCTGGGCGGTGCTCTGCTGCTTGAGGATCTGGGCCTCCTGCCGGGCGCGCTCGAAAGCCGTCAGGCCGTCGGCCTGCTGGGCCGTCGCCGCGGCCGCCAAGGCCAGAACCAGGGACGCCGTCACAAGTGTTCGTTTCATGGCACACCTCCTCGGGCCCCGCCGCCTCCGCACCTCTGGCGGCCTCGGCAGCCCACAGGTACTAACCCCGCCGGGGACCGAAAGTTTTAAGCTTGCCGCCATCGCAGCCTGTCCGGCAAACCGGCCGCCAAGGGTGGATATCGGCCGCAGGCAGGGTGGAGGATCAGGATGGCCGTTTCACCGCACGGCATTATACCGCGCCGGCGGGCTTCCGGCCAAGAAGGCTGTGGCCTCGCTGGCCAGGGCGCGGACGGAGACGGGAATCACGGCTTCGCCGCCTCGTCGTCGGGGTTCTTCGTCGACGTGGCTTTCGTCTCGGCCTTGGCCTCATCCGTGAAGCCCGAACCAGCCGCCAGTCGCGTGATGAATATCCCGTCAAAGCGCTTTCCGGGACCGGTGGTGGACGCACGCTGCCACTGGACCTCCTGCGGCCATTGCGTCTTCGGGTCAACAAGGACGCGCGCGGTGTCCTTTATGGTCATCTTCGGCAAGGGCGCGTCGGCCTGCGGCTCCTTGCCGATTTTACGCCCCATGTCGTCGATGAACCTCTTCATGAATGCCGCGAGGGCCTCGCTGTCCATCGTGGTCTCACGCACAATAACGGGCCCTTGTGAGTTGGCCCCGGCCGGCTCCACGCGCGTGGTGCACTTGGCCGGTATAGGATCCCCTCCGAATGGCGACGGAAGCAGCACGTCGGCGGGAGCCGCGTCCGCTCCCCCCTCGAAGTCGCCCGTGAAGCTGAAGTAGAGGGCCACCTCTCGCGACACGACCTGGGCAGCGGCCCCTTCCGATGAAACCAGCTGGGCCATGGCGCTCCGTACCTGTTCTTTTTTCTCCGCTTCGATCTCCACCGACGCGAGCATCTTCTCCACGAAAGCGTCAAACATCTTGCGAACGGCCTCGTAGTTGGCCAACCCCGTGACAGCGTACTGCGGCGAAAGCTTCAGATGAAGCGGCACACTAGACCACATGTCCATCGTGGCCTTGACCATCGGATTGGCCGCGGCCCTTTCGGCTTCCGCCCCCTCAAATCGCGTCTTGCGAAGGGTTGCAGACACTACGTACCCCTCGGCGCCGGCCTCAAGCACCTCGGCGTCAAGCAAGGAAGTGGTTCGGCCGCTGAATCCCCTTGTTCCTCCCGACTGCTGGCGGCTCTTGACCACCTGCAGGGTGAAGGCCTCGCCCTTGCTCAGCGTCGGATTGAGGGTCAGCGTCCCGGACTCGGCCCGAACACATGCCGGCCAGGCCACAAGCAAAACGGCCAGCGTCAGATGCAATCGCAGGACATTGCGCATGAATCGTTTCTCCTGAAGTGAGCCCATTCCACGGCCGGCGCGGCGGCCGCGGCGCTTATCGCATGAACAGAAGGGAAGACAGCGGCAGAACGACAATTCGTGGGTCCGCGACGGAAACACCCTCGCCCATCGTGACAAGAATACCGAACGGGGCGTTGTAGACCGTCTTCTCGATGAACGCCCGCAGTCCCAGCGTATCGCGGTGAGGGTCTATTCGCTCGCGATACTTGACCTCTATGGGAATTCTCTGTTCGCCGATAGTAAGGACAAAGTCCACCTCAGGCTCGGTGGACCGCTCTGGAAAGTGGGCGATGTCCATGTGCGGCAGGCCAGCCAGGAAGTAGCCGACGACGTTCTCGGCCAAATGCCCCGCCAAGTCGCGCAAGTGTCCTGCCTGTGAAAGCGCTGTTGGATCCAAAGGCACGATCTCTTGGAGCCAACTTGCACGAAGACCGTGGTCACAAATACAAAGCTTGTAATTTCCTTTTCGTCGCTTCAAACGCAATTCCAGCGGCGCGACCAAGCGGACAAGCATGGCGCCATCCAGAAACTTCAGATAGGCAAGGATGCGCTGCCACCCGACATTGGCTTGAAGGGTCTGCCTGATCTCGCTGACGTACACTGCCTGCCCGGGAGTCTGCCCGGCGTATCTGCACGCCAACCTGAATACCTCTTCGAGCAGCTGGGCATCTCGCTTTATGCCGCGTGCCCCCATTCGCAAGTCATGCTGGATGGCTCGTTGGATGACTGTTTCGTTGAGTTGGTCAGCCACCTGTGCCCACGGCACGTCCGAGCGAGCTTGGGCCATCGGGTATCCGCCCCGCTGCGAGAAGGCGGCAAAGGCCAAGTCTCGGGCCTCTTTGTTCTTCGCGCCGAACTGGGCCAGGTCTTTCCAGAACTCCATTTGCAGAAGTGGCTCAAGGCCGTTGTCTGGAAGGTAAGGGGCGAACTCCTGGCTATAGCGCAGCCCGAGAACCTCTCGCAGCAGAAGAGTGCCGAGTTCCACTTGGCCGATTCGGCCCGCAAGGCTGTCGCGTCCCGCCTCAATGCGAAGGGCTGAACTCCCTGTCACGAGCACCTTCAGGGTATGGTGATCCACCAGCGCCTTAACTTGAGGGGCCCAGTCAGGAAGATTCTGTACCTCGTCCAAGAACAGATACGCTGGTGTGCCGCTCGATGCGGCCTCGTTGAATGTCTTGCCAAGAATTCTGTTCTCAAACCACCTAGCAATGGAGAGGACGGGCTCCTTAAGGCCGCGCAGTGAGGGAATCTCGTCGAACTGAATCCGCAGAATGCGCTTGGGCAGGATACCTCTTTCCTTCAGCAGGTGATCCACCATCTGCATCTGTAGTGTTGTTTTTCCGACTTGGCGCGGCCCCCGAAGGACCGTCACCGGCGCCAACCCGCTCTCCATCTTTCGCATGGACGTGTGGAAAGCCCACCGTCTGTACGGGGGCAGGATGGGGCCGGGCCGGCCCTCCCACCACGGATTCGCATCGCGAAGGAACGAGTCCAACTCCGGCGCCAGCCGCTCTTTATCGAAGATGTCTTGCGACATGGCAGATGGTCCTGTCTAGGTAGGGGCTTGGTGCCCACCACAAGCAGTCACAATAGTCGCTGGTCAGCGATCCTTCAAGGAAGAACTTGCGTCTGGCGAAGAGCCTCGCGCCTTCTCGCGGGCCCGGAAGCTGGCCACGCCACGCGGGCAATTGCGGGCACCTGGCCGTTGACGGTTGGGGCCCCATCTGGTACAGTTTCCAGACCATGTCGGCTGTGGCCGAATGGCTTGGGATACACGTTTGCGCTCCAGAGCGACTGGCGCCACCGAGGGGGAAACGGTGAGGCGCGCGGCGGGCTTTTGCGGCCGCGCCGACCGTTGTCGCGCCGGGCCGGTGGGCGCTGCGACCGGGGACGTTCACTCATACCGCACAAAGGGCTTCATGCCATGACGCATAGCGACGATCAGCTTTGGCAATCGGTGGTGCACACGGTTCGCCAGGGCGATCTGGATCCGCAGTTGGAAGTGCTGCTGTCGTCGCTTGAGCCGCAATTCCTGTCGCCCGAACAGTTGCAGGTGGGTTCGCCGCAACCCGTGGCGGGCGACTCCGGCGATCGCCTTTGCCGCATGCTGGCCGAGGCCGCCAGCCGCGCGTGGGGACGCAGCATCAGGGTCAGCCTGCGGCCGGCGTCGGGGCAGCTCGGCTTGCCGTTCTCGCAGCGCGCGGCCACCGAACCACACGAGCAGTTGCGGCTCAATCCGAACAACACATTCGACAACTTCGTCGTGGCCCCGAGCAACCGCCTGGCCCACGCCGCCTGCTCGGCCGTGTGCGAAGCCCCGGGGCAGGCCTACAACCCGCTCTTTCTGCACGGCACCGTCGGCCTGGGCAAGACCCATCTGCTGCAGGCCATCTGCCATCGCCTCCTTCAGCGGCAGGCCGACATCCAGATCCTTTATCTGTCGTGCGAATCGTTCGTCAACCAGTTCATCGCCTCGGTCGAGCGCGGCGAGTTGGAGCAGTTCCGCTATCGGTACCGCCACGTGGACGTCCTGGTGATCGACGACATCCACTTCCTGGCCGACAAGGAGCGGACGCAGGAGGAGTTTTTCCACACGTTCAACACGCTGTACCAGGCACAGCGGCAGGTCATCCTGTCGAGCGATTCGCCGCCGCACGAGATACCGCATCTCGAGGAGCGGCTGGTGTCGCGGTTCAAGTGGGGCCTGGTGGCGCGGCTGGACAAGCCGAGCTTCGAGACGCGCGTGGCCATCGTGACGAAGAAGGCGCGGCTGCGCGGCGTCGATATTCCCGAGGATGTCATCCGCTTCATCGCCCGGACGATCGACACGAACGTCCGTGAGTTGGAGGGGGCGGTGACGCGCGTCGGGGCCCAGGTCCAGTTGGGCGGGCAGCCGATCACCATTGAGACGGCCCGCGAAGTGCTGATGGATTCAATGCCGCGCCGGCCGCGCGAGGTCACCGTGCCGGAGATCATTGCCGCTGTGGTCAAGCGTTTCAGCATTCGCGTGGCCGACCTGCAAAGCAAGCGTCGCAACAAATCGATCTCGACGCCGCGGCAGATCGCCATGTACCTGGCTCGGCGGATGACCAAGCTAAGTCTGGAGGAAATCGGAGGCTACTTCGGCGGCCGCGACCACACGACCGTGCTTCACGCTGATCGCAAGATCGAGGAATTGTTGCCAAATGACCCGGATCTGAAGGCTATGCTCGACAGCCTTACGGCCGAAGTGTTGACCGGACCGACAGGTGGTGACGCCTCGTAATGCTGATAATAGCTGTTGCCTAGTCGAGGCAAGGTGTGGATAACCTGGGGACGGTTTTCAGGGGTCCGTTGTGGTTGGCACAGGGCTGTCAGAAGGTCATTTTCCTCCACAGCCGTATGACCAGCCGGAAGGGCGGTTGCAGACAGGCTATCCACTGTGCTATTTTATCTGTTTTTGAACGTAATGTGTTCTGTGACATCAACTTAAGGCCTCTCTGGTGTGGCAGTTTCCACTTTTCAACAGGCCATAAGATGGTATGATGGACTACTAAATTAAGATCTCTTAGAACAGCATCTCGGGAGGCCCAAATGAAAGCTGTTTGTGATCGTGCGATTCTCAGCGACGCGTTCCAGATGGCCCTCGGTGTGGTCAGCCAGCGGAGCCCCAAACCGGCCCTCCAGTGCGTCAAATTCGAGACCACCAAGAAGGAACTGCGCCTGCTGGCGACAGACCTCGAAGTGGGTATTCGTATTTCCCTGACCGAGGGAATGGACGTGTCCGAGATCGGTGAGGCCCTTCTGCCGGGCGATCGCGTCGGGGCTATTCTCAAGGAACTTACGAGCGAGAAGGTTACGCTGGCAGTCAAGGACACCTCTGCAGTGCTGGAAACCGAGGATTCGCGGTTTGCGATCATGGGCGACAACCCGGCATCATTCCCGGCCGTGCCCGATTTCGGCAAGGACGGGTCCACGGAGTTGGAGGCCGAGACGCTTCGCGGCATGATCCACCGCACGATCTTCGCCACAGCTCGTGAGGCGGCGCGCTATGCTCTTAACGGTGTGTTGTGGGAAGTCGACGGCAAGGAAGTCCGCCTGGTGGCCACCGACGGGCACCGGCTGGCCCTGGCCAAGGGGGAGTGTAAGGGCGGCAAGAGCGCCGGCAAAGTCTCAGCCATCGTGCCGACCAAGGCTATGCAACTGATCGAGCGTTCGATTCAAAACGCCGAGACGGTGGAAGTGCAGATCGGCGAGAAGGAACTTCTGGTCAAGGCCGGCAACGTGGTGATCTACTCACGGCTGGTCGACGGTCACTTCCCGAAGTACGAGGACGTGATTCCGAAGGATTCCGACAAGAAAGCCAAGCTGGACACGGCTGCGCTGCTCAGCGCCGTTCGCCGGGCCAGTCTGCTGACGAACGAGGAGTCGCGCGGCGTGCGACTCGCGTTTAAGGCCAAGCAACTGGTCCTGTCGAGCCGGGCGCCGGAGATGGGTGAAGCCAAGGTGACCATGGCGGCCGAGTTCGAAGGTTCGGACGACGAGTTCGAGGTGGCCTTCAATCCGTACTTCCTGATCGACGTTCTGAAGGTCGTCAACGGCGATTCGGTGACGCTTCAGATGAAGAGCGCCAACAAACCCGGCCTGATCCGCGAGGGCAACCATTACGTGCACGTGATCATGCCGGTGAACATTCTGTAGCGTGCGGCCGCCGGCCGGGAGAAGCCGTCAGGCGTCGCGCCGCGGTCGTTGCGGGGCCCACCAGCGTGGAACAGCTGAAGGATATCCTGGGCCGTTATCTGCAATCGAGCGGACTGACCCGCCGCTCGCCGCACAGCCGGCTGCTGGAGGTCTGGCGACAGGCTCTCGGCCCGCAGTGTGAGCACACGCAGTTGGACGCCGTACGCAAGAACGTGGCCTACTTCCGGGTCGACAATGCGGCCCTTTTGTCGGAACTGAACAATTTTCGCAAACTGGAGTTGTTGTCGTTGCTGCAGAGCGAGGTCCGCGACATCTTCATCCGCGACATCAAGTTTCGGCCCGGGCATGTCGAAAAGAATTGATGCGGCGGCGTAGCGCCGTCGAGCCCGAGCGGCCGGTGAACCGTTCAACGAAGCACACACCCCACCATGCAGAGTGGTTAACGAAAGGAGTCTGACTCAGCCATGGCCAAGACGTCGGCTAACGATAGCGGTGCAGCAAAACCCAAGGCCTACAGCGCCGAATCGATCCAGGTCCTCAAGGGGCTGGAGGCGGTCCGCAAGCGGCCGGACATGTACATCGGCGACCGCCACACGCGCGGCCTGCACCACCTGGTCTACGAGGTGGTCGACAATTCGATCGACGAGGCGATGGCCGGCTTCTGCGACAAGATCGAGGTCGTGATCCACGCCGACGGATCAATCAGTTGCAGCGACAACGGCCGCGGCATCCCCGTCGACATGCACAAGACCGAGAAGAAGCCGGCCGTGGAGGTGGCCCTGTCGATGCTGCACGCCGGCGGCAAGTTCGACCACGACAGCTACAAGGTCTCGGGCGGCCTGCACGGCGTGGGCGTCTCGTGCGTGACGGCCCTCAGCGAGTGGCTGGAGGCCGAAGTGCGCCGCGACGGGCACGTCTGGAAGATCGAGTTCGCCCGCGGCATCAAGACCAAGGACCTCCGCAAGGTCGGCAAGAGCACCAAGGGCGGAACGACCATCAGCTTCCGGCCCGATCCGCAGATCTTCAGCGACACGACGTTCAAGTACGAGGTGTTGGCCAGCCGCCTGAGGGAACTGGCCTACCTGAACGAGGGGCTGGAGATCGCCCTGCGCGACGAGCGCGACGACCAAGGCGAGACCTTCAAGTACAAGGAGGGCATCCGGGCCTTCGTCAAGCACCTGAACGCCAGCAAGGAGACCGTACACCGCAACGTGATCTACTTCCGCAAGGACGACGAGGCGAGCGGATCGAGCGTCGAAGTGGCCATGCAGTACAACGACTCGTACAACGAGAACCTGCTGTGCTTCGCCAACAACATCAACACGATCGAGGGTGGCACGCACCTGTCGGGATTCAAGGCGGCGCTGACCAGGACGCTGAACTTCTACGCCAAGAAGACCAACCTGCTGAAGAACACGAGCCCGTCGGGCGACGACCTGCGCGAAGGGCTGGTGGCCGTGATCAGCGTCCGCGTGCGCGACCCGCAGTTCGAAGGCCAGACCAAGACCAAGCTCTCCAACAGCGAAGTCGGCACGCTGGTTGAGACGGTGACCAACGAGATGCTGGGGACCTACCTGGAAGAGGACCCGACGACCGCCAAGAAGATCATCACCAAGGCGGTGCAGGCGGCCGCGGCGCGCGAGGCGGCCCGCAAAGCCCGCGACCTGGTCCGCCGCAAGGGCGCCTTGGCCTCGGGCAACCTGCCGGGCAAGCTGGCCGACTGCAGCGAGCGCGACGCGTCGTTGTGCGAACTGTTCATCGTCGAGGGCGACTCGGCCGGCGGCAGCGCCAAGCAGGGCCGCGACCGGCGCACACAAGCCATCCTGCCCCTGAAGGGCAAGATCCTCAACGTCGAGAAGGCCCGCATCGACAAGATGCTGGCCCACCAGGAAATCTTCCTGCTGATCCAGGCCCTGGGCACGGGCATCGGCGCCGAGGAGTTCGACCTCGGCCGCCTGCGCTACGGCAAGGTCATCATCATGACCGACGCCGACGTCGACGGCAGCCACATCCGCACGCTCCTGCTGACGTTCTTCTTCCGCCAGATGCCGGACCTGATCCGCCAGGGGCACGTCTACATCGCCCAGCCGCCGCTGTACCGCGTGCGCCGCAAGAAGCACGAGGAATACGTCCTCAGCGACCGCGAGATGAAGGAGACGCTGCTGCGCCTGGGCATCGACGGGCTGGGCCTGACGATCAATCCGCGCGGCAAGGGCAAGCCGGTCGAGGTGAACGGGGCCAAGCTGAAGGAGATCGGCGACCTGCTGATGGAACTCGAGGAGATGGTTCGTTTCGTGGAGCGGCGCGGCATCGCCTTCGAGGAATTCCTGACCAAGCGCAACAAGCACGGCGATCTGCCCAACTGGTGCGTGCACCTGGGCGGCGATTTCCACTACGTCTTCAGCGAGGAAGAGGGCTTCGGCCTCTGCGAGAAGGCGGCCCGCGAACGCCTTGCCGCCGACGGCAACAAAAAGCCCGCCCAGGAAGACCTCGACAAGCTGCTCGAGCAAATGCCCGAGCCCGAGGAACTGTTCGACGTCAAGGAACTGAACAAGCTGATCCGCAAGCTCGAGACGCGCGGCCTGGAGATCGGCGACTGGCGGAGCGGCCCGGAGGAGCACCTCGGCGAGAAGGCCGTTTTCCGTTTCGTGCTGACCGGTGACGACGTGACCCGCGAGGTGGCCTGCCTGGCCGACCTGCTGCCGGCCATCCGCCAGGTCGGACAGCGCGGCCTCGACCTGCAGCGCTACAAGGGCCTCGGCGAGATGAACGAGCAGCAGCTCTGGGAGACGACGATGGACCCCGCGCGGCGGCTGCTGAAACGCGTCTCGCTGGAGGACATGGCCGGCGCCGACCAGATGTTCTCGATCCTCATGGGCGAAGGCGTCGAACCGCGCCGCGAGTTCATCGAGCGCCACGCCCTGGAAGTCAAGAACCTCGACATCTGAGGGGTGTCAGTGGGCATGCGACCGGACATCGAGGCGTTCAGTAACTCGGTAAACGAGGACGCCCTGCGCGCCTGCGCCCCACCTGCTGTCGCACGCCTGCGCGAATCACAGACCGCTATTCCGCGCCTGGCGAAAGACGCGGATGCCGTCCGGGAAATCGAGGCCTTGCTGGCCACTCTGCCGACGCGCCACGAAATGCGGCAAGGGGATGCCAGGGAACTTGACTGGCTGCCGGCGGAGAGCGTGCACCTGGTGCTGACGTCGCCCCCCTATTGGACTCTCAAGGAGTACAACGAAAGCGAGGGCCAACTGGGAAGTCTCCCCGATTACGAGGACTTCTTGGCCGCGCTTGACCGCGTGTGGACCCACTGCCTGCGTGTGCTGGTACCCGGTGGACGACTGATCTGTGTCGTGGGCGATGTGTGCCTCTCACGGCGCAAGAACAACGGTCGACACACGGTTGTCCCACTCCACGCCTCGATTCAGGAACACTGCCGGGCGGTGGGCTTCGACAATCTGGCCCCAATTATCTGGCACAAGATCGCTAATGCGACATTGGAGGCTTCGGGCAACGGGGGAGGGTTTCTCGGCAAGCCCTACGAGCCCAACGCGGTCATCAAGAACGACATCGAGTTTATCCTCATGCAGCGTAAGCCCGGGGGGTATCGAAGTCCGAGTTTCCTGGCCCGAGCATTCAGTGTTATTCCCGATGATCAACACAAGGTATGGTTCAAACAGATCTGGGCGGACGTGCCTGGGGCCTCGACACGAAGCCACCCGGCACCGTTTCCACTTGAACTGGCCGTCCGCCTTATCCGTATGTTCAGTTTTGTCGGCGACGTGGTTCTCGACCCGTTCCTCGGTTCAGGCACCACATCCTTGGCGGCATGGCAGACGGGCAGAAACAGTATCGGTGTAGAGATTGACGGGGCCTACATGGAGTCGGCCGCGCGCCGCTTCCGTAAACACACCAACACACTGATGAGCCGCCACGAGTTTGAGGTGGTTAGACGGGAGCCACAATGAGCCTCGACCTTTCCGCGGTTGACCGCATGATGCCACAAGCCGTGCGCCGATTCTGGAAGTCCAGGGCTAGGGCGTCCGCAACTCAGAAGAAGCGCGGCACAGCGGATCAGGGAAACCGATCGAGTGTCACCATCGGCAAGAACCTCGACGGGTTCGTCGACATGGTCCGCCGGATTATCATCGACAACGGAATCAGGGGAGCAGACGTCCACACGGGCGGGCGATCCGCCTTGACGCTCCCGGGCTTCTATCGTCCAACGAAGAACTGGGATCTCCTCGTGGTGAGCGAAGGCCGCCTAGCCGCTGCCGTCGAATTCAAGTCGCAGGTAGGGCCGTCCTTTGGCAACAATTTCAACAACCGCGTTGAGGAGGCTCTGGGGAATGCGGCTGATCTGAATACGGCGTTCCGCGACGGGGTCTTCGGCGAGAGCGCAAAGCCTTTTCTCGGCTACTTCTTCGTGCTGGAAGAGTGCGCCGCATCGACAACGCCCGTACGCTTTGTCTCGCCGCATTTCCCTGCCATGGAAGAATTTGAGAACACGAGTTACGCGGCGCGCTACGAAATCCTTTGTCGCAAGTTGGTACAGGAGCGATTGTACGATGCCGCAGCACTGGTATTGTCTGATACTAAGGCGGTCCGGACGGGCGCGTCCCGGATTGCAAGCGAACTGACCAGCCCGGGGCGCTTCGCAGCCGCACTGGCGGGAAAGGTCGCCGCTACGGCAACCGGACGGTAACCCGAGATGGTCCTGCCCGTAGCGGCCGGATTCTCGCATGACTTCGAGGCGGTAGTGGTGTTTCAGTTGCACCGGGCGACGTTCGCTCGTCCGGTTGACCAATTTAGTGGAGATCTGCCCATGATGACCTGCCGTCAACTGAACAGCGTGTTGACCCTCTTGGCGCTTGCCGTTGTGGTTGTCGCGCCCGCGATCGTAGCCTCGGCCCAGGAAACCGGCAAGGCCGCTGCGCCGGCGGCCCCGAACGGCCAGCAGGTCGTGGACGAGCCCACCAAGACCATGGAGGAAAGCAAGGAGCCGGCCAAGCCGAAGCCCAAGAGCACCGCCAAGGTCGGTTCCACCGAGTACGTCAACGAGGTGGGATTCCAGGAGGTCACGGCCAAGCTTCCTGCGGGGACGCGGCACGAGTTCGTGATGATGCCGCTCAGGGACGGCGTGAAGCTGGCCACTGACGTCTTCCTGCCGCCGGAGGGCGAGGGGCCGTGGCCGGCCATCCTGTTGCGGACGCAGTACTCGCGCTGGGACGCCAGGCCGATGTCGGTCATGGGCGACGCGCCGTGCGTCCTGGTGCTCCAGAACGTGCGCGGCCGCTACGGCAGCGAAGGCGCCGGGACCTACGACCCGCGCACCTTCGACATGGACATCAACGACAGCTACGATGCGGTCGAGTGGGTGGCCGCGCAGAAATGGTCCAACGGCAAGGTCGGCATGTGGGGCCCCTCGGGCCACGGCATCGCCCCCTGCAACGCCCTGTGGGCCCTGCCGCCGCACCTGACGGTCATCGACGTGAACGTCACAGGCGACAACGCCTACCTGCACTGGACGTTCCTCAACGGCGCCAGGCGCTACGAGTACTCGTGGCTTACCCAGCGCGGGCTGAAGACCAAGAACGACGAATGGCCGCGGCCGACCACCGTGCCGTTCGACGATCAGGCTTACTACGACTTCATCAAGTCGAAGGCCCCGGACGTCAAGACGTACTACCGGATGAACGCCGGGTGGTTCGACCTGTTCAGCGAGGCGGCCTTTGACCATTTCGCGGTCCTGGCGCCCCACGGTCGCGCGTATGTCCGGGTGGGCCCCACGGGCCACGGCGTGTTGGGCGGCGACTTGAAGTTCAAGCCCCGCAACAACCTTCCGATCGCGGCCTACAAGAGTTCGCGCGGCCTGAAGGAGTGCCTGGCCGGCGAGCCGGACGCCGAGGCCGGTTCGTGCCTGGCCTACTACCTGATGGGCGACGCGAAAGACAGCCAGGCTCCCGGCAACATCTGGATGACCAGCGACAAGTGGCCGGTGGACCACACGCCCACGTCATACTACATGCACGCCGACGGCAACCTGTCGCTCGAGGCGCCGACCGACGAGGAGGCGGCGCTCGGCTACACGTACGATCCGAAGGACCCTGTGAAGTCGATGGGCGGCAACTACAGTGTGAGCAACAAGGATCGGCCGATCGGCCCGCTGGACCAGCGCCCGCAGGCCGACCGCAAGGACATCTTGCGGTTCAAGACCGCGCCGCTCACGGAGCCGGTCGGCGTGACGGGCAAGATCTGGACCGAGTTGCACGTCTCCAGCGATTGCCCCGACACGATGTTCGTCGCGCGGCTCGTGGACATCTACCCCGACGGCTACGAGGCCATCATTCGCGAAGGGGCCATGCTGGCCCGCTACCACGGCGGCCTGAACAAGCCTGCGGCCCTCGAGAAGGGCAAGGTCTACACGCTCTCGATGGACATGTGGAGCACGGCCCTGGTCTTCAACACCGGCCACCGCATCGCCCTCTACGTCTCCAGCAGCAGCGATCCGGCCTTCGAGGTCCACCCGAACACCTACGAGCAGGTGGGCTCGATCGACGAGGCCCGCGTGGCGACGAACACGATCCACTTGTCGGCGGACCACGCCTCGAAACTGATTCTGCCGGTCGTGCCCAAGGAGACCTACATCAACGTGGGCCGCACGCCATAGGGGCCCCCGCGCGAAGTGCCGCCGCAGGGGATGGAAGGACCACGGCCCCGTGCCTCGACTTCACTCGGAACCTGCGTCAAGCGTGGCCGCGCCACTCGTCCTCCTGGAGGCGCGTGTGGGGCACGGCCTGCCGTGCCCGCGAAAGCTGGCGGCGCTTCCGTTCAGTCCCACCGACCGCAAGGCACGACGCTGGCGCGGGCGACCGTCAGGTCACGCCCCGCGCGGCCCAGATGCCAACGGCGCCGCCACGCCCTGCCGGTTTCCATCCTGCCGAAAGAAGCCCCCGGGAATTTAGTTGACTACTAAGTAGATAGACTACACGGTCTATCTAGCCTGTGGGGTTCGGCGGGTTCGTTGCCGCTCGTCGCTGGTGTCGGGCGGGCGGGCCGGCCCCCCGCGGCGGTCCGGGGGCAAAGCCGACGCGGTCCCACGGCGATAATTTCGGTCTTCCAGACAACGAGGAGGCATCATGGTGATCGAGACCATCACTCTGCTGGGCGGCCACGGCAAGGACGGCCGCGGCGAACCGGTGTCGCGGGTCGACCTGAACATGGGCGACGTCGTGAGCATCGTCGGGCCCACGGGCTCGGGCAAGACGACGTTGATCAACGACATCGAGCTGTTCGCCGACGCCGACACGCAGACCGGCCGCCGCGTGCTGATCAACGGTCGCCCGGCCCCGGCCGAGTTCCGCGAGAACCCGGCCCGCAACCCGATTGCCCTGATCACGCAGCACACCACGTTCCTGAGCGATCTGCCGGTGCGCGAGTTCTTGACCACGCACGCCCGCATCCGCAGCGCCGAAGGCTGCGACCCGGCGGCCTTGGTCGACGAGACGCTGGCCTTCGCCAACCAGTTGACCGGCGAGCCGATCCTCCTCCACAGCCGCATGACCGAACTCTCGGGCGGCCAGACCCGCGCCCTGCTGATCGCCGATGCGACGATTCTCTGCAACACACCGATCGTCCTTCTGGACGAGGTGGAGAACGCCGGCATTCACCGCACGCGGGCCCTGGAACTGCTGCGGGCCTACCGCAAGATCTTCATCTTCGTCACGCACGATCCGCGGATCGCCCTGCTGTCGGACTTCCGCATCGTCCTGAAGGGCGGATCGATCATGCAGGTGCTGCACACCGACGCCGAGGAGCGCAAGTTCTCGGTCAAGGTCAGTCGCCTGGACGACATCCTCTGCCGCCTCCGCGACCAGATTCGCATGGGCGAGCGGCTCACCGGCTGCGAGCTGGAGGTGGTCGCATGAAGCTGGCCATCTGTGCGGGGCCGGCCACCACCGGCAAGACCTCCGTGCTGCGGCACGTCACGGCCAAGCTGCTGGCCGCAGGCCGTCGCCCGGCCTTCCTGAAGATCGACGTGCAGTACGCCGAGGAGGACGAGCAACTGGCCGCCGAGTTCGGCATCCCGACGCGCAAGGTCTACTCCGGCGAGCTCTGCCCCGACCACTGCAACGTCATGGTCCTGGGCGACGCCATGGCCTGGGCCGAACGTTGCGGCTGCGACGTGCTGCTGGTCGAGACGGCCGGGCTGTGCTTGCGATGCTCGCCGTACGTCACCGGCGGCCTCGGGCTGGTCGTCCTCGAGGCTACCAGCGGCATGAACCTGCCGCTGAAGGTCGGGCCCATGCTCTCGCTGGCCGACCTCGCCGTGGTGACCAAGATCGACCGCGTCAGCCAGGCCGAGCGCGAGGTGTTCCGGGCCCGCATCCAGGACGTGGCTCCCGACGTTCGCGTCCGCGAGGTCAACGCCCTGTACGGCATCGGCATCGATCCGCTGGTAGACCACATTCTGTCGGTGCCCGACGCGACCGACGACATGGAGCTGCGCGGCAACCCGCCGATCGGCACGTGCACGATTTGCGTCGGCAAGAAACAGATCGGCTGGCAATCGCACTTCGGTGTGGTGCGGCCGCTGGACAACGAGATCTTCTACCGAGGGGAGTAAGCGGCCGCACTACCCGAAGGCGCGTACGGTTCGGGCGCCACGATTCACACGCACAAAGAGGAGCCACGATGAGAGAGAGGACCGTTGACGACCTGCCGGGACTGAACTGCGGTTTGTGCGGGCAGAAGACCTGCGCCGATCTGGCCGCGAGGCTGGCCAGGCAACCCGACCTGATTAAGCGCTGCGTGCCGCTGTCGCAATCGTCCATGAAGGCCGCCAAGGCGGCAGCCCCGACGGCAGTCGCGGCTGCGCCTGCGGTCGCGGGCGGTTGCAGTGCGGGAAGCTGCGCTTCGTGCGGCACGGCCGGCGGTGCAGCGGGTGCGCTCGCGCAGCCGACGATGGTTGCCGCCGACGGCACCGAGGGCACACCGCGCGGCGACGATGCCTGGTGCGACAGCCTGGGCCGGCAGTTCGACTTCTTCCTGGAGCATTTCCCCGAGGACCCCGGCCCGCGCGAGATCATTCTGCCGCACAATCCGATGCTGACCCGCGAGATGGACGTCCGCGTCGGCGAGATCCTGATCGGGCGGCCGCTCGGCATGTCGTGCGGGTGCCCGATCACGCATTGCGGCATCGTCACGCAGGTGGATCAGCGGACCGGCGTCATGACTTGGTGCGTCACCGGGCCGTTGCAGCCGCGGCAACAGGGCTTCAAGGACATCGGCTACTACATCGCCGAGGGCTACGAGGGACTGATCAGCGACAGCCGCTGCGAGATCAAGATCGGCATGCGTTACTTCTTCCAGCCGCGACGCTGCATGCTTCAGTGGCGGCACAGCGGACTGGTCAACTTCCTGAACCGCACGCGCGACGGTCTGCAGGTGCGGCTCGAAGGATTGTGGATCGGCTGACAGGCGGGACACCAGCGAGACTGGGGCGGCGCAGCGACCGGCACAACAGCACGATCGCGCCGCCCCTGTTCCTTTTCTGTTTCCGGGGCATGCCCCCCTGTATTCCTCCGGGGGTGCCATGCCTGCTCCGCAGGCATGCGAGGGTCCGCCACTTTCCGCGCGCTGGAGCTGTCGCTCCGAGCCCCCTACTTCCAGCCCATCGCCTCGGCCATCTCCGCCACGAGTGCGAAGTAGGCCATGGTGTGGCACGTGCTGCTCATCGGCAGAATCCGCGCGCCGTAGCCCGGCACGTCCACCGAGGCGTCGGCCGGCCGCCAGGGCAGGTCGAGCCAGATGAAATCCTTGTGATCGGCGAGCGACGCCGGCCGCCCATAGGGCGACGAGTGCACCAGGCGGATGCCGCGCTTCAGAATTGCCTGAATGGCCTGCACGTTCACGGGCGCGTAGCCCAGGTGGACCGCCACGTCGCCGCTGCGCAACGTGCGCGGCAGGGCCTTCCGCAAGTCGCTGAACGAGTAGCCCCACTCCACCGGGTAGCTGCCGTCCTCGGGCCTCTCGAGAATCGTCGGATAGCTGTGCCCCACGGCCACCACCCAGATGCGGCGGCCGGCCTGCTTGGCTTCGGCCATCCACTGTCCGGCCTTGGCCAGCAGCGGCAACTGCCCCTGGAGCGTCTTCAGGTGACCCTCGGCGATGTCCAGGAACGATCCGGCGGCGTATCCCGGCGGCAACGGCGGAATGTACACGTCGCGGTGGAAGAACGGCGCGAACCACGGCTCGCTCAGGTTGTGGTGCTCGACGAAGCTCGAGTTGCGGGCCAGGGCGCCTTCCAGCCAGACGCTCATGTAGATCGTCGGCATCCTGCCGGCGCGGATACAGGCCGTGATCATCTCGCCCGTGGTCATCCAGCCGCGGACGAACTGGTCGAAGTGCCGCAGGCCCGCCAGCGGCCGCAGATCGCCCAGACCGTAGAGACCTTCGTCGGCCTTCGCCCCGCCCGTGAAGGCGGCGACGCGGCACGCGGAGCCCAGGACCTCCAGCTCGTCCTCGCGGCCGTTGACGAAGATCTGGGCCTTGCTCCGCATCATCTGCATGAGCTTCTCGTCCTTGCGCGGATCGTAGCCGCGGGGACCGGGCAGGGCGATGTAGGCCACGTCGGTCTTCTTCGACGGTCGCAGGCCCGGCTCGCGGACGATGCCCATGAACCCGCCCGCGCGGCCGCCGATCTCGCTCGGCCAGAACTTGGCCACGCTCGGCGTGAAGAGCCGCCCCCCGGCCAACATGGGCGCAGCCATCTTCTCGCCCACGGTGGTCAGGTGTGGAATGTCGGCCCGGATGGACCGCACGCGGGATTGAACCAGATCGAGATAACGTGCGGCCGGGCTCGCGGCCCCGGCCGACGCGGCACTACGCTTGGCCATCTTTGTCATCCCATTCGCAGGGGGCCGGTCGGCCCGTTGACTACAGGTCCTTCACTCGGTGCACGTACCGTTCGATGAGTCGGGCGTTGAACTCGTCGCCGCCCGGCAGGTTGGCGCTGCGGAAGATCGGCGGCTCCAGGCCGCGGGCGACCATCTCGGCGACGGCCTCCATCACCATGCGGTGGGCGATGTAGGCGTCCACCTGCGTCGAGGTCGGCGCGATCGGCACGTCGAAGCCCTCGACCATGAAGTCGGCGTCGCCGTAAGGGTTCTCGTCGTCGATGCACAGGTCCGCGTAGTCGAAGACGTGTTTCTTGTTGGGATGGCGGATGTGGTGGTCCTTCGGGAGCTTCTGGCGCCAGTCGTTCGAGCTGATGGCGATGATCTTCGCCCCGCGCTTCTTGGCCTCGTCGGCGGCGTCGATCGTCGTCGGGTTCATGCCGATGTTGTGGAACAGGATCAGCAGGTCGCCTTCCGACACGCCGTAGTAGCGGATCAGGCAGTTGGCGTACCCGGTCGTCCGCTCCACCTCCAGGTACTTCAGTGCCTGGCAGTAGGGACTGATGTCGTGGCCCATGATCGGATTGACGTTGGCCAGCCCGCCGGCCCGGAAGAACATCTCGCAGATCATCAGGCAGGTGTGCCCGCCGCCGGCATAGACGTGCACCAGCCGATCTTCCGCGTAAGCGTCGGCGATCATCGCCCCAGCCTTGCCGAAGTTCTCGGCCTGGTGCTTCTCGACCGAAGCGACCTTGGCCTGGACGTTCGCCAGATACGCCTGTCCTCGTTGCTTCGCACCCATCCTCGTGCTCCCTTTCAATCGGCTTGCGACGCTGTGTGTCGCCTGCCGGGCGGAGCATCCGGCCCTCGGCCACAGGACGACGGAGGCTGACTATACCCTGCGGGCCGTTGGAGGACAAGACTCTGCGCGTGGCCCTCTCGCGGAGATGCGCAGCTCGACTCTTGCCGTCCTGGGCCTTTGTGATATGGGAATGCGACTGGTCGGCATTGTGGCGGCAGTGGGAGTATGTGTATGTGGTGTTGCATGGGGCGTGGTGCCATCGTCAGACCGGGACCTTGATGCCGTGCGAGGACTTGCAGATAAGTGGCCGTGCTGTCTGAAGGGCGAGGCGGGGGCCTGCGCATGGCCCGACGGCGTGACTCCCGCGATGGTGGAAACGAATGCGTGCGTCGCGGTTGCCGTGCCCGACAAGCCCGGTGAAACAGAATGTGCTGCGACGGCCGTGGGCAAAGCATGTATCACTATCGCGGAAACCACGAAACCCCACGACACCTGTCCGTTGGATGGGCCGGATAATACGTACTCGTGCGGCATCGACACAGAGCATCCGACGTGGTGCCTCAAGTACTACGCCGGGGGAACGTGCCAAACATTGGTGCAACTGTATGCCAAGAAGGGATGCACGTGTCAGAAGCTGGGCGACAATCCGGTGACGGGCGGACGGCGCGAGGTCTGCACGGAGGCAAGCAAGGAATGTCCGAAGCCCTAGAACTGAGCGTCGCGGAACACGGCAGGCGGGGGAACTGAAATGCGCCGTAGGCTGGTACGGGCGGAGGCTTGGGCAGCCGGCCGTATGGGCTGTTGACGCGCCACCGGTGCCGCGAGATACTCACCGAAGGCAGTGGATGCTGCAAAAGTGTTCTGAAAGGGGCTGGGCATGCGCGCCTATCGTGTTGCCGCCGTCGTAATCCTGATATGTGTTCTCGGCCAACCGTGCTTCGCCGAGACGGACCCGGCGACCGTGGCGACGCTTCGTCAGGGCATTGGCCATGCAGAGCGGCAACTCCGAAATCTCCGCGTGGAAGGCACCGGACGCACAGAAACGTGGAACGCCGACCAAGGCGCCTGGGAGTATGGCGGCGAGTCCGCGGCGACGGTGTGGTACACGGGCATCCCCGGAAGTAAAGCTCGTGTCGACTACCGCAAGCAGGTGTGTCGTTGGATTGACGGGCCGGAGCCCTTTTCAGAGGACAGTTTCTCCGCAGCATTCAACGGCCGAGTGGGACAGGTGCTGTACACGCGGCAAGGTTCGCGCACGCGCCCGGTGACGGTGCTCGAGGGTACCATCACAGGCGAACGTCCGATGTACATTGCGGCCGGTGCTGGGCTTGTCTCACAGTGGAACTTCTCGCTCTACGGCTTCCTCGATCGTGAAGGGGAACGAGTGTCCGTCATCTTCGACGAGAAGGGCAAAGAACTTGACGTCGAAAACAGAGTATTCAATGATACGCCCGTCATCGAATTGGCCATCAGCAAGGGCAAGGCGGCCAGCAAACTGTACCTTGATCCCGCCCGCAACTACGCGTTGATCGGCTACGAGGTCGTGAACGCTAATGGCGTGGTCGTGGAACGACGTTTGGTGAATGAACTGCGAGAGTGCGCCCCCGGCATCTATTATCCAGTGAAGTCCACCCGCGAGCTGTACGAAGACTCCGGTGTTCCAAGGTCTCGTACCCGTTACGAGGCGACCGCAGTCGTTGTGAATGACCCCGGCTTCAATGAGAACGTGTTCTCAATCACGTGGCCTCCAGGAACGTATGTCGTTGACCAAACCACGGGCATCGGGTTCCGCGTGGAGCAACTGCCGGAGGATCTGGACCTTGCGATTGACGATCAGGTCCTGCGTGTTCAGTCGACGCTTGAGGCCATCGCGGGCAGTGACGACCAAGCCCACACCCCTACCGGAGGCACGCCATCCGAGCCCGCTCTCCAAGCTGTGCAGGCCCCTGAGGTGTCGGTCTCGGACGGTAGGAACCGAACGATTTGGGTTGTTGTGCCATTGCTAGCTGTGCTCGCCGCGGTAATCGGGTTCATCGCGGTGAAGCAGCGCAGGTCGCGCGCTGGGCTGTTCGTTGTTGGGGTGTTTCTTCTCGTCCCATCGGTTGGTGCTGCAGTCGACTACCCCCTGGTGGCCGATGAGTTGGGATCGCAAAGGATCGAGAACTGTGGTGTCCGTGCATGCGCTTTCACCCTCAGGTTCTTCGGACGTGACATGAAACTCGCAGAGCTTGCCGAGCAATTGGCGGTGGGACTTCACTGGGAACGCGCGTGTTCCATGCGACAGCTCAAAGATGTCTTTGCGGCCGCCGGCTTGGTTGTTGTTGCTTACAAAGAGGCGACGCTTGAAGACATGGTGGAGAGATTGAACAACGGCGGGATCGGCATCATGCATGTCAATGTCCGCGGCAATCGTCTTGGGCATTACCACGTTCTGGCAGCGGTCTCCAAGGAGGTGCTACTGATAGACGCGGGAGCAAGGGAGGAGCGACTATCCCTGCCGGAGTTCTACGAGCGTTTTCGAAATCGCAACACCGGGTTCTTTCTTCACGTGTCCGAGGCGGACACTCGGGAAGCAAAGCGGGAGTACACGCTACGGGAGACCTTGATAGACGTTGATCTGGGAACGGTTACGTCTGGCCAAGGACAACTGGTCGCAGAGATACCCGTACGCAATCCGCGCCGCGTTCCGTTGTCCATCACGGAAGCCAAGGGCAGTTGCAGCTGCTTCATGGCTGCCCGTTTCAAGTCAGGCGGCACATCGGTTCCTTCCGGCGGCGCCGACATTCTGGAAATCGTGCATGATAGGGCGAAATTTGGCCTGGGGGACGTACAACGTTCCGTCGTGGTCCTGCTAAAGGACACAGGCGAACATGCCGTTAGGATTATCCTGCGAGCCCATTTGGAGGGTGCGCGACGCGAGGAGAGAATTGCGTGGATTCCAGAGACGCTGGACTACGGGCTTGTTGACGATGTCGAAGATTTCAGAGTTCCGCAACGGATCACAATCATCTTGCCGCGCGACGTATCCATTGTGAGAACCAGCACGAGTTCGGATCATGTGATCCTGGTCCAGAAGGAGGACGCCCCGGAACCAGAAACTGGAGAGACACACTTGCTTCATCGATACGATGTCGTCTTGTCGGACATTCACGCAAGCCGCATTCAGGAGTCTGTCGTGTTTGAGCTGACGGAAGAGACGATGCCCAGGATCACCATTCCTATCAAGGGCGAACGGTCTGGCCCCTGAACACGGTTTGTGTCTCGCGGCAGTGCCCACCTTGTTACATCGGTCGGCCGGTTCAGCCGGGCTATCGTTCCTTTTATCTGGGGCCTCAGACAAACAGCGACATTCGGCGCGCCGTCCGACCTTCGGCGTATGCTCAGCGGCCCACCTTCCGCGTGACCTCGCCGGCCAGGGCGTAGAGGTCCAGCGACCGCTTCTGCCAGTCGGCCGAGCCGACGTACCAGACGTGCCCGCTGACGCCGGCCGACCACCGCCAGCCGATCCCGTTCTGCCAGCCTGGGCCGGTGAGCTGCTGGTTGCTGAGGCTGTTCCAGAGGACCAGCATCCGCTCGTCGAGCAGCTCGCGGCAGCGCTTGGCCAGCGGCGCGCCCAGACGCGCAGCCATTTTTCCGTCGGTCAGGGCTCGCTCGATCACGATGCGGGCCTCGCACTCCTGGACGCCCTCACGGAAGGCCTCGAAGCGCGACGTCGCGACCGGCCCATTGGGTCCCGGGGCGAGCAGCGAGTTGCAGATGTTCAGGTTCATCCAGCGGCTCTCGGGAAAACGGTCCCAGACCCGCCCGCGACGCCGGCCGCGATTGTCCTTGACCACCGGCCAGTAGTCGGCGCCGATGCGGCCCATGCCGCGCTGCCCGCCCGTGATGTTCGACTCGCCCATCTGACGCCAGCGCGTCAGCGGATAGCTGTCCAGGTCCGTGTTGCGCTCGTAGGCCACGCGCAACGGGTCCCGCTGCCAGCCGTACATCGGCTCGTCGCCCCAGGCCTTGCCGTGGGTCACCACCTGGTCGGCGAACTGCGTGAACCAGACGCAGGCCTGGTAACCGATCGGCGACAGGCCGTGGAGCAACTGGTTGGGCTCGAAGCCGCCGTGACCGTGCGACACCCACGGCAGGCCGCCGCTGAGGTCCTTCAGCAGGGCCACTTCCTCTTTCGACGGGTAGGCGTCGGTCACCATGCCGAGCATCATCGCGTCCTCGAGGCCGCGCCGCTTCATCCGTTGCCGCAGGGCGCCGAACAGCGGCTTCCACAGGGCCTTCGCCGCCGGCTCGAAGAACGTCGGTAGGTAGGCGCTGTCGGTCTTGCCGCTCTTGGGATCGAGCACCGTCACCAGCGGACCCGTGCCCATCTTCGCGGCCTGCTCAGGATCGAAACTGCCGACCATCCGCCGGTGGCCGCCGCCCTGGCCGGCCGTCGGGTTCTTCTTTGGGATCATGTACACGTCCCAGACGTTGAAGATCACGATCTTCGGCTTGCCCATGTGCTTCTCGGCCAGGTCCAGGTACTTGTCCATGATCGCGAAGTCGTGCTCGAAACGGTTGTTGCCCTTCTCCACCCAGCGGACCATCGACTCGTCGTTGCCCAGGTTCGCGTGGGCCAGGAGCGGCACGTAGAGCACGCGGCTGCCCACCTGCCGCAGATGGTCGAAACTGCGGGCGATCAACTGCCAGTGCCGCTCGGACCACAGCGGCACGCCGTACTCCAGGGCCAGCGTGTCGGGCGACTGCATCAGCTCGACCCACGTCCGCCAGTCCTGCGCGTCCGGCAACGTCCAGTCGGCCACGGTCAGCTCGACCGGGACGGCCACCGGCTTCTCCCCGGCGACCGTGATGGTCACCGTGCCCTTGTAGAGGCCCGCCTTGGTCGCCTTGGGCACGTCCACCGTCACCCAGACGCCCACGACGTTCGCCGGCCCGCCGCGGCCTTCGCCCGAGCCGCCGGCCGGGGGCTCTTCCAGCAGCATGTCCATCAGCGCCGTGCGGCCGGGATAGGGACGGGGCAGCCCGTGGTACACCTGGTCCGTCAGGTGCTCCTCGCCCCAGGCGGCGGCGTACCGGACGCGGACGGCCGTCGCCGGAATCGAACCGCCGGGACCGGCCAGCGCGCCGGCCTTGGCCGCCAGGCGGCCCAGCGGCTTGGTCGAGCCGACGACCACCTTGCCCGAGAACGATCCGTTGGCGGCGCCGGTCAGCACGATGGGCCGCAACGGTTCGGCCGGATTGCCGAAATCGACGTCGAAGTCGCCCGCCAGGGGATTGCTGTTGAAGACCTGGAGCCCCTCGGGCCGCACGGCGCTGGAGACCAGGCCGTTGTCCGATGCGGCCGCCAGTTGCACGTCCAGGAGCTGGCAGGTGTACCACGTGAATTCGTACGGGAAATCCGCCCCGGGTGATTTCACCTTGCGGAAGTCATACGGCGTGCGAAGAATCTCCACGGCCACCACGTTCTCGCCGCGCCGCAACAGCGACGACGGAACAGCCACGTCCGACAACTCGCGCTGCCACGCCTTCCTGCGCTGTTCGGCGTCTGCGTCGGCCTTGCCGGAGGGTTTACCGTTCAGGTACGCGCCGTCGGGTGCGAGATAATCGTTCTGCCGCGTGATGAACGCCGACTCCGGGTAGTCCTTCACCGCCTTGGCCACACCGACCGCCACGTCGCCGCGCTTCAGCTCCTTGCCGTTCACGTAGACGATCGCGCCGCCATGGTAGGCCAGCGAGAGTTTCAGGGAACGGACCTTGGCCGGATCGGTCACGGTGAATCGTCCGCGAAGGCACAGCCGGGCCAGGCGCGGCGTCGTGCCGGCCCGCGACGCCGGTCCGTAGAACCACGCCCTGTCGTCGAACTCCGGACGCGTCCAGTCGGCCGGCGGCTCGGGCGATTCCCAGTTCATCCACCGTTGCGGCATCTCGAGCGGCTTGGTTGACGAGCCCTGGCGCACCAGCGGCGGCTTCAGCGACTCGTGCAGCCGCCACGGGCTCGTCAGGTCGAGCACCGTAAACGTCCGGGCCTCGTTGCCCCCGCCGCGGCGCTGAGCGTCGGCGACAGGACCGGGAGCGATCAATAACAATGCGAACACGGCGGCGATGATGCAACATGTTTTGCCTGGCATGACGTCTCCTCGTGCTGGATTTTCCGACGTACTTCCCATCGACCGCCGGACGGGTTCGCCCCTTCGCGTGACGATCGCGGCGCATGATACCCGGCGGCAACGGATTGTGCCAAACCGCACACGGTTAAACGCCGGTCGAGGGCCGAAAGGACCGCATGAATTGCGGTTGTCGCGCCGCGGTCGCGGTGCCGTTCGCTCCGGCCCGCGTGGCCGACGGGATTCCTGGAACCTGCGCGGGTGGCGGGCGTCTGAGTATAGTACGGTGAGTTGTCAGGCCAGGCCCGGCGGGAATAGGCCCGGACGCGGCTGGAGTGCGAAAACCCTTCTCTTGGAGGTTCGGCGATGAACGGCGACATGGGGCGAACTGGCACGGTGCGTGTGGCGATCATGGCGATGGCGGTCGGCCTGGCGATCCTGGCGGGGTTTGCGGCCTGGGGCCCGCTGCACGTTGCGGCGGCGCCTGACGATGCCGGTGGCGACCGGGCGGCGCTCCGCGACGACGAGGCCGAAGCCAAGCGCATGGAGATGCTCGTCAAGGACGTCACGCAGGGGGCCCTGCGCGTGGTCAAGGACGGCGGCGAGGTGGTCGAGTGCCCGCTCAAGCATACCGACGTCAAGGCCGAGGTCTCAGGCTTCATCGCCCGGGTCAAGGTCACCCAGACGTTCTTCAACCCGCTGGACGAGAAGATCGAGGCCGTGTACGTTTTTCCCCTGCCGCATCAGGCGGCCGTGGACGACATGACGATGGTCTACAGCAGCGGCCGTCGGATCGTCGGCGTGATCCGCCGCCGCGAGGAAGCCCGCGCCATCTACGAGCAGGCCATCGCCCAGGGCGCCACGGCGGCGCTGCTGGAGCAGGAGCGGCCGAACATCTTCACGCAGACCGTCGGCAACATCAAACCCAAGGA
>JAFGPY010000441.1 GCA_016935955.1 Planctomycetota bacterium
ATCGAGTTCTACGAGAAGAGCGGCCTGATGATCGTCAGCCAGACGGCCGACGGCCATCGTAAGCTCAGCGATCTGCTCGAGTCGCTCCGTCGCGAGCGGGCTATCATGGTCTCGATTGAGGCCCGATTCCTGACCGTTTCGGACAACTTCCTCAACGACGTGACGTTCGACTTCGACGTGGCTTTCCTTCACAACATCCACAGCCACTGGCGAACCGATCCGGATAGCACCACCAACATCGGGTATATTGCTACCGGCAGCAGCATGAACACGCTGCCGGGCCTCATCGACCCGGTGACCGGTCTGCCAACAGTCGCGGATCCGATGAGCCACGTACTGCAGATTAACTCGACGTCCTCCAACGGCGCTGGCGTCAGCACCCTGATGCCGGCCATGCAGTCGATGGGGGCGCCGTTCGCCAATTTCGCCGCCAACGAAGGCGGCATGGCCCTCTCGGGCGTCTTCTTGGACGAGATTCAGGTCGGCTTCCTGATTCGTGCCATTCAGGCCGACATCCGTTCGACGACGCTGTTCTCGCCGCGGCTGACGTTGTGGAACGGCCAGCGGGCGTGGCTTGCCGACGGCACGCGGTATGGCTTCATCGGCGATCTCGAGCCGGTCGTGGCCGAAGAGGCCGTGGCCTGGGACCCAACGATCGCGTACATCACCGCTGGCTCGCTGCTGGACGTCAAGGCGACCGTCAGCGCCGATCGACGCTACGTGCATCTGGACCTGCGCCCGCAGGTCACCCAGACGCCTGAATTCCGTAACGTGATGGTCCAGGCCGCCGCGTCGGGCATGGGTATTGCCACGGCGACCATCGAAGTGCCGACCGTCCGCATCACCGAGATGATGACCAGTGTCAGTGTTCCCGATGGCGGCACGCTGCTGATCGGCGGTCTGAAGATGTTCGAGGAGCACGACGTAGAATCTGGTGTTCCGATCTTCAGCAAGGTTCCGGTGCTGAAGCGGTTGTTCACCAACCGCGGCCTGAAGCGCGGGCACCAGAACATGCTGATCCTCGTCAAGCCGACGATCATCATTCAGAGCGAGGAAGAAGCGAAGCTCGGCACGGACGAGTGGGAGACCTGATGCGGCACGCCGCGACAGGCTGTTAAGTGCGATCAAGGAGTCGGCTCCTTCTGGAGTCGACTCCTTTCTTTTGATAAGATGTGAACCAGACCGGCGAGTATCTCACAGTCACAGCGGCCGTTGCGGCTTTGGGTGGACGGCGCGGGCCCGCACGGTCGATGTACTCTGACAGTTGCCATGAACGGACTGGTTGCTTGCATCTTCGCTGAATTTGCCCTCCTGGCCATGATTGTGCCGGGCCTGTCGCTGCTTCGTCGCAAGGTCCGCGGCAAGCTGGCTCTGGCCCTCATGCCTCCGGCCCTGGTCACGTTGCCGCTACTGGCGATGGCCCGGCTGCAACTGGTTTCTTTCTACGGGTCACCCACAGAGGCGATGACTGCGGTTATCACGGCTCAGGCTCTGGCCATTGCCTTCTCGCTGGCCCTGTGCGGCACGTCGGCACTGTTCTCGCGACGGTGGCCGATTGGCGGTCCCGCCTTCGTGGCCCTCGTGGCCGTAATCATCCTGGCCTCGCCTGTCTGGGGCGACGTCGTCCTGCTCCTGAAGAGCCAAACCATCCTCAGGTTCACACAGACGTGGCTCGTCGCGGCAAATCCGCTCTTCAGCATTTCCCGCGCCGCCGATTTCGATTGGACGCACGCCGCCGTGCTTTACAACCTCAGCACGCGCATCGGCGAGGACCTGGTCTATGAGCCGGCCTCCTGGCGGCTTCAAGCCATTGTCTACGCCGCAATCGGCCTGCTGTCCGCCGCCGTGTCGGTTCTTGTTCGGCAGGCCGGCCGCCCGGCCGAGTACCTGTTGAGTCCTGGCGAACGACTTTAGGTAAGAGGAGGTAGCCCGGCCGAGGATGGTGAGGCGGCCGGATGGGCAGTTCGATTCTCAGTGCTGTTGGCCCCTGCTAATGATGGTGAATTCAGAGCAAGACACTGGCGGGCGCAGACCGCCTCTGCTATAGTGCGTTGGTCCGGCGGATCGTATGATCGCCTTTCGGAGGCAATTGCTGCAGCCGTGTCCACCAAGGCCCGATACCTCCTTGTGCAGTATGTGACGGTGGCTCGTGTGCCGCTGGCCGCAGCGGCCGCCGTCCTGCTCCAGCCCGGCATTGCCTCGCCGCGATCCGCGACGGCCACCGTGGTGGTTGCCCTGCTGGTCATCAGTGAACTGACGGACATCTTCGACGGCCTGCTGGCTCGGCGGCTCAACGTCTCCAGCCGTTTCGGGTCGCTGTTTGATCCCTACTGCGACTCGGCCTCGCGGCTGATCATCTTCTTCGGCTTGGCCTCGGCCGCCATCTGCCCGTTGTGGCTTCTGTTGTTGCTGGCCCTGCGCGACGTCTCGGTGGCCTACATCCGCATCATGTGCGTCCTGGGCAACAAGCCCGTTGCCGCACGCCTCAGCGGCAAGACCAAGGCCTGGGTCCAGGGCTTGGGGGCCATCCTGCTGGCGGCCATCTTCGCCTGGGCCGAGCCTGAGCCGGGCATGATGCGGCTGCTGAATTTCGACGTACCGCCGATCGGCTGGGCCCTGAAGGCCATCATCCTGATGATCGCCGGAGTCACTCTCTGGAGTCTGCTGGACTACTTCGCCGCCGCCCGGGCCGCCCCCGGGGCTCAGACCGAATCCCATTGACCCCCAGTTCCCAAGAGTCTACGATATCAGCATATGAACGGCGATATAACGCCGTCGTAGCCTATATGCCTTGATGACGGACGTACCTGTGAACGTGCCTCCCTGTTTCTGTACGCATGAGGCGAGGCGCCTTCTCGGGCCATGTGCGAGACCTCGTCATGCGCAGCTGGTTAAGACGGATTCGGCAGGGCCACCCGGTTCTATGGAGGGCCTTCAAGGCCTATCAGGCCTTTCTCTGGACCGTGGTGCTGGCTGGCTTCGTTCTTCAATGGCTTCCGACCTGCCTGCCGTTGATCCATATTGTCGTGGCGACCCTGGTGATGATCGCCCTTGGCGTCGTTGCCTTGGTTCTGGCCGTTGGACCCCTGAGAGACTTTTCCTATTACCGCGTGTTTCTTCCTCTCTTCCAGCGCTACAGAGACACCCATGGGGGTCTCTTCGGCAGAATCGCCAAAGGACTCATTGTGGACTGTGACAGAAAATGCGCGGAACTGATTCTCGAATCGCAGGAATTTGCTGCACGGCAGCCTGCAACTCCTGATGGCATCTATCCCAGCGTGGTCTTTGGGAATCCTTCGCGTATCCCTCTGGTGGTCCGACGTGAGCACCTGACCAGCATCGAGCGTGTCCGAGGTGCCGCCTTCTCGATCGTACTTTTGTTCAACCCGATTGTGCTCAAACGCGAGAATGGCAAGTATGTCATGCAAGTGGACCTCAAAGGGCAGTCCTGTGCGATCTACAACAATGCCGGCAAGCAATTTCTCCGGGCAAGGTTCTGTGGTGAAGATCAGCGACGGGAACATGCCGAAAAGTCCCACGAGACTCACCGATTCCTAATGGGTGACTGTCCGGACCGCAAGGAACTCCAGGTTTGCATCCCGGGTCTGAGATGGGTGTCCGGCGGATTTCTTCCTGTGGCAAAGTGGCATGGTAGTGAATGGGTGTGCCTGTTCTTCCGCGACATCCATCCCATCGGATGGAACCTTGCCAATGGCGCCTCCGAGAACAAGGCCGAGTACAAGGATCTGGACAAGCTCATCTATCGCGAGACGCACGAGGAACTGGTTATTTGCGGTAATCGCCCTCGCAGGGATGCGGACATCTGCCGTCGGCGGTTCATTGTTCCGGGTCCCGAGACGCTCCCGATGCCGGAACTTGCCGCAACGCACGATCGACTGCGGCTCATGCACGATGGAATTCACTTCACGCTCGTTGACGGACCAGAGCTTGTCGCGAGCGACACGCGGCACCGGGTCGAAGTGAGTTACCATGACGATTGGGTTGCCGTGAACCCACAGCCGATTCAGAACGTGCTGCTGGCGATTAACCCGGTTCAGGAATTGGGCATCGAAGTGATCCGTGCGGGCAAGTTCGATCTGGGGGACGACGATTTCCTGCTGGACGGGGAGGTGCATGATGATGGCACGGAGCCGTACTTGGTCAGGCGCCCGGTTCTCATGCTCTCAGTGGAGTTCCTGAAGAAGCGATTCGCCGAGCCCGAGCACGACTCTTCCCTTGGCCCATGCCTTGACGACGAAGAGAGTCCTGATGCCAAGGACCTCGGTGTTGTCGATCCGATTAACTTCCATCTTTTCCGCGACGACATCGAGTTGCGACGAAGTAGGATGAAAGTTCTGGAGGCGAACCACGGCGATTCGGAGAACCTGGAATTGACGCGAATCCGGACGTGGCAGAACGAAGTCGGCAAGGACTTTGAAGATGTTATCGCGGGAGCCCCTTTGCGGGGGCGGCTGGCCCGGCTATTGCCGGCCACCTGGAAGGCTATTGAGTTGGCAATCAGGCACAAGGTGCTGTGACGCCATGGCGGACTGGGCCGCGATGGCGAATCCCTCCGGTACTGTTTCTCTGGTATTGCGCGAAATCAAGCAGCCGTCAACTCAGCGTCAGGCACGAACTTCGGGCGGCAGGCTTTGCTGTTGATGGAGAGGTGCTGGTGATTGGGCTATTGCGGCCGGCGCAAAAAGAATGGCGGCCGGAGTGCTCTCGGACAGTACCCCCCTGGGCTGTCCATCGAACCGGCCACCATTGATTCTGCCGTTTCGTGTCGACCTGCGACGAAACCAGAAAGATACACACTGAAACGAGGGAAGTAAAGTATGAAAATACAGATATTCGGTACAGGACGCAGGAAGTGTGCCGTGTCGGCCGATCATGTGTGCGGAGGTGACGAGGCGACTTCGCCTTGAGACCGGCTGAGCCGAAGTGGCTGGCTTCAACGGCACTATAACCCATGGAGAAATGCTTCTGTCGGCCCCGGAGTCCGAGGGACAGTCAAGATCCCAATAAGATCTTGCCGGTCGATGAGTCGAAGGCGTTCTTCACGCCGCTGGTTAGGTCTTGGCTGCAAACGTCAGTCGCTCGTTATCGGTGTCCACGACAACAGTGGTCTGCGGCGGAAACTCGCCGGCCAACACCTTCTGGGCCAGCGGATTCTCGATCAGTTGCTGAATGGCACGCTTCAGCGGCCGCGCGCCGAAGGCCGGATCGTAACCGAACTCGCCGATCAGCTTGTGAGCCGCGGGAGTGATCTCCAGCTTCAGGTCCTGTTCGGCCAGTCGCCGTCCGAGCAGGCTCAGTTGCAGGTCGACGATCTCGGCCAGTTGCTCGCTGGTCAGGTTGTGGAACAGAATGACCTCGTCGATGCGGTTCAGGAACTCGGGCCGCAGACTCGCCCGCAGCAGTTCCTTCACCTTGGCCTCGACCTCCCAGGCCGGTGCCCGGGCGTCGGCCATCTGCTGAATGACTTGGCTGCCCAGGTTGCTGGTCATGATGACCACCGTGTTCTTGAAGTCGACGGTGCGCCCGTGGCCGTCGGTCAGGCGACCGTCGTCGAGGATCTGTAGCAGAATGTTGAAGACGTCCGGGTGAGCCTTCTCGATCTCGTCGAGCAGGATCACGGCGTACGGTCGCCGTCGCACCGATTCGGTCAGCCGGCCGCCTTCCTCGTAGCCGACGTACCCGGGTGGCGCGCCGATGAGCCGGGCGACGCTGTGCCGCTCCATGTACTCGCTCATGTCGATCCGCACCAGGGCGTCTTCGTCGTCGAACAGGAACTCGGCCAGGGCTTTGGACAACTCAGTCTTGCCGACGCCGGTCGGCCCCAGGAACAGGAACGAGCCGATCGGCCGTCGCGGATCCTGCAACCCAGCGCGGCTGCGGCGCACGGCATTGGCCACGGCCGCCACCGCCTCATCCTGGCCGATCACGCGGCTGTGCAGACGCTCCTCCATCTTCAGCAGCTTGGCCCGGTCGCCCTCCATCATCTTCGACACAGGGATCCCCGTCCACCGCGCCACCACCTCGGCGATGTCCTCGGCCTCCACCTGCTCGCGGAGCATCGATCCCTTCTCACGCGACATCTCAACCTGCTGCTCAATCTGCGTCAGCTTCTTCTCCAGCGTCGGGATCTCGCCGTAGGTCAGCCGCGCAGCCTCTTCCAGGCGGCCCTCGCGCTGGGCCTTTTCAGCCTCCTGTCGCGATTGCTCGATCTGCTCCCGCAGGGTGCTCTCGCGCTGGTGCAGGGCTTTCTCCTCGTCCCACCGCGCCGTCAGCGCACGCTCCTCTTCCTGCAGATCGGCCAACCGCCGCTCCAGGTCGCTCAGCCGCTTGCGGCTCGCGTCGTCACTCTCCTTGCGCAATGCCTCGCGCTCCATCTCCAGTTGCAGCCGCTGACGTCGCAGCACGTCAATTTCCGCCGGCATGCTGTCGTTTTCGATCCGCAGACGGCTGGCCGCCTCGTCCATCAGGTCGATCGCCTTGTCCGGCAGGAAGCGGCCCGTGATGTAGCGGTGGCTCAGCGTTGCCGCCGCCACCAGGGCCCCGTCAGTGATCCGCACGCGGTGATAGACCTCGTAACGTTCCTTCAGCCCGCGCAGGATGCCGATCGTGTCCTCGACCGACGGCTCGCCGATGATCACCGGCTGAAAACGCCGCTCCAGCGCAGCGTCTTTCTCGATGTGCTCGCGGTATTCGTCCAGCGTCGTCGCACCGACGCAACGCAACTCGCCACGGGCCAGGGCCGGTTTCAGCAGGTTCGAGGCATCCACCGCTCCCTCGGCGGCACCGGCTCCGACCACGGTGTGCAACTCGTCGATGAACAACACGATCTGCCCGTCCGACTCGGTCACCTCGCGGATCACGGCCTTAAGGCGATCCTCAAACTCGCCCCGGAACTTTGCCCCGGCCAGCAAAGCACCCATGTCCAGCGCCACGACACGCTTGTCCTTCAGGCTCGACGGTACATCGCCGGCCACGATCCGTTGAGCCAGTCCCTCAACGATGGCCGTCTTGCCGACGCCCGGCTCGCCGATCAGCACAGGGTTGTTCTTCGTCCGTCGCGACAGCACCTGAATCACGGCCCGCACCTCGTCGTCGCGGCCGATCACCGGATCGAGCTTGCCGCGACGGGCCAGGTCCACAAGGTCGCGGCTATATCGCTCCAGAGCCTGGTATTTGTCTTCCGGATTCTGATCGGTCACGCGCTGGCCGCCACGAATCTCCTTCAGAGCCTTCAGGACGCGGTCGCGATCCACGGCGCTTAGCCGCAGGAGTTCGCCGACCGTCGATTTCGACTCGGCCATGGCCAGGAGCAGGTGCTCCGTCGAGACGTACTCGTCTTTCAACGAGTCGGCTTCCTTCTGGGCGGCGCTCAGCAACTTCGTCAGATCGTTCGACAATGAGACGTTGCCGCCCGACTGTTGCGGCAGGCGACCCAGCTCGGCCTCGACCAACTCAGACAGGTGCTGAGCGCTGCCGCCGGCCTTCGCCGACAACGAACGCGCGATGCCCGTTTCGTCGGCCAGCAGCACGCTCAGCAGGTGCAGCGGCGTGACCTCCGGATTACCACGGCGGTCGGCCAGTTGGTGTGCCGCCGCAAGGGCCTCCTGGGCTCGGACGGTATATCGATTCAGTTGCATGATCCGACTCCCCTCTCGGTGCCGGCATTCGTCCCGCGCGTCAAAAAGGGGCGCTGCCCTCAGTCAGAGCCGCGCCCCTTCGTTCGTTGACTGCCCGCGTTCGAACGTTCGCGGCCGCCTCAATCCTTCACTTTGAAGTCAGCGTCGATTACCTCGTCGTCGCCGTCAGAGCCCTTCGGCGAGCCGCCGGACGGTTCCGGTCGCGGGTGCGGTCCCGGCTGTGGGCCCGGCCCGGCTTGGGCGCCGCCCGCGGCCGCCTGCTGCTCGTAAAGCACCTTGGCGATCGCATGGCCGGCTTGGTTTAGCTTCTCCACGGCGGCATCGATCTTCGCCGCGTCGTCGCCCTGGATCGCGTCGCGGACCTCCTTGATCGATGCCTCGATGGCCTTCTTGTCGCTGTCGGAGACCTTGTCGCCGTGCTCCTTCAGCGTCTTCTCCATCTGGTACGCCGTCGCGTCGGCCTGGTTTTTCTTGTTCACCAGCTCACGCTGCTTGCGGTCCTCGTCAGCGTGGGCCTCGGCGTCGCGGCGCATCTTCTCGATCTCCGCCTCGTCCAGGCCGCTGGAACTCTTGATCTCGATCGACTGCTCCTTGCCCGTACCGAGGTCCTTTGCCGACACGTTCAGGATGCCGTTGGCATCGATGTTGAACGTGACCTCGATCTGCGGCATGCCGCGCGGCGCCGGCGGGATGCCGGCCAGGTCGAAGCGGCCCAGCGTGCGGTTATCCTTGGCGAACTCGCGCTCGCCCTGCAGCACGTGGATCGACACGGCCGGCTGGTTGTCCGAGGCCGTCGAGAACGTCTCCTTCTTCGACGTCGGGATGGTTGTGTTGCGTTCGATCAGCCGCGTCATCACGCCGCCCATGGGGCCGAAGCCCTGTGTCTCAATGCCCAGGCTCAACGGCGTGACGTCCAGCAACAGCACGTCCTTGACTTCGCCCGTCAGGACGCCGCCCTGAATGGCCGCGCCCACGGCCACCACTTCATCAGGGTTGACGCCGCGATGCGGCTCCTTGCCGAACAGGTCCTGGACGATCTCCTGCACCTTCGGCATGCGCGTCGAGCCGCCGACCAGCACGACCTCGTCGATCTCGCTGGTCTTCATCTTCGCGTCTTCGAGGCACCGCAGGCACGGTCCGCGGAGCCGATCGAGAATCGGCTCGGCCAAGTGTTCGAGCTTCGACCGCGTGATGTTCATCGTCAGGTGCTTCGGTCCCGAGGCGTCGGCCGTGATGAACGGCAGATTGATGTCCGTCTGCGAATTGCTCGACAGTTCGCACTTGGCCTTCTCGGCCGCCTCGCGCAGACGCTGTAGGGCCATCGGGTCCTTGCGTAGGTCGATGTTGTTTTCCCTCTTGAATTCGTCGGCGATGTAGTCGATCAGCATCTGATCGATGTTGTCGCCGCCCAGGTGTGTATCGCCGTTGGTGGCCATGACCTCGACCACGTTGTCGCCGACCTCCAGAATCGAGATGTCGAACGTGCCGCCGCCAAAGTCGAAGACGGCAATCTTCTCGTTGCTCTTGCGCTCCAAGCCGTAGGCCAGGCTGGCGGCCGTGGGCTCGTTGATGATCCGCTCGACCTTCAAGCCGGCGATCGTTCCGGCGTCCTTGGTTGCCTGTCGCTGGGCGTCGTTGAAGTAGGCCGGTACGGTGATGACCGCGCGATCCACCTTCTCGCCAAGGTAGGTCTCAGCCGTTCGCTTCAGGTCCTGCAGGATGATCGCCGAGACCTCGGGCGGTGTGAATCGTTCCTTGCCGTCGAGCACCTCGACCTTGACCGGTTCGCCGGCTTCGCCAATCACCTTGTAGGGCACCATCTTCTCTTCCTCGCCGACCTCGTTGTGCCGGCGGCCCATGAACCGCTTGATCGAGAAGACCGTGTTCCTCGGGTTTGTGACGGCCTGTCGCTTGGCGATCTGGCCGACCAGCCGCTCGCCCTTCTCCGTGAAGCCGACGACCGACGGCGTCAGGCGACTGCCTTGGGCGTTGGCGATCACCACGGGCTTGTCGCCCTCCATGACCGCGACGACGCTGTTGGTCGTTCCCAGATCGATTCCGATAATCTTTGACATCCCCTTTGTCTCCTTTCGGTGCTAAGCCTTCTATGGCCCGTCCAGCCTATTGGGCGGCGGCAGGCGCGACAAGGCTTCTTCAATCAAACATCGCAAACGCCATGCCACTTCGGCACTTGCTGCGGCATGCGTTCGTAACATGTTTCAGAGAAACACGTTATGCCGAACAAGAATATGCCGGGCTGACTACGATACAGCCCTGACCAATGTTTTCCTGCCAAAATGGCAGTCTTTGCTGGCCGCCTGCCCGCCATTTGGCCGGTGACGACCCACTGCAGACTGTGTCAGGTCGCCTTGGCAAATCACCTTGCCTGGCGACCGCCGTCGCGATACAGTGCGGAACCGGTCGCAGCGGCGGCCTGTTTGATACTATGGAAGTTAACGTTCAGGGGCAATCGTTTCGTTCACGCCAGTATTGGGAGTTGGGATGATGACCAGATGCAGAGTCTCGGTGCTCGTAACACTTGTCGCGTTGACGGTTCTTTGCCCGGCCGTTCAGGCAGAGGTCAGACTCGCGGCACTATTCAGCGACGGCGTGGTCCTGCAGCAGGGCCGCCCGGTTCGTGTCTGGGGCACGGCCGATGCTGGCGAGAAGGTCGCGGTCTCCGTGGCCGGCGTCAAAGCCGAGGCCACAGCTGATGCCCAGGGCAAGTGGTCGGTCGAAGTCGGCCCGCTGGCGGCTGGCGGACCGCACGAGATGACCGTCGCGGGCAGCAACACGCTGACGGTCAAGGACGTGCTGGTCGGCGAGGTCTGGGTCTGCAGCGGACAGAGCAACATGGCCATGCCGATCGACTGGGG
>JAFGPY010000061.1 GCA_016935955.1 Planctomycetota bacterium
AATACGCTTCCATGCCCTCACCTCCTGGCACAGAAGCCTACCAACTCCTCTCACATCGCGCTAGATAAAAACGCAAACCGCTCTAGCAGGGACCACCAACTCGTGCCCGACTCCGCCAGTGCTGGGAACGGCAGAGTTTTCTGGTGAAAGGGCAGCAACTCCGAATGTCGATCAGGTCCAGCTGGTGCAGTGCTCGGGTCCCGATCTCTCTACTCGTCTGAATTGTAGGAGCAAAGCTCGTGCCGGTTGTGTTAGATTGCCGTTGACGTGGCGTAACGTGTTGGCTTGCAGGTAGATGTGGTTTTGCTGTTTCCCGCATGGACGCTGGACGCCTGGCGTGGCTCTGCACAGGCTTTGGCCGATGCTGCACCGCTACTGTGCATTGTCGGCGTCGAGGCCGAACTGGCGGACCTTATTCCTGAGGGTGTTACGATGCAGGCCCAGACGTGCAGCCGCGGCCGACTGGTTGCCGTTACATTCCTGGAGCACTCTTTGGAGCAGGGTCCGCTCCAGGGGCTCCATGGCGGCTTGGTACATGTTACGGTTGTCGGTGCAGGCCAGCGACAGATACCGCTCGAGGGCCTTCTCGAGGTCGCTCGCGGCGCGTGCAGCCGATTGCGCGTCGGGCCGGCGAAGCGATTCCGGCAGATGCCCCGGCAGGATAGGACCGTTGCCCGACATCAGGGCGGCATGCTCGATGGCGTTACGCAGTTCGCGGACGTTGCCGGGCCAGAGGTAATTGGTCAACACCTCGGCCGTCTCCGCACTGACCAGCGGCGGCGCCTCGCCGGGCGGAGTCAATTGGCCCAGGAAGTGGCGGGCCAGCGGCAGGATGTCCTCGCGCCGCTGCGAGAGGGGCGGCAAGGTGATGCGGATGACGGCCAGCCGATAGAACAGGTCCTCGCGGAACTGCCCGACTTCGATGGCCTGGGTCAGGTCGCGGTTCGTGGCCGCAATGATGCGCACGTCGAGTTCCTTCGACTGCACCGAGCCCAGCCGCTCGATGGTGTGCGAGTCGAGGAACCGCAGCAGCTTGACCTGCACGGCCAGCGGCAGGTCGCCGATCTCGTCGAGCATTAGCGTGCCGCCGTCGGCTGACTCGAAGCGTCCGGGCTTGTCGGCGTCGGCGCCGCTGAAGGCCCCGCGGACATAGCCGAACAGTTCGCTCTCGACGAGGCTTTCGGGCAGGGCGCCGCAGTTGACCGCCACGAACGGCTTGTCGCAGCGCGGGCTGTGGTTGTGAATGGCCCGGGCCGCCATCTCCTTGCCAGTTCCCGTGTCGCCGAGAATGAGGACCGTGGAGTCGGCCAAGGCTGCGCGGCCGATCCGCTTGTAGACCTCCTGCATGGGGGCCGACGCGCCGACAAGTTGCGGCCGGTCGCAGGCCGTCGTCTCGTCGCTCGCCGCCGCGGGGCCGCGCGCTATGGCCGCACGTTGGGCCAGCGCCTGACCGACGAGGTCGGCCGCATGGTCCAGGTCGAGCGGTTTGACCAGGTAGTCAAAGGCCTTGTTGCGGATGGCACGCGTGACGGTCTCCAGCGATCCGTAGGCCGTGATGACGATGATCATCGACTGGCTGTCCTGCTCGCGCAGCCGTTCGAGCACGTCCAGTCCGCTCATGTCGCCGAGGCGGACATCCAGGAAGACCACGTCGGGACGTACCTCACCGTAACGGGCCAGCCCTTCGGCCCCGGTGGCCGCAACGGTCACGGCGAAGCCGCGGCTCTCGAAGTAGCGGCGGAAGGCGAAGCAGATCGATTCCTCATCGTCAATCACGAGAATCCGTTTGGGATCGCTCATTCACGTGCTCCAGGCAAGACTAACCAGAACGTGCTGCCGCGGTCGGACGACTCGTAGCCGATCCGGCCTCCGTGCTGCTGGATGATCGTGCGGCAGACGTGGAGTCCGAGTCCCGTGCCCCCGCGCTTGCCGGTGACGAATGGCTCGAAGATGTCCACGCCCTCTGGCACGCGGACGCCGCCGCCCGTGTCGGTTACGGCCAGCCGCACGCCGTCCTCGCAACCCTCGACGGTCAGGCCCAGTGTGCCGCCGGTCGGCATGGCGTCGATCGCGTTGAGGGCCAGGTTCAGAATCACTTGCCGCACCTTGGCGGCGTCGGCCGCAGCCGCTAAGGCGGCGCGGTCGTAGCGACGCTCGACGGTGATCGATGCGTGGCGGCAGCGGCCGTTCAGCAGAGATACGACCGAGTCGGCCAGTTCGTCAAGGCGTATTGCCGGCGGGGCGTGCATAGTGCTCGGCGGCGCGTCGTCGCGGACGGCCAGGTCCAGAAGTTCCTTCAGGTAGGCCTCCATGCGATCGATCTCGCGACGGATGATGTCGAGGCTTTCGTCCTGGAGGTTGTGGCGGGCCAGCTCGTCGGCCAGCACGCGGGCGTTCATCTTGATGCCGCTGAGCGGATTGCGAAGCTCGTGGGCCAGGGAGGCCGACATCTGGCCGAGCGTGGCCATGCGGGCCGAGCGAGCCAGGCGGCTGCGGGCCTCGGCCAGTTGGGCCATCAAGCGGTCGTACGACTCAGTCAGCCGCCCGATCTCGCGCGGCCCCCGGGACGCCGTCGGGCCGCCGCCGGATGACGGCGAACCGGAGGAGGACGACAACTCGGAGGCCAGCAGGGAGTCGAGTTCCATCTCCTCGGCGGCGCGGCTGAGACGGTCCATGCGTGCGGCCAGTTGCCGCAAGGGCCGCGTGATCGAGTGCGACCACCAGACCGACAGCACGGTGGCCAGGGCCACGGCGGCAACGGTCAGCAGGGCGATCGTCCGGGCGGCGCGGGCCTTGGCCGACGTGATACGCTGGACGGGCACCAGCAGGCAGAGCCGCGTGGCTTCTCCGCCGGCGAGGTTTCCGGTTGGCGGGAGGGTGGCCACGGCCATGCGGTAGCTCTTGCCGGCAAGGACGACGTGTTGGGGCAACGGGCTGTGGGCGAACTGCGACAGCAGCTCGTCGCGCTCCGCGGCGGCAAGACTGCCGGCCGTAATCTCGCGGCGGTCCGCCGGGCCTGCGGCCGCCTCGTCGCCGAGCATCAGGGCCACCTTCTTGAGCAGATCGTCGGTCAGCGGCCACTTGTTCTCGCTGATCTGGGTGGCCACGTCGACGACGGCTTCGTCCACGAGCTTGCGTTCGATCTCACGCCCGGCGACCTCGATGCCCAGCCAGCCGACGACCAGTCCCAGGCCCGCCACGAGCAGGTTCGTTGCCATCAGCATTCTTGTGCGAATCGACCACCGCATGCAGACAGCCCTCGTCCGGACAGAGCAACGCCAACCGGTAAGAGTCTCCCGAAAAGCGGCCAACAAGGCCACAAAAAAATCGTTGCGACCGTTTGCCGGGTCGGGCTGCACCGGCGTCTAAAGGTATGCAGCCGCTGTGGGAGGCGGTTTTGTCTTGCGTTGGGTACGGGTTTACCCGAAAATGACATGGCGGTTAAAATGGGTGGTGTCATCTCGTGCGATTCAGCGTCGGCCGAGTCGTTGTCGGCTGTTTCTGGCCGTGCCGTGATCGCGCGCATCCCTGTGACGTCCCGGGCGCACGGCCCAAGGGGGCAATCATGGAAGAGGCTTTCCGGCGGAGACTGCACCAGGCCCGGATGCGGCACGATCTAGGTCGACTGCTCAGCCAACTGGCCGACGCCTTCTTGGCGGCTGGCGCGGCGGTGCTGGCGGCCGTGGTGATTGGCAGAGCCACAAGCGTGGAGTTGTTGACGCGGCCGGTCATCGCCACGGCTGCAGGGCTGCTCGTGGCGGTGGTCGGCGTTCGCTGGTACCTCACGCGGCCGAGCCTGATGCGCGTGGCCCTGATGATCGACGAGCGGCTGGCCCTGCACGAGCGGTTCAGCACGACCCTGGCCCTGGTCGGGGCCGAGGGGCCCTTCGTTGCAGCCGTTCGCCACGAGGCCTGTGCACGGGCCGCATCGGTGGACCCCGCCAGATCGTTCCCCATCAAGCTGACGCGCCGTTGGGTACACACGACGTGCTGCTGGGCGGCTGCGGCCGCGGCCTTCTGGTTCATGCCGGCCTTCGACCTGCTGGGCTATCGCGCCGACGCCGAGCAGAAAGCAGCCGAACTGATACGTCTGGAAGATGCCAGGACCGAGATCAAGACGGCGACCACGAAGGTCGAGAAGGTGACCTCGGGGCTGAAGATTCCCGAGGTGGCCGGCGATCTGCAGAAGCTCGGCGAAATGCAGGAAGGCCTGAAGCCTTCGGAGTTCCGCCGCCAGGCCATTCGGCAACTGACCGACATCAGCGACAAGCTCAAGAAGATCAACGACGGCGAGAAGGGCGAGACGCAACGCACCCTGAAGGAGATGATGAAGCAACTCCGCTCCGGGCAGCAGGGCTTCGCTGACGATCTGGCCAAGGCCCTGCAGAAGGGCGACTTCTCCAAGGCGGCCGAACTGGCCAAGGAACTCCAGAAGAAGCTGGCCAACGGCAACCTGTCGGAAGCCGAGCGAAAGGCGCTCGCCGAGAAGCTGAAGGACTTGGCTGAGCAGCTTGAGAAGCTGGCCGCCAATCAGGACGAACTCGAGAAGGCTCTCAAGGAGGCCGGTCTCGACAAGAAGCTGGCCGGTCTCAGCGAGAAGGACCTGCTGAAGAAGCTCAAGGAAGCGGGCCTGACCGAGGAGCAGATCAAGAAGCTCATGGAGAAGGCCAAGGCCTGCAACAACGCCGGCAAGCTCTGCAAGTCGCTGGGCAAGGCATGCAGCGGATGCTGTCCGGGAATGGGCAGTTCGTCCCTGTCGCCCGAGGGGCTTGCGGCCCTGGCCGAAGAGTTGAACGACCTGGATGCTCTGGCGGCCGAGATGGCCGGGCTTGAAGCGGCCCTGAACGAGATCGAGGCCAATATCGCTTGTTTGGGGAAGGGCCAGTGCAACGGCAGTGGCCAGGGGCTCTGCATGGGACAGGGGAAGGGGCCCTGGGCGCCCGGCGAGTGCGACAAGTTCGGCCGAGGCAGCGGCGGGCCGGGCCATGGCGGCGGGCCCGTCGATACGGCCGAGGGCGGGCAGGTGAATACGCAGGGCACGCGGGTGCAGAACGTGGACAAGAGCGGGCCGGTCATCGGCACGTGGCGGGCGCGGGTCGAGCAGGTTCGCGGCGAGGCCTCCAAGGAAGCCGCCTCCACCGTCCAGGCGGCCAAGGATTCCGCGGCCGAGGCGATCAGCGAGAACCGCATTCCGGCGCGATACCAGACGTCGGTCAAGCAGTACTTCGACAACCTGCAGGGCACTGGAGAAGACAAGGACCATGAGTGAGCACCACGAAGCCGGCCGACGCGCCGAGCGTCACGCTTGGACGGTCGTTCTGTCGTCATTGGCCGCAGTGCTTGTGGCGGGCCTGACGGTGCTGGCCGTCGGCTGCCGCAAGGAGGCCGATCCCGCGGGCGAGGAGAACGTGGTTGTGCTGTATTGCTCGGCCGATCAGGAGGTCTCCGAACCGATCGTCGCCGAGTTCCAACGCCGAACGGGCATCAAGGTCCAGGCTCGCTATGACACCGAGGCCGCCAAGACGGTCGGCCTGGTGCAGCGGCTGCGGGCCGAGGCTGGTCGCCCGGTGGCCGATGTCTTCTGGTCGAACGAGGTCTTCCACACCATTCGCCTGGCCCGCGAGGGGCTGTTGCAGCCGTATGATTTCGCGGGCAAGGCTGCATGGCCGCCGCAATTTGTCGGCGAGAAGGGGCTGTGGCACGGCTTCGCGCCGCGGGCTCGCGTCGTGGTGTACAACACAAGCCGCGTCGGCGAGGACGAGGCGCCGCAGCGCATCGAGGACCTGCTGGAAGCGAAGTGGAAGGGACGCATGGTCATGGCCGAACCGCAGTTTGGAACCACGGGCGGTCACGTGGCCAGTTGGTTCGTTCTCTATGGGCCCGAGCGGGCGAAGGAGATGCTTCGGACGCTCAAGGCCAACGAGGTCCGCCTCGTGGCCGGCAACAGCACGGTGGTGCGGATGGTTGCCCAGGGTCAGGCCGACGTCGGGCTGACCGACACCGACGACGTCTATTCCGGGCAGCGCAACGGTTGGCCCGTGGCGATGAAGTTCCTGCGTCACGGCGATGGCGGGCCCTTGGCCATTCCGAACTCGGTGGCCCTGATCGCCGGCGCGCCTCACGAGGCGGCGGCCCGTCGCCTGGTGGAGTACCTGCTCAGCGAGGACGTCGAGGCCGCACTGGCCGCCAGTGATGCCCACAACACGCCGGTGCACCCATCCGTGGCCGCTCGATTCCCGCAGTACGCGATTGCCGATCCCCTGAACGTGAACTATGGAGACGTGGCGGAGGCCGTTCCCGATGCCATTGCCGCCGCCGGCGAAATCTTTGAATGAACCGTCCGACTCTGGCACACGGCGTCATTGCGATGGTCGGCCTCCTGATCTGGTTGCTGCTGGTGGCGTCGCCGCTGGTGATCACGGCGGCGTCGACGGCCGGCGACTGGACGGTTGCAGGGCAGGCCTACTCGTCGCACACGCTGCACGGCCTGATGATCCGCAGCATCGGCCTGGCTGCGGCCGTGGCCCTCGGCGCTGTCGTGCTGGGTTACCTTCCGGGTCGTCTGTTCGCCTCTGCGGCCCGGGGACGGATGTTGTTGTTCTGGCTGATGCTGGCGCCGCTGCTGTGGCCCAGGTACGTCACGTACTACGTCTGGTCGCTATTGCTGAGCCCGACGACGCCCATCGGCCGCATCATGGCCGGGCAGCCGATCGAGGTCAACCAGTGGATCGGGGCCGCAGTTGCTTCGGTCGTGCAGGTGCTGTGGTATTGGCCCCTGGCGGCCCTGGTGATTGCCCAGGGCTGGCGGAACATCGACGATGAACTGCTCGGCGCGGCCCGCATGGACGCCGGCCCGTGGCAGCGGATGTCGCACATTACGTTGCCACTGCTCGGTCGCTCGCTGGCCATGGCCTTCGCGGTCTGTTTCGTGCTGGTGCTCTGTGAGTACGGGACCTTTCACTTGGCGGGGGTACGAACCTACGGCACCGAGCTGGCCGTCATCTACGAGGCCACCGGGTCGAGCGAAGCCGTCGCGCGGGCGTCGTTGCCGCTCGTCGGGATCGCCCTGGTTCTGGTGATCGCTCTGGGTCGCGGGATTCGGCTGCTTGCGGCCTCGCAGGAGACGCCGCTCGCTCCCGCGACCGCCTCGTGTGGTCACTGGGTGATGGTGGTTGTGTTGCTGGGCCTGTCGTTGCTTGCGCCGCTGGGACTTCTTCTTATGAGCGTTCGGGACTTCGCCCCCTTCATGCAGTTCTGGAGCCTTCAACGGGACGGGCTCGCCAACGCCCTGTCCGCCGCCGCACTGGCCGCTGTGCTGGCGCTGGCCATGGCCGGGGCCGCCGTCATCCTGGAGCATTCCGGGCGCTGGGCGTGGACGGTTTCGCGGCTGATGCAGGTCACGTTGCTCGTGGCGATGTTCGTTCCGGGATCGCTTGTCGGGGTGGTCCTGCTGCGGGCCGCGCCGCACACGCCGGGGATGTCCGGGCTGCTGGACCGGTGGCCCGCCGTGGCCCTGGGGCAGGCTGTCCGTTTTGCGGGATTGGCGCTGCTGGTGTTGATGACAGCCCGTCAGGCGATTGACCGGCGATGCCAGGAGATGGCCCGGGTGGACGGGGCCGGAACGCTGGCCCTGTGGCGCTACATCCATTGGCCGCTGCTCTGGCCGACGCTGCTGGCGGCGCTGGTGCTCGTGGCCGTCTTCAGCCTGACCGAATTGTCCGCGACGATGCTGCTGTTGCCGCCGGGAGTGCCGCACTTCACCCAGCGGCTGCTCAACCAGATGCACTATGCCCGTGACGAGCACGTCATCGCGTCGTGCCTGCTGCTGACGACCGTCTTCCTGGGCATCGGCGGATTGACGGCTGCACTCGTTGCCGTGAAGGGACGGCGAGCTGCGATGGTGGCCCTGGCTGCTGCAGTCGGGGCGTGTTGTCTTGGCGGTTGCGATTCGGCGCCGTCGCCTTGGGGCTCGCCGGAGTTTTGCGGCTCCCTGGGCAGCAGCGGGTCCGGTGACGGAGAGTTCCTCTACCCGCGGGCCATCGACCTGGACGGCGACGGCAACCTGTTCGTCGTCGACCGGACCGGCCGCATTCAGCACCTTGCCCGGGACGGAACGGCCCTGACGGTCTTTCGCATGCCGGACATCGAAGCCGGGTACCCCACGGGTCTGAGCGTCGGTCCGGACGGGCTGCTCTACGTGGCCGACACGCACTACCATCGCGTGATGATCTTCCAGGCGGACGGGCAGCTTATGCGCCAGTTCGGCGAGTTCGGCGAGGGGGACGGGCAGTTCATCTACCCGACGGACGTTGCCTTCGCGCCGGACGGGCGTGTGTTCGTCAGCGAGTATGGCGGCAACGACCGCGTCAGCATCTACTCGGCCGAGGGGCAATTCCTGGGCAGCTTCGGCCGACTGGGCAGCGGTCGCGAGGAGTTCTCGCGTCCATCGGCGCTCTGTGTCGACGCCGAGCGCGGGTTGCTCTATGTGGCCGACGCCTGCAACCATCGCATCGTCAGTTACACGCTCGACGGCAAACTGGTGGCGATCATCGGCTCGGTCGGCCAGGACCTGGGGCAGTTCCGCTATCCCTACGACCTGGCCCTGATGGACGACGGCTCGCTGCTGATCTGCGAATACGGCAACAACCGCATTCAGCGGATCGCCCCGGACGGCAAGTCGCTGGGCTGCTACGGCACGGCAGGCCGCCAGATGGGGCAACTCGCGTACCCGTGGGGCCTGGCCGTGGACCGCAAGTCGAGAGTCTACGTCGTGGACGCCGGCAACAACCGTGTCCAGGTGTGGCAGCTATGATCGCCATGTACTCGATCCATTTCGATCGCCCGCTGTGGCTGCTTGCGGCCCTGACGGCGGTGCCGGTCATCTGGCTGGCATGGCGGCACTTGGCCGCCCTGGGTCGCGTGCGCCGTATTGCCGCCGCAGTCTGTCGCGTGCTGGTGATTCTGTTGCTTGCAGCCCTGCTGGCCCACCCGTCGCTCCGCAAGCAGCACGATCAGGTGACCGTGCTCGTTGGCATCGATCGCAGCCGCTCGGTGCCCGAGGCCTTGCGGCAATCGGCGCTGCAGTATCTGCGCGACGCCCTGGCCGAGAAACCGTCGGGCGACCAGGTGGCCGTCATCGATCTGGCCGAGCGGCCGATGATCGAGAAACTGCCGGGCAAGGACACCGGGGTCGACGAACGCGTGCCCAGCCTGATGGGGCACCACACGAATCTGGCGGCGGCCGTTCAACTGGCGCTGGCCATCGCTCCGTCCGACACGGCCAATCGCATCCTGCTGGTCAGCGACGGCAACCAGACGCTCGGCGACGTGCTGGAGACGGCCCGGGTGGCCGCGACGAACCATGTGCCGATCGACGTACTGGCCCTGCAGTACAACTATGATCGCGAGGTCATTCTCAAACGCGTCGTGACGCCGCAGACCGCCCGCACCGGGCAGACCATTTCCGTCCGTTTCGTCCTGCAGAGCACGGCGGAATCCAGGGGGCGGCTGAACCTGACGCTCAACAACCGCGTGGTGGACCTCGATCCCGACAGCGACTCGTTCGGTGCACCGGTCACGCTGCGGCCCGGAACGAACGTCAAGACCGTGCAGTTGCCTATCGGCGACAAGGGACTCTACGAGTTCGAGGCCCGCTTCGATCCGGACGACGGGCAGCAGGACACGCTCGAACAGAATAACACGGCCGGCAGCGCGACGTTCGTCGCCGGACCTGGGCACATCCTCGTGGTCGACCAGGGTGACGGTGCGGGCCGGCAGATCGCCGAGGCCCTGACCGAGGCCGGCGTCAACGTGCAGTCGGCCGCCGTCGGGCAGTTTCCCTATCAGCTGACGGAGATGCTCGACATCGACGGCATCGTGCTGGCCAACATGCCGTGCCACCAGTTCACGCTGGCCCAGCAGGAGATGATCTGCCAGTACGTCAAGGAACTGGGCGGTGGTCTGGTGATGGTCGGCGGCCCGGATGCCTTCGGGGCGGGGGGCTGGATCGGCTCGCCGGTAGCCGAGATTCTGCCCGTGGACGTCGACCCGATGCAGCGCAAGCAGATGCCCAAGGGGACTCTGGCCCTGATCATGCACAGCTGCGAGATGCCCGACGGCAACTACTGGGGCCAGCAGGTGGCCATCGCCGCCGTGAAGGCCCTCAGTTCG
>JAFGPY010000442.1 GCA_016935955.1 Planctomycetota bacterium
GCGTAACTGACCGTCAAGCCAAAACTTCCGGCCGGCAGCGTAACATCGCACACTTCGGCATAACCGCCCTATCAGTATTGACAAGCGGGATGGCCCGACGATTTCGCGTTCTCGGCCGCCGCAGGCGATGGTCGCCCCGACAGCGGCCCTACGACCCTGTAGCGATGCGTAGAATCCTGCCGCGACGCGTCACACGAATGCCGTCGGGCAGTTCGAGCCGCTGCCCGCCGCTCTCGGTTCGGACCGTTCGCCAGAGGGCCTCAAGATGATCAGCCGTGACCGATTGGCGGCCGGCAGCGAGATGCTCCAGTGCCGCCAGAACCAGTTCGCCGCAAATGGCCGGCCCATGATCGCGCAGCACATCGATGTGAAATTCCACGGCTCGCGGCGTCGCCGAGGCCACAGCCTCGTCCCAGACGGCGGCCGCGCGGCCGGCCAGGAGTTGCTGCACGGCCGCCAGGTGCTCGGCCAATTGCCCGAGCCGCCCGCGGAGTCCCTTGGCGTAGTCGCGCTCCAGGAGCGGCAGCAGTTCGTGCCGCACGCGGTTGCGGAGCATCTTCGGCGAGCGGTTCGTCTCGTCGTCCATCCATTCAAGTTGCCGCGCCTTGAGATAATCGAGAATCTGCTCGCGCGTCACCTCCAGCAGCGGACGGATGGCGACGATGCGACTGTCGGGGGCAAGAGGTCGGCGGATGGGCATGCCGGCCAGTCCGCGAAGGCCGCTGCCGCGCAGGAAATTCATCAGCACCGTCTCGGCTTGGTCGTCGCCGTGATGGCCGAGGGCTACACGGTCGGCGCCGCACTGCTCGGCGGCCTGCCGGAGAAATTCGTATCGCACCGTGCGAGCCGCTTCCTCGACGCCCACCCCGCGCCGCGTTGCCTCGGCGGCAACGTCCGCCCGCTCGACCATCAGCGGCAGGGCCCACCGTCGGGCCAGTTCGCGGACAAACGTCTCGTCGCGGCAGGCCGTGCGACGCAATCCATGATTCAGATGGGCCAGCACCAGATCGAACCGGCCGCGCCGCGCCCCGTGCCGCGATGTGGCGGACCTGGGTCGACGGACTCCTGACAGTTCCAGAAGAATCGAGGCCAGGGCCACGCTGTCGGGGCCGCCGCTCGTGGCCACGACCACGCGACACCCGTCGTCGATCAGGCCGTGGCGGCGGACCGTCCCGGCGACCGCCTGCGCCGTCTTGTGACGCGATCGTTTCATGTGCCGCCCTATCAGCCCGTTGAAGAAGTCAGGCCTACGTAGCACGCCCGCCCTCGGGCGTGACGCAGGGCTGAAGACAGCCGTTGAGTTCCATGTCCCCGGCCGAGGGCGGCCGGGCTACATTTCTTCAACGGGCTGCTATTATAACCGTGACCGGCCGCGCCGCCACAGCCGACCCGCCGGCAACCGGAAAGCCGTCGAGCGGCGGCGGAAATCGGTTTGATTCTTCCATGCTCCAGCCCTATCATGTGCAGGCACAGGGTGGATCGCCTTTCGGCCTCGCATATCCTGATGATGGCAGCACTTAACGGGGAAGATCGCATGTCACACGTGCCGTCGGACCTGACCCTTCGCGTCGGACAGGACTACGCCACGGGCGAGTTGTTCCGCAGCGCTCTGCGGACCTGCCGCCGCAACTTCTGGTCTGCCGTTGGCTACATGCTGCTGATGGGACTGATCGTCTGGTTGCCCGTGGGGGCCGTCTCGATGATGTGCAGTTGCTTCGGACCGGTGCTGCTGGTGCCTCTTGCTGCCATCGTCTACGTCCTGGCCGGCATCCACATCATGTCCGGCTACGGGTGGTCCGTGGTCTGTACGTTCGACGACCGCCGCATGCAGGCCGACGACATCTTCTATCCCTTCCGCACGCGGTACACCATGCTCCTGTTGATGGCCCTGGCCGAGATGGGCGTGGCCGCCGTGCCGGTCGTGGGCTCCGGAGTCCTGGGCGGCATCATCCTCGCCCAGTCCGGCGGAGCGCTTGGGCCCGGCGGTTTCGCGACCGTGGGATTCGGGGCTGCAATGATCGTCATTCCGCTGCTGACGGCAGCCATAGTCTACGCGGTCCATGCCTTCTTCTTTCTCGCGCCGCTGTTTGCCTTCACCAACAGGGACCTCACCTGGAAGCAGTGCGTCCGCTGCAATTGGCTCGTTCTGCGCAACCGGCCCCGGCAGTTTCTGACCGTCTACCTGTTGCCGGGTATCGCCTCACTCATCTACAGCGCCCTGATCGCCGTGGCCATCGCCGTCTCGGTCGCGGCGGCAGGCGGCGGGCCCGGGTCAGTCGCGCCGCTGATTATTGTGGCCATCTGGGGAGCCACGATGATCATCGGCCCGGTTCTCTGGTGCGCCGGCTACGTCCTCTACGCCTTTCTGAAAGCCGCCCTGTTCCGCGCCGCCGCGGGCTACACTCTCGACCTGCCGACAGCCGGCCTCGTTCCCCTGCAACGCGCCGTAGACACAGCCGCAGATGCCATGGAGGAGAATGCCCAGTGACCGGACCCTACGACTTTTCCGCCCAGATCCAACCCGCCCCCGGACACGAGCACTCCCTGCCGCAGCTGATGCGCCTGGCCTGGGCGCGGTTTGCCGCCAATTTCTGGCCCGCCGTCGGTTACGGTTTGCTGGCGATTGTGATCCTTGTCGGCGTAGCCCTAGGCTTAGGATTGCTCTGCCTGCTATTCGGCTGGCTGTTCTACCTCGCATTGAAGTCGGCGGTTGCCCCAGAGGTAGCCATCATACTACTCTGTATCATCCTGGGTGTTCCCGCATACTTGTTCCTGATAATGGCCGGCAAGCTTCTGACCGAAGGTCTGCTGTGGGCCTTGATGCAGACCTACGACGGAATTCCAGTCACGTGGTCGGCGATCTGCAGGTCCCTGCAACCACCATGGGGCAGGCCTATGCTCCGCTACACGGCTCTGTTCGCTTTGCTGACCATGATCATAACAGTCGCGCAAGGCGCCATGGGGGGCGTGGCCGGAGCCAAGGGTATCCCCTGGCTCAATCATTCAGCAGGCAATGTCGGCATCCATTTCGCGCTCAATGTCGTCGGCCACATCGTGCAAGGTGCCATCTTGACTGTCACTCTGCTAATCGGACTGTTCATTCTCAACAGCCATGAACCCTCGATGGTCCGGGGCATCGAGGACCAGATACGCGTTCTCCGCAACCAGTGGCCGCGCGTTGCGACCATCGTTGGTCTGTATATGGCCGGCCTTTTCCTCACCCAAGTGCCGCAACTCATCATGGCGGCCATGGCCCCTGCGGCGGCACCGTGGGCAGGATGCATGGCTCTTCCTTTCCTGCTGGTCCGCGGACTGTTGGCGTTGTATTTTGGCTTCCTAGTGGCCGCCCTGTTCCGATCGATTCACGGCATGCCGCTGGAGCCCACGGCTGAGCCGACGTATTACGCCCAGCCCGTTGCCGCGATTCGTCCGGCGCAACCGCTTATTATGAAAGCGCTTCCAATCGACCCTCCGATGCCCGACACATGGCCGCAACTGCCGCCGACCGAGCCGCCGCAACCGCCCGCGCCGGAAAGTCCGCCGCAGGGCGCCCCGTGGAGCTAACCGCCCAACAATCCTCCGCCGTGGAACGGTGATAAACCATGAGGCAAAGACAAACAGGAGAATTCGCATGTCCTACATTCCATCGGACCTGACATCCCGGATCGCCGAAGAAGTCACCTTCGGCGATATATTCCGTCGCGCCTGGGACACTCACAAGAAATACGGTCTCACCGTGGTTCTCTACATGCTGCTTCTGATGGTTGCCTACATCGCCGCGAGTTGTGTCATCGGTTGCATCCCGGTCGTCGGACCGCTGGCCCTAGCCGCTTTGGTTGCGGTACCGGTCATGGCCAGCTTGGTCTGGTCTATCGTACTGGCCTACGATGGCCGCCGCCCACAGCTCGACGACTTATTCCTCGGGTTCCGGACACACTACAACTGTTTGGCTGTCATTGGACTGATCCAGGCCGCCTTTCAGTTGGTCCCGATCATCGCAACATTCGCCTTTCTGGGCCTGGCGATGTTCGCTCCGGCAACCGGCGGCAGACCCATCATCGGCACCTGGCGATTCGAGATGAGTCGCGTCGTACTGCAACTCGGACAATACGTGTACAACTGGCTGCTGGAGATCGCCTTTTTCCTGGCGCCCTTGTTTGTCTTCACCGTCGCCACGCCAAAGCCAGTCGAATGCATTAAAACCAATCTTCGTGTTCTAAGAAACCGCCCGGGGCATTTCCTCGCCACCCTTTTTGTGCCCATCGGCATGATGCTGATATTGATGCTGCTGGTGTCGCCGCTGATTGGCTTCGGCTTCTACGAAATCGTCTCTGTCAAGAACCTGCAACTCGGTATTCCACTTCTCATTGCCGGGGGTCTCATCTTCCTACCGCTGGCCCTGTGGGTGGTCATCTTCGGACTCTTCCTGAAGGCGGCGTTCTTCCGAAGTGTCTGCGGCTATACACTTGCCGAGCCTGAGCCGGGCGAGGTCGCGCCTTTTGCCGCGGCGCCCATTGTCGCGTCGCCGGTTGCGGGCATGGCCCCTGCCCCGACACCTTCTCCCTACTTACCGCCCGAGCCGCGGCGACTGTCACCGTACGATCCGCCGCCCGAGGGATGGGCCGACCCCGGCAGTGTTCCGCCGCCGCAAGAGCCGCCTCAGCCGCCTACGCCGGGTGATCCGGGTGCCGGGCCGCCCCGGGATTTCACCTGAAGCCGCACCTGCAGGTAAACGTCATTGCAGGTGGAGGGCGACCCGAGCGGGGCCGCAGCACAGGAACCGCCATGACCGGACCACGCGACATGTCGACGTACGCCAGCGGCCGCGAGTATTCGGTGGCCGACCTGATGCGGATCGCCTGGTGGCATTTCACCCGCGGCGGCGGCAATGCCGTCGCCTATGCGATCCGCCTGGGCCTGATCTATATGGGTCTTCTGGCAGGGACACTAATCGTCTTCGGCGCGATCGGCCTGACGGCACGGATGTGGCTTGCAAGGATCGGTGTCGTCGAAGATGCTGCCGAGGTCCTCGTATGGGCCACCATCTGGCCCTCGGGCATCTTTACCCTTACGTTTCTGTTCAAACCTTTCGAGGAAGGGCTGCTCTGGGCCATCGTCGCGTCGTTCGAGGGCCAGAAGATCTCCTGGGACCTGATGACCCAGCCCTGGCAACCGCCGTGGCGAGGGCCGATGCTCCGTTATGCCGCCCTGTACGCCATAGCGATGATTCCCAGCACCACCATGGCGATGGCCCCCCTGCTGGGAATGGGACCTGCGCTGTCGGGCGGCAAGGGAATCCTCTTCGCTCTGGTCGCCATGGCGATGATTCGCGTGTTCGACAGCCTGGTCCTGGCAGCCACGTTGCTGGTGGGACCGACGCTGATGATCAGCCCGCGGCCACAACTCCGGCAGGCGCTGCGAGATCAGTGGCGGCTCGTGCAGCACCAGACGTGGCGTGTCGTTCTGATCATCGGGCTGTGGCTGGCTGTCACGCTTCTGACCGACACGTGCGACGTTTTCCTCTCGCCACGGGAGTCGATGTGCGGCGCGCTGTTGCTGGCGTTTGCGGCAGTGTGCTTCTACCTGTGCTTCTTCTATCTCGTTGCCGCGGTCTTCCGCGCCATCCATGGGCTACCCTTCGAACGCCGACCTTCGAGCAGCCTCTCGCCGACCGTCGCCCCCCTGTCCCTCGGCGTGATGTCGCGGCAGACGCCGGACTACCCTTTGCCGCCAATTCCGTTCGACGACGTTCCGCCGCCACAGACCGAGCCGCCGCAGCCGTCCATGCCGGGTGACCCCGGCGCCGAACCGCCACAGGGAGAACAACCATGAACCTCATCGGCGACACTTGCCCACTCAGCCCGTTCTTTCCTCCACCCGGCGCGGGACGCGAGTATACCTTCGGCCAGTTGCTGAAGATCGCCCTGCGGCAACTGTGGCGAAACAAGGGACGCGTCCTGAAATTCGGCCTGGCCGTGGCTTTGCTGGCGGCCGTGGCCCAGGGCCTGACTGAATTCCTCCTGAACCTGTTGTCGGATACGGTCCGTGTCCAATTGTCCGAGGGGCAAAAGATCGCGATCAGCGTGGCTCTGATCGCACTGCACACGGCCGCAAACGTGGTGGTGACGTTTCTGATTCTGGAAGGATACAAGTGGGCGACGATTCGCGGCTTCGACCGCCCGCATATGGCCTGGAACGACCTGCTCTCGCCGATACGCGTACCGTGGCGAGGGAGCCTGCTGCGACTGGCGGCCCTGGCGGCGGCTCTCTCGGCCGCCGTGTCGATAGCCAATGTCCTGTGGTTCCAGACCGTCATCATGCGATCAGCGGGCGGCCCACGATTCTCGCTCGGCTGGCAGCAGGTCATAATGATCGTGCTGGGTCTGCTCGGCGCGCTTGTGGTCAGTTACGGACGGGAGTTGCTGACGCTATTGACGGGACCGGTCATGCTGGCCTCGCCGCGACCTTCGCTGCGCGAGGGACTGCGGGAGAACTGGCGTATTCTGTGCGGCCAACCTCGCCGCATGCTGGCCGTCGCGGGCATCTACACCGGACTGATGTTGCTCATCCATGTCATAGTCGGCCTGGCCATGTCATTGACGAGGATAGCGGTTGGCCCGGGCGCATACTCCTCTCTATGGCGAGTTGCCGCATGGCAGTTCCTGGACCGCATGGCGCTGCAGATGGCCCACCTCGTTCCTCTGGCCGTGTCGCTGCACTTGGTAGCGGTGCTGTTCCGTTCGGCCTACGGTCTGCCGCTGGAGCCTGATCCCCAAACGCAAGCGGCACCGTGATCGTCCGCACGGGCACGGCGGGCCGTGCCCCTACACATCAAGCCTGTGGAAATGCCAGCCGTCGGGGCCGTGGCGGAGGAAGTTCGGGCCGTGGTCCCACGCGCCGAGGTTGTAGAGGTGACCGACCACCTGGCCGTCGCGGCGGCAGACCGTGTGGCCCAGGCGGTGCGTGTGACCGCAGACAATCGCCTCGCAACCGCCGGCGAAACGGTCCAAGAGCGACTCGTCGGGAATAGTTAGCATGCGGCGCGACTTGTGCCGCACGACGCGCTTCGAGTGTGACGTGTAGCCGTTGGCCAGGAACATGGCCAGAGACTTGGGCAGGTGGCCAAAGAACCATTCCACCGGCCGCGAGTGCGTGATGCTCTGGGCCTGGCGCGTGCGATTGTCGTGACGGTAAAGTTCGTGGCCGTGGCAGACCCAGATTCGCTGCCCGAACGATTCAACGGCCAGCCCGTGGGCGTGGGTAACCATGCCGCTCTGGCGACCCAGGGCGGCCAGGGCGTAGAAGTCGCGGTTGCCGGCCACGAAATGGATTTTGGTTCCACTCTCGACCGTGCGGCGCAGGGCGTTGGTCACTTCGATGACGTCGGGCTCGTCGAGTTGCTTGCGTCCGATCCAGGCGTTGAAGAGGTCGCCCAGGATGAACAGCCGCCGGGCCCGCCGCCCGTGGCGGTCCAGCAATGCGATCAGGGCCGCACGGCGCGCCGCCGTGGTTCGGTCCAGATGAAGGTCGCTGATGAACAGATCGTTATCGGTCACGGCATGTTCCTGATAGTTCGACGGGCACGGTCTGTCGTGCCCTGAAATCCCTGCATCACGGATTGCCCATCAAGGCTTTTTGTCATCGCGGCCGATGCTTTCCAGGGCCGTCAGCAGCTCGCGCAGCGGCGCGCCGAGCGTCGTCAGACTCTTCTGCTCGACGACCGGCTCGCGCATCGTGCCGGTGACCTCAACCAGCAGCAGTTCGTGCTGGATGCCGGCGGCCAGTTGCTTCAGGGCGGCCAGCATGCCGCCGCCTTCACCCGTGGCGGTCTTGAAGACCAGGTTCAGCCGCCCGTCGCGTTCCATGCGGCCGGCGCCGTGCAACGATAGCGCCCCGCCCTTCAGGTAGATGCTCTCGAACAGGTACGTGCCGCGATCGACCGCGAAACGGACCTCGGCCTCCTCGAAGCGCGTCTTGCCCGGTTGCAGACTCAGGACGTTGAGAATCTGGATGACCACCGGCAGACGATAGAGTTTGGCCCCGGTGACGCGAACCAGCCCGTGGGCCAGTATTTCGGCTCCGTCGGGCCGCAAGCTCTGAATCACCAGGTCGCCCGCCAGGGTGCCGCCCTCGACCGGCGCGTCCAGCCCCATGCCGTCGGTGACGAACCGCTGGAAGTCCACGTCGCGGACCATGACGCCGAGCTCGTAGCTGCCGTTGTGACCGAGAACCATTTGCCCGCCGCCGTCGAACCGCCCGCCGTAGAAGTCGCCCTCGAGGCCGTCCACGACGACGCGCAACGAGCCGGCCTGCTGACGCAACGTGGCACGCAGGTTGGTGATTTCCTTGCCGTCCAGGCGGCCGTGCGGCATGGTCACGCGGCCGTCGAGCGAGAGGCGCTCGTCCTTCAGGGCGCCATTCAGTTCGATGTAAGCTACGACCCGGTCGGCCGACATGCCGAGGTTCAACCGGGCCTCGTCGACCACGGCGCTGCCCTGCCACTGGGCCTCCACACGGCCCTCGGTGTCCACGTTGTAAATCAGCCGCTCGAGGTTCACGTTCAATTGCCCCTGTATGGCCAGGGCGTTCATGGCCGAGGCAAAGGCCTTGGGCACGGCCTTGCGCAGGCGATTGTCCATCTCCAGCCCGGCGGCGCGCACCTTCAGATCGCTACGGACGCTGCCGTCGTCGGGCAGGTCAATCGTGCCGCCCAGTTCCAGCCGCGCGCCCTTGTCGACGCTGACCAGGCGGTCGATCGTGACGCGCGAACCGTCGAATTCCATGCGGCCCTGGGCGTGACGAACCGGATACGGAAAATGTCTGTAGGCCATCGACAGGTCGCGGGCCACCAGCGACAGCTTGGTGCGGAACCGGTCGCCGGTCTCGGGACCTCGCGTCAGGTGGCAGACCACGTCGACGCGACCCGACGGTTGCAGATCGTTCCACATCCGCTGGGCCTCCAGGGCCAGGGCCCCGCGCAGATTGCGGTCCAACAGCACGTTGTTGCCGCTGAAGGTCATGTCCATGCTGAACGCCTCGGGCGTCACGCGGACGTTGCCCGTGGCGGCAATGGCCGCCTCGGCATTGCGGCCGCTGAGGTTCTCGATCAGGAAGAGACCCGGCGAGAGCTTCATGCGGCCGGTGATCTCCGCCACGGGATACGGGAAGTCGTCGAAAATGATGTTCGCGCCGTCCAGCATGATGTCGGCCCGGTGCTCCAGTCGCCACTCGGTCTCGGCGTTGCGACGGACCGTCACGTGCATCTGTGCCAGACCCGACGGATGGAAACTGCGATAGGTGCCCTGCTGGTCCTCGGGCAGCGCCGCCGCAAGGTCGTCGTCCAGGGCCACGTTGCGACCGTCAATCGCCAGATCGATGTGCGGCCCCTGGTTGCCCGAGGTCAGCACCTTGCCGTTGACGGTAATCTCCGCCGACCCGTGCCGGCCCACGACGTCGCGGATCTCGGTCATCGGTCCGTGAATGACAATCGTGCCTCGCGAGTCCGTTAGACGATACGGGAACCCGCTGTAGCATATCTCCGAGCCCTGTAGTTGGAGCGTGTTGTAGATGTCGAACGGTTGGTCCGGCCCCTCGGGCCGCACGATGTCGGTCACGAGGTCGATGCGTCCGCGGGGAGCGAGGCTCTCGTAGAACTCTACGTACTGAGGACCGCGATCGGCCAGCGCCGATTTCAACCGGTCGTCCAGCGGCAGGCCGCGAGCCAACAGCTTGACGTGGATTCCGGCATCGGCCCCGGGCCGTGTCACCGATCCTTCGAGGATCTCGAACTGGGCCGAACCTTGCCGGCCGGTCAGTCCGTCGAACGTGACCGTGTCACGGTCGAAGCGGACGTTGCCGCTGATCTGCTCGATCGGGTACGGGAAGCGGCGGAAGGTGCAACCGGCATCGCGCAGGACCAACAGGCCGCTGATGCCCGGCCGCGCGTCGCTGCCCGCCGGCCGCGTGACCCGCAGCCTCCTCAGGTCCGCCCGGCCGGTCGGCGAGAAGTCACGGTAGAAGTACGCCAGGGCCCGCGACAGCGTGGGAGCCACGACGCCCAGCCGCGACAGGTCCATGTCATCGATGCTGACGGTCAGATCGTGGCCCATCCGCTGGTCGCCGATTCCGCTGATGTCGCCGTCGAGGCTGAAGGCCAGCGTGACGGCTGCCGCAGCGGTCTCGGACGGCGGCGGAGTCGCGGAATCGGACGATCCAGGCGTCTGAGAGGACGACGGCTTGAGCGGCTGCGAACTGACGGTCCCGTGGATGCTCGTCAGGTGCAGTTTGTCCTGCGAGATGTCGCACTGGCCGGTCATCTCCGTCAGTTCGTAACGCCGGTCCTCGTGTTCGTAGGCCAGCGAGACGCCGTTGAGGCCGACCTGCACGCGAAAGCCCGACCCGATGCCAATGTCCTGGCGGCCGTCGAACGTGACCTTGACGCTGACCGAGCCCTTGGGCTGGAATCGACGCCAGAGGGCGGCCGCCTCGGGAGGCAGAGTCTGGGCCAGCGACTCGTCGAGCTGCACGTCGGCTGCCCGGCCCTCGAACGACACCTGCCGGTTCGGCACATCGATCATGCCGCCGGTAATGTTGCCGTGGATACCCGCAGTGGTCAGGTCGCTGGCGAAGAATTGGAACAGGCCGCGATACATGGTCGACGGCTGGATGATTCCCGACAGTTCCAGCTTGTGCTCGTGGACCAGGTCAGCGCTCTCGTACTGGCTGACGCTGAGCTTGCCGCCGTCGACGTAAACGACGGGCGCTTGCACGGCGACGGTCGGTTGCTCGGATCGGGAGTCGGGGAACATCGGCTCGAAGTTCCAGTGCTCGTCGCGACGGACGAGATTGATCACGGGACGAACGGCCTCGATCTGGCGGACCTTCAGTCGGCCGATGAGCAAGGCCAGTGGATCGTGCGTCAGGTGCACGGTCTCGGCCTCGAAGATCGGCGTTGAATCGTTGCCTACACAGACGCGTGGCGTGTCGAGTTCGATGCCGCGGAAGAAACTGAACCGGGCCTGGTGAATCTCCACCTTGGCGTGGAAGAGGCTGCTGAGATAGTCTTCGGACAGGCTCTCGACCTTGTTGTCGCTGGTGAAGTAGAGGTAGGCCGAGACCAGCGTCACCACGAGCACGAGCGTCGCCACGAGCCGCACCTGGCGCCGCCGCCGCCGCGTGGCCCTGAGACGAAGCGTGGCCCGGTCCAGCAGGCGATGCCACTGGCTGGACAGAACTTCCTCGGACAGGTCGGGAGGACGCCGTTCGGGCGATTCGGTCATCGTCTCACTCCTGGGACCGGTCGAACGCCTGCGAGCCTCGCAGCACCCACGCGGCGGCTGCACCGGCCAGGACAAATAACATCGGCTCGACGGGCACGCGATAACGAATCGAACCGACCATCACGGCGGCCGCGGCGGTCACCAGGACCACCGGGGCAGCCAGCAGCGCTAGGGCTCCGGGCCTGCGGACGAGCACCAGAACCCCGAGCAGCGCACCGGCCATCATCGGCACGTAGGCCAGCCCGCTGGCCCAACGATACAGCGCCCGCTGGCCTTCGTCCAGATTCGGCGTCGGGCTCCACAGGCGGCGCAGCTTGGCCGGCACGAGCGCCAGCACGCGGCCGGGCTCGTCGTGAATCGCCCGCCAAGCGGCCCTTCGATAGTACGCATCGTAGGCCAGTTCGTCCAGAGCGTCCGTGTCGCCGCGGAGTTGCCGTTCGAAACGCATGTCGCTGCCGCCCGTGGCCGCGGGATTCACCCCGTCGTACAGCGTGGCCCCGAAACGCGTCGTCGCCGGCACCGGGCGGCCGAGGACTTTTTCGTTGCGGACGACCCATGGCGCGACGGCAACGGCGCACACTGCTACGGCAACCGCCCAGCGGGCCAGCCATTGCCGACGGCCGGGCGCGATTGCTGCGACCGCACCGAGCAGCAGCGGCAGACCGAGGAATTGCGGATGGACGTAGACGAGCGCCGCGGCGCACAGCCCGGCGGCAACAGTCCACCGCCAGCAACCGTCGCGCAGAATCCGCAAGCAGCAGAACACGGTGGCCAACAGCAGCACCGCCGTCCAGCATTCGGTCAGGGCCACGGTGGCGAAGTAAACCTGCCACGGCGACAGGGCCACCATGGCCGCAGCCACCAGCCCAGCCGCGCGGCCGGCCACCTCGCGGCCCAGCAGATAGGCGAGCCAGACCGCAGCGACGGCCAGCAGACTCTGTGTGACGACTACCGGTGCGGCCGAGGGGCCGAAGGCTCCGTGCAGCGCCGCCAACACGAGCGGATAGCCCGGCATGCGACCGGCGCGGTTTTCGCGGCCGGCGAAGTCGGTCATCGTCAGGCCGCGGCCGTCCAGCAGGTGGTCGGCCAGTTGGCGATAGCCCTGGGAATCCGGGAAGCGGTAAACCTGGTCGAGATGGGTCAGGCCGATGCCCAGCCGCACGCCGACGGCCAGTACGGCCAGAACGATCAGGGCCACGGTCACGGACCGATCGCTTGCCGCACGAGGTTGCCTGCTGCCGGCCTTCTTGGCCAAATCGTCGTCTCGCTCAGTTGCCGGGAAGTTCGTCGGGAAAGGTCACGACCTGCCCGACATCGATGCCCAGTTCGGCGAATCGTCCCGCGGGCATTTCCAGCACGTATCGGGCTGGTTGCCGGCTAGGAACGGATTGCTCGTTGTGGGCTATCATCCGTTCGATCTGGAAGATGGTCCCGTCGTCGGTGATGTAGGCAAGGTCGATGTCCCAGTCGCAGTTCTTCATCCAGAACCCATGGTACTCGGCCCGCGGCCAAACGAACAGCATGCCCGCCTCGGCCGGCCGCTTGCGGTTCATGTAGCCCAGCCGCCGCTCCTCCGACTCGTCGGCCACCTCCACGCGGACAGGCTTGCCGCCGATGTGAATCGTAGTCATCGGCAGCGGGGGCTGGGGGCCGCTGTCTTCCGGGGATTGCGAACCGTTGTTCGCATCCGGTTGCCTCACGATCGGATCGCCCTGCCACAACGGCGTCTCGCGGCCGCAACGGGTGACCGCCAGCGCGGTCAGACCGATCAGGATGCCCAGAAGCACAAGGTTCTGAACGATTCGCGAGCGATGGTTCATAACGCCGCCGTCCCTTGCTGCACCTGGCGCAACATCTCGGCGAGCAGTTCCATGGGCAGTCCGACCACGTTGCTGAGGCTGCCTTCGATCCGTTCGACGTACTTGTCGCCGCCTTCCTGGATGGCATAGGCCCCGGCTTTGCCGAGGGCCGCGCCGCCGGTCACGTAGCGGTGGATTTCCTCGTCGGGAATCCCGCGCATGTGAATGCCCGTTTCGGCCGCACGGACGAGCGACCGGCCGCTGCCGCTCTGGACGAGGGCCAGGCCCGTGATGACCGAGTGGCGGCTGCCGCTGAGGCTTCGCAGAATGGCCACGGCGTCCTCGGCGTCGCGCGGCTTGCCGATGACGCGCCGGCCCAGGACAACAATCGTGTCGGCCCCGATCACCCAGCGACCGGCCTCGGCCGTCCGCGCGACCACGTAACGGGCCTTGGCCTCAGCCAGTCGGCAGGCCACGGCAGCCGGCGAGTCGCTCTCGGTCGGCAGGTCCTCGGGAATATCGGCCGGCTCGACGTCGAAGCGGTAACCGGCTTCGGTCATCAAGGCCCGTCGTCGGGGCGAGGCGCTGGCCAGAATCAATCGCTCAGTCATACGTCTCACATTCCGTTACAGCACATTCCAAGGCTCGCCGCCCGACAAACGCGGCCCCTTATCATACGCCCAATCCCGCCGGGCACAAGCCTTGCGCCAACAGAAGGCGTAGCCGCCGCACGATGGGTATGGGACCGTGGCCCGGCCAGGCAAAACCGTGACCTCGTTGGAGAGAACTCGGATCGGGTCAGAGATTGTCGTCCGGCCGGCCGCCCTGCTTCTCCAATTCGTCGAGCGGCTGTTCCCAGGCCGCCTCCAGGAATCTCCGCAGGTAACCTTTTTCGTAGAACGTCTGCACCGCTTCGCGGGTCGTCTCGTGGTCCATGCCCCAGGCGCTGGCCCGCAGATCGCCGCCCGTCACGTCGGCCTGAATCACGAAGACATTGTCCACGGCCAGGGCCACGGGCAAACGGTGCCAGTACTGACGGCTGAGATTGTTAACCGCCGGTCCGCCCACGGCGATCGCCGGATAGGTGTGCATCGCCTCGTTGGACTCATACCACAGGTCGCCGACGACGATGCCGCAACGGCCCGGGTCGTCGCCGCCGTAGCGGTCGATCTGCGTCTTGAGAAAATAGGCCAGCGGCCGGTCCTTCTGTTCGGCCACGAGGTTGCTGCCGGTCACCAGGAAGACGGCATGTTCGAGCGGATCGGTCGGCATGGTGGGATCTCATTCGGGGCCGCAGCGGTTTTGCGCGACGTCGCGGCCGCACTCTCTTGTCTGGTCATCGTGCCGCCGAAACGGTGACGGCTATTCGTCCTTGCCCAGGATACCTCGCCGCTCGATCTTCTGCACCAGGCGGCTGATGTCCTGGCTCGTCTGGTTCAGTTGCAGCACGAGCATGTTCAGATTGCGGTGCAGGTCCTCGCTCTTCAGGAGCTTGCCGACGGTGCCCTCGCCTTCCTGGACGCCCTTGGCCAGCGAGTTCATGGTTCTGAGCAGATCGCTGAGCGACGCGGCGTCGTCGTACAGCTTGCCCACGAGCCGCAATGTCTGGGCCTTCACTTCGTCGATGTCCTGCGAGGCTTTGTCGAAGGTGCCCGAGGCCTTGCTGAAGGTCTCGTTGGCCTTGGCCAGGGTCTGTTCGAGTTGAACCGTGCGGTCGTTGAGGTTCTTCAGCGTCTGCTTGAGGTTGGCCGCATTCTCGTCGTCGGCCACTTTCCCGAGCATCTCGTCGAAATGTTCGATCGTCGACGACAGGTTGGGATCGGCCCGCCCGGCACGAACGTCGGCCAGGCGCCGTTTCTGGGTCAACTCGCTGAGGTTGGCCAACAGCACGTCGACCTTCTCGAACTTGGCCAGCATCTGTTCGACCTTGTCGGTCATCGATTGTGGAATCAGACGGCTCTCGCTGGTCAGGCTGCGAATCGTCGCCGTATCGTCCTTGGCCAGCGGCTCCCCCGGCGGCACGGTGCGTCCGAAGGGATCCGTCGGCAGACGGATGTCGAGCACCGTCGTCCCGAAGCCGCCCATCGTCGATTGCAGTACGGCGTTCGACGGAATGTCCACGTCCTCGTCGATCCGCATCATTACGCGTACATGGTCGCCGCCCGGCGACAGGCCCACCTCCGTGACGTCGCCAACCTCGATGCCCAGGTAGTGCACGGTCTTGCCCGGGCTGATGCCGCTGCTGTTGGAGACCTCGGTACTCAGGCGGTAGCCGCCCGTGGCGAACGTAGCCACCTCGCTGAACTTGAAGATCAGCAGGCACAGCAGGATGAAGCCGACGAGAACAAAGAACCCGACGGCCATGTTGCGAGTCCGCTCGATCATGACTGTCCTCCGTGCGCCGCCGGGCCCGTTTCCAGGCTGGCGTCGCCGTATATGAAGCTCTGAACCCTGGGGTCGGTGCTGCCGAGCACGGCCTCAGGCGTGTCGTCGACGATAATCTGTCCCTCGTGAATCATCACCATGCGATCGGCGATCTTGCGGGCGCTGGCCATGTCGTGGGTGACGACGATGCTCGTGGCCCGAAACGCCTTCTGCGTCCGGATGATCAGGTCGTTGATCGTGTCGGCCGTCACCGGGTCCAAGCCCGTGGTCGGTTCATCGTACAGGATCACGTGCGGGTCGCCGGCAATCGCCCGGGCCAGGGCGACGCGCTTGCGCATGCCGCCCGAGAGTTCCTCAGGCATCTTCGACTCCACACCCTCCAGCCCCACCCGGGCCAGCTTGTCGCGAACGATCTCGCGAATCTGCTTGTCGCGCAGCTTCGAGTGCTCGTAGAGCAAGAAACCCACGTTGTCGTTGACGTCCAGCGAGTCGAACAGCGCCGCCCCCTGGAACACCATGCCGAACTGCATCCGCAGAACCTCCAGCCTGTGGCGGCTCAGCGTCGATAGGTCGTGGCCGAAGACCACCACGCGGCCGGCGTCGGGCGGCAGCAGTCCGATGATGAGTTTCAGCAGCACGCTCTTGCCGCAACCGCTGCGTCCCAGAACCACCGTCGTTTCGCCGTGGCGAAACTCCAGGTCGATGCCCCGCAGCACCTGCTGCCCGTTGAACCCCTTGTGCACGCCCTCCAGCCGAATGATGACCTGGCCGACCTCCGGCTCGCGGATGCGGCGAGGGAACAGGTCGGGAAGTTCGGCTCGAGTCGGCACCAAGGCTGCGGATGCTCCTTTTCTCACAGGACCGCCGGCGGCGTACCCCAGACCAGCGAGTAGAACGCCTTGAAGAAGATCGCCATCAGCAGGTCGATGGCCAGGATGACGATGAAGCTCAGCACGAAGGCCTCCGTGGTGGCACGGCCCACGCCCTCGGCCCCCGGACGGCTGTGGAAGCCCTTGTAGCAACTGATCAGGGCGATCGCGCCTCCAAAGAAGAGGCTCTTGATCACGCCCACCAGGATGTCCCAGTTCTCGATCCCCAGGGCGCTGTAGTACCAGTAGTCGTGATCCGCGCCGCCATAGACCTTCACGACCATGATGTAGCCGCCGATCACGCCCAGGAAATCGCAGTAGACCGTCAGGAACGGGATCAGCAGCAGGCAGGCCAGGAACCGAGGTACCACCAGATAGCGGATCGGATCGGCCGCCAGAGTCACCAGCGCGTCAACCTGCTCGGTCACCTTCATCGTACCCAGTTCGGCGGCCAGGGCGCCGCCGATGCGGCCGCTGAGCATCACGCCCGCCAACACCGGCCCCAGTTCCTTGATGACGCTGATGTTGATCAGCAGGCCGGCGAAGCTGCCGCCGCCCAGGTCGCGCAACTGGTAGTAGATCTGCACCGCCAGGACCATGCCGACGAAGACGCCGGTCAGCGAGATGACCGGCAGGCTGCGGACGCCGACCTCATACAACTGCGGAGCGAGCAGACGCCAGCGTGTGAAACGGCGGAAGATCCAGGCGAAGACTCGAGCCGAGAAGATGCTGAAGCGGCCGACCTCGTCGAACATGCCGCGCGTCTTCATCCCTAAGTGCTCAAGCATGGGCACATGATGGGGGTGCAACATGGCGCGCCGCTCCGGCTTCCAGGACAACCGACTCACACGAGACTACGTTGGCCTGCATTGTAGTCGCCCTCTCGCGCCGCCGTCAAGGACGCAGGACGATCGCCGCCCGGTAGAGAGCATCGCGCAACAGGAAGGCGAAGCCGCAACGGTTCGCGACTTCGCCTCTGGAATCGTCTCTGCGGACACCATCGCGCTACGTGGCGTCGTGATGGGCGGGCACGTGTGTCTCGGCGTCCCCTTGCCGGTTGCTCGACTCGAAGTACAGGTGATCGTCCTTGACCGAGACGGTGATGGTGTCCTTACCCTCGTAGGAGCCGCGAAGCAGTTCCTCCGAGAGATAGTCCTCAATCAGGTTCTCGACCGTGCGACGCAGCGGCCGGGCGCCGAAGTCGGGGTTGTAGCCCTTGTCGATGAGCAGTTGCTTGGCGTCGTCCTGAACGACCAGTTCCATGCCCTTCTCGGCCAGGCGCTTGCGGATCTTGGCCAGTTCCAGGTCGACGATCAGGTTCATGTCATCGCGCGTCAGGCTGCGGAACATGATCGTGTCGTCCAGGCGGTTGAGGAACTCAGGACGGAAGTGCCGCTCAACCTCCTTCATCAGGGCGGCTTTCATCTGCTCATAGTCGGCGTCCTGTCCCTTCTGGCGGAAGCCCATGCCGGCCTTGTTGGTGATGATGTTGGCCCCGAGGTTGCTCGTCAGAATCAGTACCGTGTTGCGGAAATCGATCCGTCGCCCGAACGAGTCGGTCAGCCGCCCTTCCTCCATGATCTGCAGCAACATGTTGTGCACATCGCCGTGAGCCTTCTCGATCTCATCCATCAGGATGACGGCGTACGGACGGCGACGAATGCGCTCGGTCAGTTGCCCGCCCTCCTCGTAGCCGACGTAGCCCGGAGGCGCGCCGATCAGGCGGCTGACGTTGTGCTTCTCCATGTACTCGCTCATGTCGATCTGGATCAAGGCGTCCTCGCTGCCGAACATGAACTCGGCCAGGGCCTTCGACAACTCGGTCTTGCCGACGCCCGTCGGTCCGATGAACATGAAGCAGCCCATCGGCCGCCGCGGATCCTTCAGTCCGCTGCGGCTGCGACGCAGGCTCCTGGCGATGGCCCGGATGGCCTCGTCCTGGCTGACGATCCGCCTGTGCAGCTCGTCCTCCATCCGCAGCAGCCGCTCGGTCTCTTCGCTCTCCAGCCGCGTCAGCGGTACACCGGTCATCTTCGAGACGACTTCGGCTACCACCTCGGCGTCCACGACGCCGTCGACTTCCTTGGCCGAATCGCGCCACTCGCCCAGCAACTCTTCCTTGCGGGCGCGCAGGTCATCGATCTTGTTGCGCAGCTCGGCCGCCTGCTCGTAGGCGCTGCGGGCCACGGCCTCTTCCTTCTCGCCGTTGAGCCGATCAATCTCCGCCTCGATCTCCGCGACGTCTGGCGGGCGGGTCATGGCCTTGAGGTGAATCCGCGCCCCGGCTTCGTCGATCACGTCAATGGCCTTGTCGGGTAGACAGCGACCGGTGATGTAGCGGTTTGACAGTTCCACGGCGGCACGCAGTGCACTGTCGGTGATCTGCACTCGATGGTGGGCCTCGTAGCGGTCGCGAAGGCCCCGCAGAATTTCGATCGTCTGATCACCCGTTGGCGGCTCAACGATGATCGTTTGGAATCGTCGCTCCAGGGCCCCATCCTTCTCGACGTACTTACGGTACTCGTCGAGCGTTGTGGCACCGATGCACTGGATCTCGCCGCGGCTCAGGGCAGGCTTCAGCACGTTCGAGGCGTCAATGGCCCCTTCCGCGCCGCCGGCGCCGACCAGCGTGTGCAACTCGTCGATGAACAGGATGATGTTCTTGGCCCGGCGGACCTCGTTCATCACGGCCTTGATCCGCTCCTCGAACTGGCCGCGATACTTGGTGCCCGCGACCATCAGGGCCAGGTCCAGCACGACAATGCGACGGCTGCGAAGCAATTCCGGCACGCTGCCGTCAACGATCGCCTTGGCCAAACCTTCGACGATGGCCGTCTTGCCGACGCCCGCCTCGCCCAGCAGCACGGGGTTGTTCTTCGTGCGGCGGCAGAGCACCTGCATCAGCCGCTCAATCTCGTTGACGCGGCCGATGACCGGATCGAGTTTGTTCTGTGCGGCCAGTTCCGTCAGGTCGCGGCCGAAGCTGTCGAGGGCCGGCGTCTTGCTCTTGCCGCGAGCGCCCTTGGCGCCCGGCTGGCCGCGCTGCTCGTTGCCGAACTCCTGCGGCGCGTTGCCGAACTCGGTCTCCTCGGTCATCTCGGCCGTGGCCCCGAGGAGTTTCAGAACCTCCTCGCGGACTTCATCCAGGCGCAGGCCGAGATTCATCAGCACCTGGGCAGCCACGCCGTCCTGCTCGCGCAGGAGGCCCAGCAACAGGTGCTCGGTGCCGACGTAGTTGTGGCCCAGCATGCGGGCCTCTTCGATAGCGAACTCGATGACCTTCTTGGCCCGCGGCGTCTGGGGAAGCTTGCCCATGGTGACCATCTGCGGACCGCTCTTGACGATCTTCTCGACCTCGATGCGGATCTTCTTCAGGTCGATGCCCATGTTCTTCAGGCAGTTGGCGGCCACACCGCTGCCTTCCTTGACCAGACCCAGAAGCAGATGCTCGGTGCCCACGTACTCGTGGTTGAAACGCTGGGCTTCCTGGTTGGCCAGGGCCATGACCTTACGGGCTCGGTCGGTGAATCGTTCAAACATCAGCGGTTCCTTCCTGGGGCCGGGCGACCGCCCCCGCGGTCACACACAAACCCATTATTGACAACATGTTGCATGACGTCCGGAACCCCGTACCACGGGGCACCGTCGATGTATTGTACCCGCTGTCGCGTTCGTCGGCAAGCACTGCCGCTGACCCGCCCCGGTTGCCAATACTGATAAGGTCCAATAACTCCACATTCGGACCGCGCAGGCCGTCCCCGGGGCCCAGTCGCTATGGGTGTATCGGCCAGAACCGGCGGCCCCGTTAGCCGGAAGACCGCCATTTGCCGCCCAATAATCGGCAAAGCTGCCCTGCAGCCGTAACCGATAAACAGACCGTAGCCGCCGGATGGCGGCGGGGTCGCGTTGCAGATGCGGAGCGGGCTTGACGGGTGCCGCGCGGCGCGCGACGATGGGGTATGCAAGGATTGATACTCGGGAGGAGGTCGCCTCGTGCTTCGACGCACTGTGGCTTACGGTCTGGTAGTGGTCATTGTCGGCGGCATCCTGACCCTGTTGTTCAGTTGGATGCTGGCCACGAGCGAGCCGGCGGGTTACACGCGACCGACCGATTTCACCCTCCAGCAACTGAGCGACGAGGCGGCCAAGTTCAACTCCGTGGCCGCCCAGGTCCACAATTGCGTCACGGACACCTCGGGCGGCACGCCGCTGGACATCACGCTGACCGATACGGCCGTCAACAGTTACATTCGCAGTCTGCCGCCGGATCAGCTCCGGCAACTGCCCTCGTGGTTCAGCAATCCGCAAGTGGTCTTCCGCGACGGCGAAGTGGTGCTGATGGGCGACGTCTATGTTCGCGGGCACAAAGCCGTGGGCTCAATGCACATGGCGGCCAACGTGACCGAGGACGGGGACCTGGAACTCGAGATGCGGACGACCAAGGCCGGTCGCCTGCCCCTGCCGGACATGGTCAGCAAGGACACCATCGAGCATCTGGACCACAAGATCGCCGAACTCCAGGCCCGTAGCGGCGGAGAGGACGGCAACGACCGTAAGGCCCAGATCGCCGAAGCCAAGCTCCTTGCCCTGACAAGCCTGCGCGGACTGCTGAAGGGTGAGGCCGTGACCCTGGAGACGCGCCGCCAGAAGCTCAAGCTTGACGCCCTGGAAATTCTCGACGGCCGCATTCACATCGTCGGCCGCCACGTCGACAAGCCAGCAAGCTAGCCCAACCGCTTCATCCGCCAGAGGTCTTTACCCTCGTGCGGCGTGCGGACTAGGTGGAAGCGGCCACTGAGTCGCTCGCCCTCGACCAGAACGGTCAGTTCGTTGAGTGTATCGATCGGGGCCTCGACCTCGTCGCCCCATTGGTAGGAACCGCGATCGTGGATGGCCACGCGACCGCGGTTGTCGCTCACCTCCCCCTCGTACTCCAGGTACTCGATGCGATGGTCGGCCAGTTGTCGCACGCACATCGGCAGGTGCTCGGGCTGGTCGGGCGGCTTTGGCAGCGACCACGTGCGCAGCGCCGGGCCGACCTCGAACATCAGGTCCCAGTGCTCGTCGCCGTCGTCATAAACGTGATGCTGGATGACAAATCGCGGCATGGCCCCCTGCCCCGCACGCCGGGTCACCGCCCGAACCACTTCAGCTTCTTCAGGTACTCGATCCGCTTATCCACGTCTTCCGGCCAGTCGCCCTGCGGCAATTTCTTGATCTCCTCGAGCTGCTTGATAGCGTCGTCGTACTTGCCCTGGTCGTGCAGCTTCTCAGACTCGGCCCATAGCCGCGCGGCCTTCTGCTTGCCCGTCTCTGACGGCGGCTTCGGCGGTTGCGGCTTGATGGGTTTGTCGACCCGCTCCTTCAGCGACGCGATCCGCTGATCGAGGTTGTAGCCTTGCGGCAAAAACTCACGCGGATACTTGTTCGCCAGATCCTCCAGGATCGCCACGGCTGCTTTCAGGTCGCCCTCGCTTTCGCGACTCGCCGCGTCGCCCACCAGTTTCTGCACCTCGGCCCGCAATTTCTCCTGCCGCTCTTTCGACACGGCGCTCTGCTCGACCGCGGCAATCCGATCGCGCAGCGCCGCCATGTCCACACCCGCCAGTCGGGCCACCTCCGTCTGGCGCGGCGTCAGGCGGTCCATGATCTCCCGAGCCCCCTGCCCGTCGCCGTCGTCAAGGGCTTTGCTCGCCTCGGCGATCTGGTCCAGAACGACCGACCGCTCCTGACGCTGTTGCCCGAGAAACCGCTGTGACTCATCCAGCTTGGTGCGGACTCTGCGACCGAACGCCGTGTCGTCGCCGTATACCTTGCTCAACTCCGTATAGATGCTCACGGCCTCCTCGAAACGGGCGTCAGCGTCAAGCCGCTCGGCCGCCGCCATCTGCGACAGCGCCTTGTCGTCCGGCCCTGTGTCCGCCAGCTTGTCGCTCGACGTCCATGGGTAGACCGCTTTGATCGACAGACGATTCTCGCGGAAATTGTTGGCCATCGACCCCGGCCGCGTCGGATCGCCCAGCACGTACTCCAGCGGCAGATACGTGATCAGGATAAACAGCGGAACCACCGTGACGATCGTCAGCAGGGCCACGATGTGCGGCTTGGCGCGCAGTTCGCGAATCGCCGCCCGGCGCGGCCGCGCCGCCGGCTGCACGCGCGTCGAATCGCTCGCCGCGTCGAAGTACCCGCTGCCTGCGCCACCCACCGTCGCGGTTACGGACGTTGCCGCCGTGGCCGCCATGGCCATGTCGTGCGTTACCAGTGAGGCCGCCAACTGCTCTTCGACCGTATCGCGGTCGGGGAACCTCCCGGCCGCACCGACCGCAGCCACGCCCGGACGCAGCCGCGCGGGACGCTCGTCCAGCGAACGATGGCACGTCGGGCAATATTCGTCGCCGACGCCGGCCGCAGCAAAGCAGTGCGGGCAAACGCCCAGGTACTTGCTCAGCATCGGCGTCTCGGCCGCATACATCCAGTCCTGGTGCGTCGTCGGGCCGCGAACGATGCTGTCGGCCTTCAGGCGGCCCTTCTCGATCAGCTTGAGCATGGTCGCGAAATCGACTCCGCGGTTGCTCGGGTTCCGCGGCTCCAGGTAGAACCAGACGCCTTCGATTTCGCGGCTGGCCCGGCGAACCGCCAGGCTGTAGCTGGTCCGGCATTCCGGGCAGCGGTCGCTGTCACGGGCGATCAGCCGCCCGCAATAGACGCACGGCATCTCGGCCCGCGTCCACGGGGCATCCGATCCTTCGTAGCTCTGCTCCTGGTTGCTCAATACTGAATCCTCCCCTGTCCTGCAGTCCCGCCGAACGGCCATCCGCAACCCCTATTGTTACCGCCCGCAACGCCCCCCGTCAAGCCTGGATCACCGACGACGGAAGCCGTTACCCCTCTCCCTTGACGGGAGAAGGTGGCCCGAAGGGCCGGGTGAGGGTGACGAATGCTGGAA
>JAFGPY010000443.1 GCA_016935955.1 Planctomycetota bacterium
GTCCTTGCGGCCGAGCGCGGCGACGCCCTGTGCGGCATGCTCAACTGCAGCTACAACCTCGGCCTGCGCGGCGTCACGGCCTACATCCCGCAGATGCCGGTCGGCCTGCCCGAGGAACTTGCGGCGAAGATCGCCGACTTTGAGCAGATCGCCCGCGTGGTCATCGGCGTGCGCAGCCTGAAGATCCTGGCCTTCGGTCCGCGGCCGCACGACTTCCTGGCCTGCAACGCGCCGATCCAGCCGCTCGTGGACCTGGGCGTCGAAGTGATGGAGAACAGCGAGCTGGACCTCTACCAGCTCTATCAGAAGGCGGGCCAGCAGAAAGCCAAGATCGCCCGCGTGGCGGCCGACATGAAGAAAGAACTGGGCCGCAACTGCACGTACCCGGACCTGTTGCCGAAGATGGCCCAGTTGGAAGTGGCCCTGCTGGACTTCATGGAGGCCAACCTGGGGGCGAGCCGCTTCGCGGTTTTCGCCGACAAGTGCTGGCCGGCGTTCGAGGCGTCATTCGGTTTCGTGCCCTGCTACGTCAACAGCCGCATGGCCGGCCGCGGCATTCCGGTGGCCTGCGAGGTGGACCTCTACGGCGCCCTGAGCGAGTACATGGCCCAGTTGGCGACGCTGCAACCGGCCACGCTGCTGGACATCAACAACAGCGTCCCGGCCGACGTGCTGCCCAAGCACGCCGACCTCAAGGGCACCCTGCCGCAGGACCTGTTCATGGGCTTCCATTGCGGCAACACCTGCAGCGAGTGCATGAAGGAGTGCTCGCTGAAGTACCAGCTCATCATGAACCGCCTGATGGAAGACGGCCGCGAGGCCGACATCACGCGCGGCACGCTCGAAGGCCAGTTGCGTTCGGGGCCGATGACGCTGTTCCGTCTGCAGTCGACGCCCGACTGCTGGCTGCGGAGTTACATCGCCGAGGGCGCCGTGCTGGACATCGATCCCTGCTCGTTCGGCGGCATCGGCATCATCGCCATCGCCAACTTCGCCAGGTTCTACCGCCACGTGCTGATCGGCAAACGGTTCCCGCATCATGCCGCCGTGGGCTTCGCGCCTGTTGGACGCATCCTTTTCGAGGCCGTCCGCCTGCTCGGCGTGACCGACATCGGCGCGCCCCTGCCGCCCGGCACGCTGTACGAAGGCGAGAACCCGTTCGAAGCCTGAAAGCCCATTGAAGAAGTCAGAGCTTATGTAGCACGCCCGCCCTCGGGCGTGACACAGGACGGCAAACGGCCGTTCAGGTCGGTGTCACCCGGCCGGGGGCGGCCGGGCTACATCTTCTCAACGGGCTGCTGGAGACCGCAACACGCGCCGGCCCCGGGTCGGCGACGTGGGGCGTTTGCGCCTTCACAGGAATGCCCGTTTCCGGCCCGTGTTTGGTGATTTGGCAAATCGCTCGGAAGGTGTTATAATTACGGAAGTTAGGTGGACCTTCGCGGCCGGGTAATGGTGGAGTCAGGCATGAATCGAACTCTGTGTCGGGCGGCGGCCATCCTTGCGGTCGCGGGGTGCGTGGGCCTGGCGGCAACCGTCGCGGCGGCCCAGGACGGCTGGCGAGTCATGCCCATCCGCAGCCAGGCCGAGTGGGACGCCGGCATGATCGGCGGCGAGGGCGAGCAGCATCCCCAGGGCTTCGCCCGCAGCGTCAGCCATCCCGACATCATCTACCTCTCGCACGACTGCGGCCAGGTTTGGCGCAGCAATGACAACGGGCTCACCTGGAACAAGCTGCTCTGCAAGGGCATGTGGGTCATCAACGGTCAGTCCATCGAGGTGGACCCCGTCGATCCCGATACCGTCATCACCGTCTCGGACTCCGCCAGCAACTACTTGGCCGACGACTACGAAGGCGTCTATCGCTCGACCGACGGCGGCGAGAACTGGACGCTCGTGCTCCAGACGCCGGGCGTCGTGCAGCGGATGTTCCAGCACTGCATCGCCTGGGACCCGACGACCGTCGGCCCCGAGCGGGCCTCGCGGTGGTACGTGGCCGTCCCGGCCAACGGGCTCTACCGCAGCGAGGACGGCGGCGCCACGTGGACGCTCGCCGTGAGCCTGACCGGCGTGGCCAACGTGTACGGCATCTGGACACACGGTTCCGACGGGCAGACGCTCTACATGGCCTCCAGCCGGGGCCTGGAGATCAGTACCAACCGGGGAGCGTCGTGGACGACTCTCGGGAACCTGCCCTCCGGAACGATCTCGTCCATCGCGATCAACCCGCAGAACGAACAGATGATCTACGCGGTGGTGCGCGGCTCGGGGCTCTATCGCTCGACCAATGGCGGCGCGACGTTCTCGCTCCTGAGAAGCTTCGACGCCGTGCGGGTCTTCCTGAACCCGAGCTTCCCGAACAAGGTGTTCCTGGTCGGCCTGAACACCAACAGCATGGTCAGTTCCAACAGCGGCAGCACATGGACGACGGTCAGCGTCACCCCGGCAACGGGGCTGGGCCGCGACTGGAAGACCAGTTTGTTGAGCGAATTCTGCGCCGTGTTGCCCGACCCGCGCGACGCCAATGTGGCCGTGGCGTTCGCCAACGCCTGCCTGTGGCGGACCAGCGACGGGGGCCTGCACTGGGTGGACAGCTCGACGCTCTACACCGGCCACGCCTGGGGCTGGTGGGCCGACGGCATAGGTTTCGACGTGGCCGACCCGAACCGTTTCGTCCTGTTCTGCTGCGACATCAGCATGGACTTCACGACGACCGGCGGCAACTGGTTCACGCGCTACCGCGTGCCGTGGGAATGGTACGCGCAGGGCCTGATCAGTTGGCCGGGCATGTACGCCGGCGACATCCAGCCGATCGCCGGGTCGCAGGTCATCGTCGGTTCCGTGGGCATGTACTTCGACACCAAGCTGGTCCGCTCGACCAACGGAGGGGCCACCTGGACAATCGTCGACAACGACAGCGAGAACCACCTGTTCGTGGCCTTCCATCCGAACGATCCGAATCTGGTCTTCTCCGGCTACAAGCGTTCGACCGACGCCGGGGCCACATGGCAGACCATCTCGTATCTGCAGGACCGCTCGGCGTCGATCTTCGGCATGTGCCGCTCCAACCCCGACACGATCTACGCCCTCAGCCGCCCGCGCGACGACATCCTGCGCAGCGACGACCGCGGCGTCACGTGGCGAGTCTACGCGACGACGAGTTGGTCATACACAGGCCTGGACTCCAAGCCGACGTTCGCCGTGGACCCGGCCGACCCGGACCGCGTCTACACGCTGGACAGCAGCGGCGA
>JAFGPY010000444.1 GCA_016935955.1 Planctomycetota bacterium
ATGGAGGAAGATGGTCGTGAAGAACTACGAAGGACTGTTTTTGCTCGACAGCGGCTACGCGTCGGCCAACTGGGACGCCGTCGTGAAGGAGATCGTCGGCATTCTTGAGCGCCGCGGCGCCGAGATCATCCGCCTGGTCAAGTGGGACGATCGCCGCCTGGCCTACGAGATTCGCCATCACAAGCGCGGCACCTACGTGCTGGTCTTCTTCAAGGCCCCGAACAAGGCTCTCAAGGAGGTCGAGCGCGATGCCCAGCTCTCGGAGACGATTCTCCGCCTGCTGCTCTTGCGGCGCGAACGTATGGACCTGCAGGCCATGCTCAGTTGCCCCGTTCCGTCGGGCGAGGCCAACGTCATCGGCGCCGCTCCGGAACCCGTGGCCGTCGCCGCAAAACCGGCCAAGGCCGCAGAGGAGGATTCCGACGGCAACGACAAAGACACTGATGCGGACGACCGTGACGACGACAAGTAGCCTCGCCGCGTTGTGCGCGTCCCGGACCGTCTCGCGATGAGACGGCGGCGGGTCGAGAATTCTCGATGCCGGCACAAGGAGAGACGAAAATGGCGAACTACAACAAGGTCTTCCTGATCGGAAACCTGACGCGGGATCCGCAATTGCGGTACACCCCGAACCAGATGGCCGTCTGCGACATCGGCCTGGCCGTCAACCGCCGCTCGCGCAGCAGTTCGGGTGAGCAGCGAGACGAGACCTGCTTCGTGGACATCACGGCCTGGGGCAAACAGGCCGAGACGCTCTCGAAGTATGTGACCAAGGGCCGCCAGCTGTTCATCGAGGGACGTCTCACCTACGACCAGTGGGAAGGCCAGGACGGCCAGAAGCGAAGCAAGCTCAAGGTGACACTCGAGAACTTCCAGTTCCTCGACAGCGCTGGTGCCGGCGGCGGGAGTGGAGGCGGTGGTGGCGGCGGTCGCGGCCAGGGTCGCGCCGGGCAGCAGTCCTCGGGCGGCGGCGGACATGACGAAGGGTACAATCAGGACCTCGAAGACGACACGATTCCCTTCTGATGACGGCCGGGCCGTCGGGAGTCGAGGCGTGCGGAGTCCTGCGACGAGAAACAATCAGGCGTTGTTTTGCGATTTCGGGAGGTAGCAAGATCGATGGCGAAGAAACGAGTCGTTTACAAGTCGGGGACCAAGTGCCGATTCTGCCGCGACAAGATTGGGGAGATCGACTACAAGGACACCTCGTCGTTGCAGAAGTTGGTCACCGGCCAGGGCAAGATGTTCTCGCGGAAGCGCAGCGGCAACTGCGCCCGCCATCAGCGTAGCGCCCGTCGGGCGGTCAAGCGGGCCCGGTTCATGGCCCTGATGCCGTTTGTCAGTTAGTCCCGGCGACCGTTGAGGGTTGTCGTGTGCCGCCGGACGTGCGGCGCGCCGCAATCGTCGCCAGGTCGCCCGTTCAGAGAACTCGGAGGACAGCCGTGAAACTGTTATTGGCAGAAGACGTCAGACACCTCGGCAAGGCCGGAGACATCGTCAACGTGCGTGACGGCTACGCCCGCAACTACCTGGTGCCCCAGGGCCTGGCTCTGGTGCCGACGCAAGGCAACATCGAACGCGTCGAGGAGTTGCGGAAAAAACGCCAGGCCGATCTGGAAGCCCGCAAGGCCCGGCTGGCCGAAGCGGCCGCCATCCTGGAAGGCACCAGCATCACGATCAAGGCCCAGGCCAACGAGCAGGGACACCTGTTCGGGTCGGTCACGCAGAAGGACATTGCCGCCGCGCTGCAGGCCATGGGACACAAGATCGACGCCGAGCAGATCCTGCTGGCCGAGCCCATCCGCATGCTGGACCGGTTCCAGATTCCGGTGCGGCTGGAAGAGGGCTTCGAGGCCAACATCGACCTGTGGGTCGTGCCCGAAGAGGCCTGAGCCGCCCAGGCACCATCGACAACCGTCATCGAAAGACCGGCGCGGGATGCCCTGCGCCGGTCTTTTTTTGGCCTTTAGTGCATTAACTAACCAGACGGTTGCTCACCGCGTGCGGACACGCTATACTCTCCGGCTGACAGCATAAGGGCCCCTTTCGCAAGATCGGTCAGAAGACCCATGGCCAAGCGCAACAGTCAACCGCAGTCCCCTGCTCCGTCGCTCGAACACGTGCCGCCGCACAGCGTCGAGGCCGAGATGAGCGTGCTGGGCTCGATGATGCTCGACCGTCACGCCTGCGGCGAAGCCCTGCTGCTGGTCAAGCCCGAGGACTTCTACCTTCCCTCGCACCAGACGATCGCCGCGACGCTGATCCGGCTGTACGAGAAGAACGTGCCGATCGATTTCGTGACCGTCCTGGATTCGCTGCGCGAACAGGGCGGCGTCGAGGAGGTGGGCGGCGGCGAGTACCTGGCCCGCTTGGCCGAGAGCGTGCCCTCGGCAGCCAATGCCGAGCACTACGCCCGCATCGTCCGCAACAAGGCCCTGCTTCGCGGCTTCATCAGCGCGACCGGGCAATTGATCTCCGAGGCCTTCGCCGAGAACCGTCCTGTCGAGGACTTTCTGGACCACGCCGAGCAGACGATCTTCGACGTGACTGAGCGCAAGGAGACCGGCCAGGCCCAAGGCATCAAGGACATCCTGCAGGTCACGTTCGAGGAGATCGAGAAGGCCGCCCATGACGGGCAGACCGGCCTGCGGACCAACTTCTACAAGCTGGACGATCTGCTCGGCGGCCTGCAGCGCGGCGAGATGATTGTCCTGGCGGCGCGGCCGTCGGTCGGCAAGACGGCCCTGGCCATGAACCTGGCCGAGAACATCGCCGTGGACGAGAAGGCGGCCGTAGTCCTGTTCTCGCTCGAAATGGGCAAGACCGAAATTGCCAAGCGGCTGCTGTCGTCGCGGGCCGGCATCAACTCCTCCAAGCTCAAGGGACATCTGAGCGACGACGAGTACGGACAACTGATGAAGACGGCCGGTGAACTGGCCGAAGCCAAGCTGTTCATCGACGACACGCCGGGACAGACCATCCTGGACATTCGGGCCAAGAGCCGCCGCCTGAAGGCCCTGCACGACATTCAACTCGTGGTCATCGACTACCTGCAACTGGTCCATCCGCCCAAGGGCGAGAACCGCCAGGTGCAGGTGGCCGAGATGTCGCGAGGCGTCAAGGCCCTGGCCCGGGAACTACGGATCCCCGTACTCTGCCTGTGCCAGCTCAACCGCGAAGTCGAGCACGCCGAGCGACTGCCCCGCCTGGCCGACATCCGCGAGTCGGGAGCCATCGAGCAGGACGCCGACGTCGTGCTGCTGCTGCATCGCCCGCTGGAAAAGTACGTGTCGCCCGAAACCGGCGTCAACAGCGACGCCTGCATCGTCGTCGGCAAGAACCGCAACGGGCCGACCGGCGTCGTTCCGGTGAACTTCCACCCGGAGTGCGTGCGATTCGTCAACCCGTCCATGGAGCATTCGCCGGTCTGACGGCCGCGCCGCCCGCAGACCGATTCGCGGTCTTTTTTGTTCGTGCATTCCGGCTTGCCGTTCGGTAGAATTCTCACATTGCGGCTGGGCGTGCCCTTTCCCGGGAATTGCCGCCCAGCGAGAATCGTCACGTGAGCCAACGCCTCGTCTGATTCCAATCGCGCCCATGAAAAGAACTACTCTCGCACTTCCCTTCATCCTGGTTGCCTTGTGCGGCTCGGTATCTCTTCTGGCGACGGTAGACCGTGCGGCCGCACAGACTTCCGCAACCGAGACCCATATCGTCGAGGTGGTGATCGAGGGCAACGAACGCGTCGACGCCAACCGCATCCTGTCGCAGATGACGCTGCGCCAGGGATCGGTCTACACCCCCGCGGCCGGCAACGAGGACTTCAAACGCATCTACGCCCTGGGCGAATTCGACAACGTGATCCTGACGCCCGAGCCGGTCGAGGGCGGCCTGCGGCTGCGAGTGACCGTTGCCGAGCGACCGCTCCTGAAGGCCATCGAGTTCGCCGGGGCCAAGAGCATCAAGGAAAAGAAGCTTCGTTCGCTGACCGGCCTGAACGAGGGCATGCCGCTGGACAGGCATCGTCTGCTGTCGGCCTCGCAGGTGATCGTCGACGAGTACAAGCGGTCGGGCTATTACTTCGCCGAGGCGACACTGGACCGCGAGCGAATGGAGAGCGAAGGGGTAGCCCGTTTCACGATCAGCGAAGGGCCGAAGGTTCGCGTCCGCAAGGTCGTCTTCAGCGGCAACGATTCCGTGCCCGGCCGCACGCTGGGAGGCAAGATCGACACAAAGGCCCGCTTCTGGCCTTTCACGTCGGGCGAGTTCTCGATCGATCAACTCGACCAGGACGTGGCCAAGCTGAAGTCCTACTACATCTCGCAGGGGTTTCTCGACGTGGACGTCGGCCGCAGGCTGGATTTCGACGCCGCCAAGTCGAAGGTCACCGTGACGTTCGTCATCAACGAGGCGGCGCGGTACCGCGTGGCGTCGGTGATGATCCGCGGTGCGGAGAAAGTCGACTCGGCGTACCTGGCGGAGAACTTCAAGCTGCAACCGGGCGAGTTCTATACGGCCGACGCCCTGAAGGCCGACACCGAAGAAATTGGTCGCAACTACGGACGCATCGGCTACGTGCACGCCACCGCCCGGCCCGACGTTCAGTACACGTCACAATCGGGCAAGCTGGACATCGTCTTTGACGTGACGGAGGGACCGAAAGTCACGATCGGGGAGATTATTCCCTCGGGCAACAAGATCACGCGTCAGAAGGTGCTGCTGAGGGAATTGGACCTTGTGCCGGGCGACACGGCCGACAGCCAAGCCATCGAGCAGGCCCGCAAGCGACTGATGGGGCTGCAACTGTTCTCGGACGTGGACCTGTCACTGTTGCCGACACGCGATGAGAGCATCGAGAACCTGCTGATCAACGTCGAGGAGACGGACACGGCTCAACTGATTTTCGGCGCCGGGGTCAGCAGCAACGCCGGACTGATCGGCAACATATCGCTGCGTCAGAGGAACTTCGACTGGGCCCGCTGGCCGCGAGGCTGGAACGACCGCGGCGCTTTCCGCGGCGCGGGGCAGCAGTTCCGCATCGTGCTCGAGCCGGGCACCGAGCGGCAACAATACACCATCGGTTTCACGGAGCCGTACCTGTTCGACCGGCAACTGCAGTTCGACACATCGGGCTCCTACTACGACCGCGACCGCAGCGCCTACGACGAGCAGCGGCTGGGCGGCCAGGCCTCTCTGGGCAAGAACCTGCGGAAGTACTGGTTCGCCTCGCTGGGCCTGCGGATGGAGGACATCAACATCGAGGACGTGGACGCCGACGCCCCGGATGACGTCTTCGACGTCGAGGGCAGCAGCTACCTGTCGGCCGCTGTCATCAAGGTGATCCGCGACAAGACCGACAGTTACTTCGTGCCGACGACGGGCAGCCGGGCCACGGCTGTGATCGAGCAGGCCGGCGCCCTGGGCGGCGATTACACATTTACCAAGATCACGCTCGATGGGCGTCGCTTCTGGACGGTGACCGAGGACGTGCTCGGTCGGCGAAGCGTGCTGAAGCTCCATGGTCGCGTGGGCTTCGCTCCGGGCGACCCGCCGATCTTCGAGCGGTTCTATGCCGGCGGCCAGGGATCAATTCGCGGCTTCGAGTATCGCGGCGTCGGCCCGTTTCAGCGCGGTGAACCGATCGGCGGCGACTTCATGCTGCTGATGGGCGGCGAGTACGAGTTCCCGCTGATCGGCAAGAACTTCTCGGGCGTTGTCTTCGTGGACTCGGGCACGGTCGAGGAAAGCACGAGCATCGGCACGCTTCGGGCAGCGGCCGGTTTCGGACTGCGGTTTACGGTCGACATGCTTGGGGCGCCGGTGCCCTTTGCTCTGGATTTCGGATTTCCGCTGTCTGAGGGCGACGACGACGAAACGCAGGTCTTCAGTTTCTCGATCGCGTGGAACTTCTAGGGGCGTTCACGGCACAAGCCGTATTCGCCGGGGAGGAAGGATACTTATGAAGAAGACGGTTGGCATAGCGATTCTCATGGTGGGCCTTGTCGCCCTGCTGGTCGGGGCCAACGGCGGCAAGCCGGAGCCCAGCCGCGTGGCCGTGTGCGACTTGGCCAAGGTGGTGGACGATTACAAGCGTGTGCAGAGCCTGCAGGACGACCTGGCGCAGCAGGAGAAATCCCGCGTCGAAGAGGTCAAGCGACGTAGCGACGTCATCGAGATGATGGCCAAACAGATGGACGACCTGAAGGAAGGGTCTGAAGACCGCAAGAAGCTCGAGGAGACGGCCTGGGAGAAGATGTACGAGCTGAAGGCCTATCGCGAGACCGAGCAAGGCCGCCTGCAGCGCAAGAGCCGCGACGGGTTGCTGAGCTGCTACGAGGAGATCATGGCCCAGATCAGCCGGCACGCCGAGAGCAACGGTATCGATCTGGTCGTCTACAAGGAACAGCTCGACCCGCTGCTGAAGACCGCCCAGAACACCCAGGAACTCAAGAGCATGATCAACTCGCGGCGGGTGCTGTACAACAGTGCCGCGCTGGACATCACCGACGCCGTCATTGCAGCCCTGAACGCCAAGTGGACCATGGAGCACCCGGAAGCGGCCCCCAAACCGTAACCGGCACGACCTCACAGGAAAGACATAAGGCGTGACGAGTCGCCGACTCGTCACGCCTTTCTTTTCCCGTCGGATGCTTTTCAGCCATGCCGCTTCAGCATCGAGTTGTCGTACGGACTACGCACGGGCACGGCAGGCCGTTCCTACATTGCATACACGCGGGGCATGCATAGCCCCCTGCCCTCGGCTTCGCGGCCCGTGTCACCGGCTTCTGACCGGTTGGGCGCGGATCGCGTCGACGATTCGGATGGCCAGATCCACCGCTCTGCGGCCGTCGTCGCCACTGACAACGACCGGCCCCTTGCCTTGCACGGCGAGGATAAAGCTCTCAAGCTGCTTGCCCAGCGCGTCATGCTCGTTGATCTCGATCTGCTCGGTCTCAAGCAGGTTTTGGAACTCCTCGCCGCCAATTCGGGCGACATCGAACGTTCCCTTGCTCAGCGACGACTCAAGCAGTTCGACCATCTTCCTGCCGGGACGAATCACGACGCCCTGCTTGGCGTTGAAGTCCACACCGGCATAGGCGTTGTCGGCGAAGACGCGGATGCGCCGCTCCACTTTCATGGCCGCGCGGCTGACCATCATGTCGGCCACGGCCCCATTGGCGAACCGGACGCGGACGTTGGCCATGTCTTCGGTGGTGCCTAGGACGTTGATACCCACGGCGTCAATGTCCGTCACCTCGCTGCGGACCATGCTGAGCACCAGATCGATGTCGTGGATCATCATGTCCATGACCACGCCGACGTCCATGCTGCGGAAGCGGCACGGGCTGATGCGCTCGGTCTCGATGAAACGCGGAGCAAGCTTGTAGCGGCCCAGGGCCATGAAAGCCGGGTTGAACCGCTCGGTGTGTCCCACCTGGAGGACGGCCCCGCCCTCCTCGGCGGCACGCACGAGGGCCGTCGCGGCCTCGGCGGTCACGGCCAGGGGCTTCTCGACCAGGCACGCCACGCCGCGGGCCAGCAGCGGCTCGGCCACGTCCACGTGCCCAGTCGTCGGCACCGCGACCACTACGGCGTCCAGCTTACCGGCCAGGGTGTCCGCCGACGCGAAAGCTTCGACACCGTACTTCGCGGCGACTTCGGCTGCCCGGTCGCGGTTCAGATCGACCACGCCCAGCAGATCCACGTCGGGATGCTCGTGGCAGACGCGGGCATGAAATCCGCCCATCCGCCCGGCGCCGATCACCGCCATGCGCAACTTCTGACTCATCGTGTCCTCATTTCCGGAGCGATTCGCGATAGCGACCGTGCTTGCCGAGGTCGCTTCGCCGCAGGCTGGCCAACAGGTGCTGCACTTCCTCGGGCTGATCGTCGTGGGCCTCAAGCTGCGGCAGCGTGAGGCTTCGCGGCTGGCCGTAGCAGTACAGGTGACGGTAGGCCTCGATGAGCTTCGAGATCGTCTCCTCGGCAACACCCTGCCGCCGCAGGCCGACCACGTTTACGCCGCGGACGCGGGCCGGGTGGCCCTCGACCTTCATGTAGGGCGGCACGTCGTGGACGATCCGCGTCAGCCCGCCGACGAAACTGAAGCAGCCGACGGTCGTGAAGTGGTGCATGGCCGCGCCGCCACTGACGACCGCGTGGTGCTCGACGTGGATGTGCCCGGCCAGCAGAACGTTGTTCTCCAGCAGCACGTGATTCTCGATCTGGCAATCGTGGGCGACGTGGGCCATGGCCATCAGGAAGTTGTTGCTGCCGACGCGAGTGATGCCCTCGCCCTTCTCCGTGCCGCGATGGATCGTGACGTATTCGCGGATCAGGTTGTCGTCGCCGATCTCGACTCGCGTGTCGGCGTCGGCATAGCTGATATCCTGGGGCGGGAAACCGATGCAGGCTCCCGGGAAGACGAGGTTGCGCCGACCGAGCGTAGTCTGCCCCTCGATCGAAACGCGTTCGCGCAGACGGCAACCGGCGCCGATGCGGACGCGCGGCCCGATGACGCAGTAGGGCCCGATCTCAACGCTTGAGTCGATCTCAGCCTTGGGATCGACGAGTGCTGTGGGGTGTATCGACATCGTCGGCCAGCTTTCTCCCTGCAACGGCCGCTTACGACGCGGCGTCAATCAGCATGAACCGCAACTCCGCCTCGCCCGACGCGTCGCCGCCGACCGTGGCCGTGCAGCGAACATGGGCTCGGCTGCCGCGGGCCTTGACTACTTCGGCCTCGAGCCGCAACTGGTCCCCCGGAACGACCGGCCGACGCAGACGCACCTTGTCGATGCTGATCAGAACGGCCACCTGGCCCGTGTGCTCGAGTTTCCTGAGCAGCAGGACGCCGGCCAATTGGGCCATGGCCTCGACAATGAGTACGCCGGGCATGATCGGCGTGCCCGGGTAGTGCCCCTGGAAGAACTGCTCGTTGATCGTGCAGTTCTTGATGCCCACGACCCGCTCGTCGCCAACCATCTCGATGATGCGATCGACCATGAGCATCGGGTAGCGGTGCGGCAGGACTTTCTGAATCTGCCGAATGTCCATCAGGGTCTGCGTCTCGGCGATGAGGCGGTTCTCCTCGCGCCGCATCAGGCCCTGAAGCTTGCGGACCAGGCTCTGGTGCAGACGGTGCCCGCCGCGAATGGCGACGATGCGGCCGCGAATGTCGCGGTTCAGCAGCATCAGGTCGCCGATCAGGTCGAGTACCTTGTGCCGCACGGGTTCGTCGGGGAATCGCAGCGTGTTCTGAATGACGCCGTCGGGTCCGAACACGAGAATGTCTTCGTAGGTCAACCCCTCGCCGTAGCCCATCGAGCGGAGCTTCTCGACCTCGTCCTCGAAGACGAAGGTGCGGCTGGCGGCCACGTCGCGGGCGAAGTTCTCGCGGTCCAGGCTGATCGAGAACGTCTGCGGCCGCACGGGGCTGCCGGGGCCGTAATCGAGTTGGTAGATGATACTCAGATGGTCGCCGTCGCTGGGCAGCGCCGCCACCATGGCCCCGCCCTCTTCCACGGTGACCGGCTCGGTGATGACGAACGTCCGCCGCGGCGCTTCCTGGGCGGCAATGCCCGCCTGCTTGAACAGGCGCACGTACGAGGCGGCGCTGCCATCGCACGCCGGGAATTCGTCGGCGTCCAGTTCGACGATCAGGTTGTCGATGCCCAGGCCCCCCACGGCGGCAAGGAAATGCTCGGCCGTGTGAATCTGGACCTGGCCGTTGCCGAGGCTGGTCCGCTGGAAGGCGGAGATGACGTTGTCGATCGTCGCGGGAATCCGCAAGGACGGATCGATGTCGGGACGACAGAGAACCACGCCGGTGTTCTCCGGCGCGGGCTTGAACCGCACCGTGACCGGCTGGCTGGAAAACAGGCCGTGGCCCTCGATCTCCGCCTCACGTTCGATCGTGTGTTGCATCCGCGTCTCTGCCACGGACTCACGCCCCCTGTCTGTCGCCCACGAGTTGCGACAGTCTCTGTTCGATGTCCTCAAGACGTTTCGAGGCGCCCATCAACTTGCGCAGCTCGGCGGTCATTCGCAGATCGTGCTTGTGGTCCTGGGCCGGGAAGCCGCTGATAACCGAATTCGAGGGCACGTCTTTGGTCACGCCGCTCTTGGCGGCGATCATGACGTTGTCCCCGACGGTCAGGTGCCCGTCGATGGCCACCTGGCCGCCCAGCACGCAGTTGCGGCCCAGCGTCGTGCTGCCGGCAACCGCACACAGCGACACGATCACCGTGTTCTCGCCGATCTGCACGTTGTGAGCGATCTGCACCAGATTGTCGATCTTGACGTTTCGCCCGATGACCGTGCGATCGAAACGAGCCCTGTCGATCGTCACGTTGGCCCCGATCTCGGCATCGTCCTCGATCAGGACGCCCCCCAGCTGTGGAATCTTCACCCGGCGGCCGCCGGTGACCGTGTAGCCGAAACCGTCGGCCCCGACCACCGTGCCGGCATGGATGATAACCCGATCGCCCAGCGTCGTGCCCTCGCGAATCGTCACGTGCGGATAGATCAGGCACTGGCGGCCCACCTGCACCCCAGGCCCCACGTAGACACAGGCCCGCAGCACCGTGCCATCGCCGATCACGGCCCCCCGCTCGACCACCGCCTGCGGACCGATGCTGACGTCCTTGCCGACGCGGACGCCTTCGCCCACGACAGCCGAGGGATGGACGCCGGTCGGCTCCGTTCGCGGCGGCGGCGCGAAAAGGGTGGCCACCTGGGCGAACGCAGCATCCGGGTTGCCCACGCGAATCAGGGCCGCGGTCGTGGTTGCGGCGAACTTCGGGCCGACAATCAGGGCCCCGGCACGGGTCTCGGCGGCACGGGGGGCGTACTTGGGATTGGCCACAAACGAGACCTGTTCGCCCGTAGCGGTCCCCAGGCCGCCGACGCCGCGGATCGTCACGGCACCGTCGCCTTCCACGCTTCCGCCGACGAGTTCGGCCAATTCGGCCACCGTCCTGGTCACACTCGGCACCCTCGGGCCCCTGTAACAGCCAAAAGCCGACCCACGGCCGGCGACTCAAGAAGCCCATTATACCCCCCGAGCCCCCGAAAACAACCCTGTACGCCAGTGACGGCCCGGTCGCCACACATCGAAGCTTTACATGAACCCCCAAACGGGCTAAAATACTGCTTCGTTTCGATAACCCGCTTCTGCGGGGACGGGCGGGCCGCAACAGGGTCCGCCTTTCGCGCTAGAGGTCCTTGCGACAGGAGCCGTCATGAGCAAGATTACCGATGCCATGCTGAAGCACGTTAAGATCGTTTCCACCCAGGTCGCCCCGACCGTGACCGAGACCCGCGTTACCGGTCCGCTGGGCGTCAAACTGCTGCAGATGACCACCCGCGTGGTCGACGGACAGAAGATCGCCTGCGACCTGGAGGGTCCGGCCAAGGCCCAGGTCCAGCCGATGGTCGACCGGTTCCTGTCGGTTATCAACCGCGTCAAGGTCATCGGCAACGTCGAGGGGCGACTGGTCTACAACCTCTACAATCCCCCGATGCCCAGCCCGGCGGCCCTGCGGCCGTTCGAGCGGAAGCTCCGTAGCCACTCGCTCGGCTATGTCCTCCCGGCCACAGCCACGTTGTCGATCACACCGAACTGCCCGTGCAAGTGCGTGCACTGCTCGGCCGACCGCTTTGTGACCAAGGAAGGCCAGATGCTCTCAACCGAGGAACTGGCCAGCGTGGTGGACCAGACGCTCGCCCTGGGCGTCTGCACGCTGATCTTCACCGGCGGCGAACCGATGGCCCGCAAGGACCTGTACGACCAGATCGCCCGCGTGGACAAGAACCTGGCCCACGTGATGATCTTCACCTGCGGGGCGTTCCTGAACGCCGAGAGCGTGGCCCGGCTGAAGGAGGCGGGATTGGGGTCGATGAACGTCTCGATCGACTCGGACCGGCCCGAGGAGCACGACCAGTTCCGTAACCGCCCCGGCACGTTCAAGCAGGCCGTTGAAGGAGCGCGGATGGCCCGGGAAGCGGGGATCATGGTCGGTGTTTCGACCTACGCCACCCACGAGAACCTCACCAACGGGCGGCTGGAGCATCTGCTCGAGATCGCCCGCGACGAGGGATTTCACGAGGTCACGATTTTCGACTGCGTGCCGACGGGCAAGTTCCTGCGACGCGACGACCTGATCCTCGGCCGCAAGGACATCGAGGCCGTGCGGGCCTTGGCCGATAAGTACAACAGCGATACGGCCGAGTTCGGCGTGACGGCCCAGGCCAAGGCCAATGCCCCGGACGGCGGCGGCTGCTTCGGCAGCTTCAGCCAGTTCTACATGACCTGCTACGGCGACATCGATCCCTGCGACTTCAACCCGGTGAGTTTCGGCAATGTCCGCAACGCGCCGCTGGCCGAGATCTGGAAGAAGATGGTCACGCACCCGGAATTCTGCGGCCACCGCATGTCGTGCCGCATGCAGTCGCAGCGCTACCGCCGCAAGTACATCGATCCGCTGACCGACGACGAGGTGCTGCCGGTGCTGATCGACCGCCTGCC